>CAYJDF010000059.1:1799-13877 GCA_964368845.1 uncultured Desulfovibrionaceae bacterium
TGCAAAGGAGATTATCATGGCATATGACGTTCGTTTATTTAAGCTAGTAACTGGTGAAATTGTAATTGGTAAGTATGATGAAAAAACAGATACAGTTAATGATGTAGCAACTCTGCAATCAGTTCCCATGCAACAGGGTGGAGTTCAAATGCTTATCCTGCCCTATGGCTACCCTTTTGAAAATACTTTTTGTGGCAGCATAGAAAGCAAAAATTTCATCTATCGCTATAAGGATACCCCAGTTGAATTACAAGACAAATACTTAGAAACTGCTACCAACCTAACAGTCAGCGGCGGTATGGGCAAATTACAATTTGGTGCAAACCCCAATGCTGATCCTAGCAAGATAATAAAATAAATTAGATTTATACAATATTAAGCATATATAGCTTAATATTTGATTTATGCGCGAATTTCTATCTATACTTCCAAGGCCAAGCCGCTACATTGGTATTGAGGAAGGTGCTATACACAAAGACTCACAAACATGTGAACTTCGTATGGCCCTAGCCTTCCCCGATACCTATGAAGTTGGCATGTCATATCTTGGGCAAAAAATTCTCTATGCCATTATCAATGATAAACCCCAATGGTGGGCAGAACGAGTCATGGCCCCATGCAGAGAAACAGCTGAAATATTATGTAAAAACAATCAAACACTTTGTACTTTAGAATCTGATACCCCACTCAACAAGATGCATGCTATAGGCTTTTCCATGACCCATGAGTTAGCCTATACTAATATTCTTTATATGTTAGACCTAGCTCATATACCTTTAAGAGCTGATAATCGTGGTGATGATTTACAAGCCTACCCCATTATCATAGTGGGCGGCGGGGCAACTTTGAGTGCTGAGCCTCTAGCCCCCTTTGTAGATATAATGGTTCTTGGTGAAGGTGAACAATGCCTTGTTGATATTGCCAAAGCCTTGGTCAAAGCACGTGCTGAGCATGGCAAACGTAGTAAATTTTTAGAAGATGTGCGTCACATTCAAGGTGTTTATGTACCATCACTGTTTACAGAAAAAGATGGTAAGCTTAAAGCAAAGTTTTCCGATTATACCAAGGCCACAAGACGTATAGTTAATAATTTAGATGAAGCCGCATACCCTGTAAAACAAGTTGTGCCCATTGGAGCAGTACACAATCGTTTGGCTTTAGAAATTGCACGCGGTTGCACAAGAGGATGTCGCTTTTGCCATGCCGGAATGGTTTATAGACCAGTGCGCGAACGCTCTATTAATAACTTACAAAATTTACTAGAAAAATGTTTAAATGATACTGGTTTTGATGAAGTTTCATATCTATCTTTAAGCACAGGCGACTTTTCTGCCCTCAAGCATCTTTTTATGAATACCATGGACCGCTGTGCTAAGGAGCAAATTTCTGTATCTCTCCCTTCACTTAGGGTTGGTTCCATTGATGATAGTATTATGCAACGTATGGCTGGTATTAGACGAACCGGAGCAACCTTAGCCCCCGAAGCAGGTAGTCAGCGTCTGCGCAATGTTATAAATAAAGGCGTAACTGAAGAAGATCTCATTTTGCACGTGCAAAAACTCATTGAAAATGGCTGGCAGCAAGTAAAACTTTATTTTATGATTGGCCTTCCCACAGAGGACTACGCCGACCTTGATGCCATTATAGACATATGCTGCAAGGTGCGTGATGCTGCTGGTAGAGGTGCACCACGGCTGCAAGTTACAGCGGCCATATCACCCTTTGTACCAAAGCCCTTTACACCTTTTCAATGGGAAGCGCAGATTAGCCTTGAAGAAATGCAAACTCGTATCAATTACTTGCGTGATGCATTTAAAAAACACAAATGCTTAAAAATGCGTTGGCATGAACCACAAATGAGCCACTTAGAAGGTATTTTATCGCGTGGTGACCGTCGTTTAGCGCAAGTGGTAGAAAAAGCCTACCTTAAGGGTGGTATTTTTGCATCTTGGGTGGAAGGTTTTTCGCTCACTCCTTGGATAGAAGCTATGCAAGAGTGCGGACTTAATGCCAATGAATACATTGGTCAGCGCGACCCCGAACAAGACCTAGCCTGGGATCATTTAGAAGCCGGAGTTAGCAAGGAATATCTTAAGCGTGAACTTGCACGAGCTTTAACAGAAAAAATTACCCTCGACTGTAGATATAAGGCTTGCCAGTCTTGCGGGGTTTGCGATACCAAAGCCCATAAATCTGCACTAAGACCAAAACAAGACGATATCAATGAGTCATATCAATCTATTGGTAATATCATAAATCTAGCACAACGTGACCAAGAAGCCCATAAGCCAAAATATGACACTGAAGGTAAGCTCTTACTCCCTACCCCAAATAAAGGTAAGGCCAAGCCCCCAAGTATCGCACCAGAGCTTGCCGTAAAAGTGGTGGAATATCGTATCTGGCATACCAGAGAAGAAAAATCTATTTTCCTTAGTCAATTAGAATTACAAGCCATATTAGAACGCTGTTTAAGACGCGCTAAAATACCCATGACTTTTTCACAAGGTTTCCACCCCTTACCATTAATTTCTTTTGGACGTGCTCTACCTGTAGGAGTTGCTAGCAAGGCAGAATGGTTTGCCATTACTCTACGTGAATATTTAGCACCTCAAAAAGTTATGAGCGCGCTAAATATACATATGCCACAAGGCATGAAAATTATTGATGTCATACATGCAGCAAAGGGTGAACGCACCACACAAGCCATCAGTGAAAAATTTTGTCTACATTATGTAGGCCCTACATCGCAAAAAGAGCAATTTATCAGCCTGTGGCAAGACTTTGCTAAACAAAAAGAATTTTTTTGGACAAGGCAAACCAAAAAAGGCCCTAGAACCCAAGACTTACGCGCTTTTGTGTCAGATATTGAAATTTTTGACCAAAGCATCTGCTTTACAAGTGACTGGGAAAAAGGCTATATATCCCCACTAACATTATCTCGGGCTATACTAAATGATATGTGCTTAAGTCATTTATACTTAGAAAAAACAGCTCAGATATTTGCAGATAAAACAATAATCCCTAAACGGTGAAGCCATGGCCTCAAAGACAGTTTTTATTGAAGATTTGCCCTTCTCATCTCGCCTCAAATCTTTAGCTGACGAAGAATTACTTGATATCTGGGAAGAAACACAAGAACTTGAGCGTATCTTGCGTGAAGAATGGAATGCAGAACTTGAACTAGCCCCAGAATATGAGAGAATGATTATTCAAGAATTACAACTACGTATTAGTAAAAAGTTTTAATTAACTCAAAACCATAAATAAAAAATTGCCAGAAAGAAGTATCATACTTTTTCTGGCAATTTAGTTTTAAACACTATTTAATATTAAAAGCCACTACTCTCTAGTAAAATTATTACCAAAAAAGGCCACCTTACTACCTTCTTTTGCATATTGATTTTCAGTAATGCTAAGTCGATGTGATGCTATATCAAGCACATCATTATGACTTCTCACCCATATGTCAGCCGGTTGCAATGTACTTAGCACAGTATTAGCCCCCTTAACATAGTAATGCATGGGAATGGTAAGAGCAGGTGAATAATCTTGCATTACTTTATCAGCATCGGCATATTTCATGATATGTTCACTTTCATCAACTGGGATGAATAACACGTCAATTTCATTATTTTTTAAATAATCATGCACAAATGGGTCAGGTTGAATACGATTATCCCCCCAATGTACAAGCCTTAAACCTCCACATTCAACCACTATAATACTATTATCCATATGTAAATTATTATTAGGAGGGGAAAAATCCTCCCCAATATCATATTGAATATCAGTCCAGCGTGTCTTGCCATCACTTTGGCTTAAATGTTTGTCACCAAGGCCCAAAATTTTAACATCACCAAGGGCGTACTCACCAATTAGCCTTTCTATAGTAATAAGAGCTTTTGGTAAGTGCAAAGCATCGTGGTCAAAATGGGCGTGAGTTGATAGAGCAATATCAACCTTCACATCTGGAAAGGTAGTAGGAAACCACCAACCCCACGCATCATCATTACGCCATGGATCAATCAAGACGCTAATACCACCTGGACTTGTAATCCTAAAACAAGAATGTCCAAAATAATCAATATGCACCGGACCACTGCTCTTGAAATTACCCTTGGCTTGTAACTTTCTTAATCCTTCATTATTAATGTCAAAACTTTGTGCTCTTGAACCTTCCATAATATCTCCTTGCTAATGGCAATTATGCATAAATATAATCACTATAAATAAACAATTATCTTGTGAGTTTACGGAATTTAATCCTTGTGGGTGTATCAGCATCCTTGCCCAATAGTTTTTTGCGATGCGCCTCATATTCAGAATAATTACCATCAAAAAATGTAATATCTGAATCACCCTCAAAAGCCAAAATATGCGTGGCAATACGATCTAAAAACCAGCGATCGTGGCTAATAACCAAGACACAACCGGCAAAATTATCCAATGCATCCTCTAAGGCGCGCATGGTATTAACGTCAATATCGTTGGTAGGTTCGTCAAGCAATATTACATTTGCCCCAGATTTAAGCATACGCGCAAGGTGCAAGCGGTTTCGTTCACCACCGGAAAGTACATCAACTTTCTTTTGCTGGTCTTGACCCTGAAAGTTAAAACGCGAACAATAAGCACGAGCATTAATTTCACGGCTACCAAGTTTGATGGTTTCCATGCCGTCACTAATTAATTCATAAACGCTTTTGCCTGCCGTTAAGGACTCACGCCCTTGGTCCACATATGCAAATTGTACTGTATCACCAATATTTAGTTCACCAGCGTCAGGTTTTTCTTGTCCAACCAACATGTTAAAAAATGTAGTTTTACCCGCACCATTGGGACCAATAATACCCACAATGGCTCCTGCAGGAATAATACAATTTAAGTCTTCCACCAAGAGTTTATCCCCAAGGCTTTTCTTTAAACCTTTGGCTTCAATAACACTTTTACCAAGGCGTGGTCCAGGGGGAATGTAGATTTCAAGATCTGGAGCAAGTTTCTCACTTTCATGAGAAAGCATAGCCTCATAGGCATTAATACGCGCCTTACCCTTAGCATGTCGTCCCTTGGGTGACATATTAATCCATTCGAGCTCGCGCTGTAAGGTCTTTTGGCGTTGAGCCTCAGATCTTTCTTCATTGGCAAGACGCTTTTGCTTTTGTTCAAGCCATGAAGAATAGTTACCCTTCCAAGGTATACCACGTCCGCGGTCAAGTTCTAAAATCCAGCCAGCAACATTATCAAGAAAATAACGATCGTGAGTTACGGCAATAACTGTACCCGGAAAGGTGGAGAGAAAACGCTCAAGCCAAGCCACAGACTCAGCATCTAGGTGGTTAGTGGGTTCGTCAAGTAATAATATATCAGGGTTTTGCAAAAGCAAGCGACATAAGGCCACACGACGACGCTCACCACCAGAAATTACAGCAACCGACGTATCACCAGGAGGGCAGCGCAAAGCGTCCATGGCCATTTCTAGGCGCGAATCCAAGTCCCAAATACCCTTGTCATCCATAAGCTCTTGCAACTTACCTTGCTTTTCAATGAGAGCGTCCATTTCTTCTGGTTCCATGGGTTCGGCAAATTTTTCATTAACAGCTTCATATTCTTTCGCAATATCCACAAGCTCTTGCACACCCTCTTCAACCACTTCACGAACAGTGCGCTGTTCATCAACCAAGGGTTCTTGCTCTAGGTAACCTATGGTATGTCCTGGTGCTAGCACAGTCTTACCATCAAAAGATTGATCTACACCGGCTAAGATGCGCAAAAGTGAAGATTTACCAGCCCCATTGAGACCTAAAACACCAATTTTGGCACCATAAAAATAAGATAGGGAAATATCTTTTAATACTTCCTTTTGACCATGCCTCTTTGACACCCTAATCATAGAGTAAATTATTTTATCTGGTTCGTTGCTCATAATACTCCCACAAAGTTTAATGTTAACAAATAATTAGTTTAATTCATCCAAATGTTTTCTTGCAAAATCAAGACTTGGATCAAGTTCCAAAGCCTGCGTTAAAAAGTGACGTGCTTCTTTACTATGACCCATAAATTTGTGGCAAAGTCCAAGATTCGCAAGGTCCATACAAGATCCCTTATCAAGATGCAAAACACTTTCAAAATCTTGCGCTGCTTTAACATAATCTTGCAGTTTAAAGTATGCTACCCCGCGCAAATTCCAATATTCCTTCATATCTGGGCAATACTCTATGGCACTACTTAAGTAGCTCAAACTATCTTGCCAATTGTTCAAAAGACTAAGGCTGTATCCAGCATAAAAGGACGCAAGACCACGAGCATCATTTTCTGGTTGCAAGGGTAAAGCCAAAACAAAGAAGTCATGCGCCGCCAAAAAATCTTCTTGGCGTAATGCTAAGATTCCCTTAAAAAATGGTATAAAGTGCGCATTAGGATAATATTTTTCAAGCACATTAAAGCCTGCTTCAGCCTCAGTAATATCAGCTTCTTCCGCTAGAATACGCCCCACAAAAAGCCCTAAACTTTGGTTTTTATCGCGCTCTCTAAAGGCAAGTCCTGGTACAAAACTATAATGAGTGTGTATCTTTAAAAGATTATGCATGGTGGAAGTTGCATAAGAAGTATAACCCAAACTCTGCAAAGCATCAACAACATGCCTAAGCTCAAGCAATATATCATCTGCACCAGCATTAGGTAAATCACCTAAATCTATACTTTCTCCATCAAGTAGCCACTGTATATCATCAAGATTTTCAAACTTGCTAAGCCCAGAAGCCTCATAACAAGCAGATGTACAAAAGTCACCACCCAATTGGGCTACTTCAGTAACAGCCCTAATGGCGGCCTTGGCGGCTGTGGTTGCCGTACCAGCTGTAAAGACAATTTCAGAACTTTTAGGAAAGGTGCTTGCATCCCAAGCTATGGCAGCCACAGTAGGCACAGGCATATTTAGTGAAAAGTCTTTTAATATAATATTAATATCTTGAGCATGAAATGCATCTAAAATCTGCTGTAAAACTGGGTCAGTTATACTAGTTTTAGTAATAGTTTTACAAGTTTTTTGCTCTCGATCGATAATACAGCAAACATGCCGCTCAATTAATTCGCACACGCCTTGTAATAAAGACTCTTCTTCGGTATTTCCGGCCGATGTGCCGTTAAATTCACCCAATTTCTTAAACCAATTTAATGGAGTCCAAACCTCACGCATATTATATAAGTCAGTACAAGGAAAAAATTGCCAAGGCAATAAATTCATTATATGTTCAGCAGCATCTAAGCTAATATCATCGTTAACAGATTGAATTATATGTTCAATTGGTATAAGTTTTTCACCAAAACGCAACTTAGCCTGACTCCAAGTAAGTGTTTCACAATTTGGCAATTCCTCCCAAAAACTAAAAAAGGAAAAACGCTCCATAAGCTCCATGAGGGCCGAAGCTTGAGCTTGGATTGGGCTTGCTCCCTTACCCATTTGCTTACGTGTGGGCATAACTTCTTTTGCATGAGCACCACATTCACTTAAATACACAGGAATGCCCAGCCTTCCAATATCAATGCGCTTAGTATCAGCAAGAATATCTAGCTTAATTTCTTTAAGTTTTGCCAGTACTTTCTCAATAGTTTCTTGAGGAGATAAGGCTTTATCAAGTTCATGACTATGAGCCTTAGGACAAGATTTAAGAATAATCATTTATGCTCCAATATAGTAAGAGCATAGACGCGGCGTTCTTCCTCAGCGTTTTCATTTAAGCTTTTAACCCCAATTAAATGCTCTATAACATTAAAATATTTCTTGGCTTGATTAAAAAAACGTGGACGTTTACGCGCCATATCTGTACAAAGTACAGCCTTGCCGCCCTTGACAAGATGCCTTTGTATGCACTTAATCAAAGGCCGATGTAAGTCTTCAAGATAGAGAATTTCAGAAGCAGCTATAATATCATAGCGCGACTCCTTCAAGCTTGTACGACTATCCTTTATGTCCACACGCTGCACTTTAGCCACATTGTCTAAGCCATTTTTTAGCACATTGGCTTTAGCAAATAACAGTGCATCATCAACAATATCTGTAATATGAACCGAAGCAAAACCATAACGACTTGCCACAATACTAGTAATACCACAACCTGCACCAAGTTCAAGCAAGGTTTTTCCTTCTGGTTCAAGTTTACGTAAAAAACGCCCTAAAACAAAGGAAGCAGGCCAGATTTTTGACCACAATGGTAAGTCTTTTAGCGGGTTATGAATAGATTTTTTTGCAATTAATCCATCTAAGTGTTTGTGCATATTGTTAATTGAAAGCACAGAAATAGGATTTTGATCTATATCAAGAGTTTCAAATTCAACACTAAATTTTTGCTCAATTTTTGTTAAAATATCATCTAGTTTTTCACTCATACAAATCTCTCTAACTACATACGTAATGCGCTCATACTGTCTTTTTTAGGCAAGCTATGCAAGCATTTTTCATGGTCATTTCTTGACAATGACGCGCTTGAGCTGTACCACCATGGTTATGAAAAATTTATTACGTTGCAAAATTATGGTTGATGAAGACCAAATAGAAATGCTTTGGGGCATTTTGGCCTTGTATGTTAGTTTTGGTTGGGAAGAAGAAAGCCTCCCCACAGGCGAAACTCTTATCACTATACATAATGAAAGCCAAGAGTTTATTAGCTCCTTAGCTCATGCAATTCAAGAAAACATACCTCAAGCGCGTATAGAGCTTGACGAAATAGCACAACAAGACTGGACCAAAGCTTGGAGAGAATTCTTTACCCCCATAACTTGTGGTAAGCACTTTATTGTTTTGCCACCATGGCTTCAAAATAATACTGAACTTCAAGGGCTAAAACCCATTATTATCGAACCAAAATCAGCCTTTGGTACTGGTCATCATAATACAACTGCCCTTTGCCTTAGGGTCATATCTAATTTATTGGAAAGTGGACGTATAAAAAGTGGAATGGAGTTTTTTGATATTGGTACTGGCTCAGGTATTTTAAGCCTTGCTTGTGCCATAAGTGGTTTATATGGTTTTGGGGTCGATATTGAAATACCATCCATAGAAAATGCCAAAGAAAATATTTTATTAAATAAAATACCTAGCTATGATAAGCAGAAAAAGCAAGGTATTGACTTGGCCCTTGGTAGTGTTGAACTAGCTCAAGGGCGTAGCTTCGACTTGGTTTTAGCTAATATTTTAGCTGGCCCTCTTAAAGATTTAGCGCGTGATATTGTGCCATTAGTTGCAAAAGGTGGATGTTTGGTGCTTTCTGGTATCTTGCATATACAAGCCAAAGATGTGGAAGATGCATATATGGCAGAAGGACTAGGAGAAGCAAACATTATCCATGATGGAGATTGGGTTGCCTTAGTTTGGGAAAATATTAGTTAAAATTAAATATTTAAAAAAATTGGCTACTTGCCTTGTGTGGGTAGGAAGTTACGTAAATCCCTTGACATCTCAAAGGTGCTAAGCTCAGTACTGGCAGCTGCCGCAAAGGGTGAGTCCGCATAATCATTAACTATAATCTCTAATAACAGCCTTGCACGTTCGTCATTGCCAAGCTTACGATAAAGCCTAGCCTCACGAAAGCGCAAGCCAGGATATTCCGGTGAACCTTCAGGAGCAAACTCATTATATCGTTCAACCCACTCAAGAGATTCAGGAATACGATTAGAAACTTCAGTTATATCCATAAGTGCGCCAATGGCTTCCTTAATGCGATCTGTATCTGCTCTATCAGAACGTTCTTCACGTAGAGCTTCAAAAAGTTCTAAGGTCTTTAGATTATAGGAATATGCTTCTTTAATATTTTGTCGTTCTTCAGCATCCTTAGCTAAAAAATATGTAGCATATGCCCTTTGATAAAGTTGTAAATCTTTATTTTCAGACAAAGGCTTCCAAAGCACAAGGGCTCTATCGCGAAGGCCTAAATTTTCTGCAGAAAGAGCCATGGCATAATCCAACTGTCCACGCATAACTGGAGTCATTTGCCAGTCTTTTACTAATTCCCCTAAATCTAACATGGCATTCCAATTGCCACTTTCAAGGTATTTATTAAAATACAATGCAAAAGTAGGTTCACTATATTGTGGATTCATAGGAGTTTTTAAAAATTCAGCCAACATTTCCATGGCTTTTTCATCTTCACCACGCTCCAGATAACCTCGTCCAAGGGCATTGCGCAACTCTGTATCAATAGGGCCATAGCGTTCTCTAACCACAGGAAAACCATTCCATAAAATGAGAACACGACCATAATTTTCTTCGGCAAGTGAATTCTTTAAATCAGCCATAAACCCGCGCATAATTACATCTTTAGCAAGCTCCACATCGGGGTGCTCCGGATGCAAATCAATAAAATCAGCTGCACTTCCCATGGCGTCAGTATATTCCCTATTCCATAACTGCCACAACGAATATTTCAACTCGCTGGTAATACTACGCTTATCAGTAGGACGATTTTTTTGTAATGTTTTATAAGCTACTTGTGGTAATGGTGTGCCTGGGTTTTCAAACACAGCAAACATAGCCGCCATATTAATGGGGCTGTCAAATATACCTTGTTCAGAACGGCGCAAATAAGCTAAAGCTGCGGCATCAGAGTCTGGAAAACGAGCTTCAATTTCTGCAAAAGTTTCTAAAGCAGCCTTAGGGCGTCCGGTTTCAAAATATAAATCACCAATTTTAGCTAATACGTTGGCACTGCGTTCATTTAGTGGATCAAGATTATATAACAACCAATAGCGTTGTAGAGCACCTTCCTTATTACCAAGTCCATAATCCATCTCAGCTAGGTAATTAAGATAATCTGGGTCTTCTACATAAAAACGCGCCCAACGCTTAGCGGCAAAGTCAGCATATACTTGGGCCTCTTGAAAATCTTTTAACTTAATCAAAGCTTTTACAAGTGAGGTGGTGGACTCATCAAGAGCCGATGCATCAGGAAACTCATTAATTACTGTACGAAAATTCTTTTCTGCCTCAGCATAAAGCCCTTTTTCAAGTTGAGCTTTACCTAATTGATAAAATGCAGTAGGAATATTAATATCATAAGGATAACGACGCTTTAATGCTTTGAAATAACCTTCGGCCTCAGCAAAATTACCAACACCTAGGTCAATAAGACCCAAACGATACAAAGCATCTGGTACACGTGTAGAACGTAGATTAACATTCATAGCCTCATTGGTAGCATCACTAATGGGCCCGTAACCCTCCAAAGGCTTACCTTCATATATAGTGAATAATGCATCGCTAAGATGGTATAACACTTGCTCACGCATTTCTCTGGTGAGATTAGGCATGGCCCTTAATTGCTCTAAAATGGGTACAGCCTCAGTGTATTTTGATTCAAAAATTAATTTTTCAGCTTGTGCAAATAGTTCCTCTGGCACAGGTGGTTTTTCCACCACATTGCCCTCTTCATCCATGTATATAACAGGCCTAGGCTCTTCTTCTGGTGCTGCAACTTCTGCTCTACCCTCTGTATTAACACTTTGACGCACACCATCTGTTGTGGTGGGAGTATCAGCACTAACTTGAGGAGATGGACTTGGGGTTGGTATATTGCCAGATTGTTCTGTTGGTGGTTCTGTGGCTTGAGATGGGTTTTGAGTAATTTGTGAACTTGGCGTAGTTGCAGAGCTTTGCTCAGCAACAGGAGTTTTACTCACAGGCCCTACAACACTTGATCTACCACTAAGGGTTGTATTTATTCCGGCATCTGTCGGCCAATTTTCAGGTCCACTCTTATTAATATTTCCTACAACCTCTTGCGCGCCCAAAGCCCTACCACGCACAGGCTCAGGTTTATCTGCTACGTTTTGATTTAATGCATCGGGTGTTGCGCCAGAAATTTCCTTGGTGGAATTAGTATCGGCTGCGGCCACCAATCTCAGAGGTGGAGATTTATCACCCATAGCTAAATCTGGTGCAGTGGGTGAAGATACAGAAGATTCATTCTTTGGCATGGGAGCTTGATTATCTTCATCACTCAATGTGCCATTGGCGTCTTGCAATGGTAGCTGAGTACTATCTTGCTCTACATCTTGGCTAGTTGGTCCAATTTCTGGAGGCATGGAAAA
>CAYJDF010000060.1:0-3006 GCA_964368845.1 uncultured Desulfovibrionaceae bacterium
CTATCACGAAGAGCTTTTGCGCGTGCAAGACTATGCTTTTTTTGCTGAAGCCTTACTAAACACCCCCTTACGTGCTGGAAATATATCAAACATTCTTATCAATTATAGATATTTTCGGCGTAAAACTACTCCAGCTTACCACGTCAAAGCTGTAAAGTACGTTTTGCGCGCCCTTAGCTTACCCCATGATGATATTTCTTGCTACAAGCATACCATTTTATCCATTGGAGCACATACAAGCATACCAGACATAGAACCTGTTGAGATTGTACTTTGGGCTAACCAAGTTTATGAAGCAATAGCACAACAAGCTGATATTCATAAAAATCACTTTGTAAAAATTTGTCATGCCAAGGTAGAAAATTACTTAAAACATCTTAATTTTCCACAAAATATCTTACGCACATATGCCACACTTCCTATAGCTAAAACGCATCATTTGCAAAATTTTTTCAATAAATAGTCGACACTGAAAAACTATACAACACGATTAAAATAAACTATTTTTTAGAAAAAATGCGCAAATAAAAATGCCAGAAATAAGGGCATGGGATGCACTTTTCTGGCATTTTTATGACGCTAAATTTTAGTTTTTCTGTGGCGACTAACAAAATTTTTGCGACAGCAAAAATTTTGCGCCACGTAAAATGAGCCGGAACTTGCTTCCGGCGTCCCCGAAGGGGCATTTGGAGTGGGCGTGCCTTTCTGAAAAATGCATGGAAATGCGTTTTTCAGCATCGACTAAATAAACTTTAAAATCCCATTAAGTTTTACGCTTGTTCACCGATAGTTATTTACAGAAATTTTGCATAATAAAGCAAAAAATTTTATTGATATTAAATTATATATGAAGTGAAAAACTTTATTACATAGGGAAAAATTTTCCGGAACATTTTTTGCAAGTTAGAGTTAAGAAATTTAGTTAACAAGCAGAGGTTTTTATGAGCATAACAGGCCTTGACTCAAACAGCGCACTTACAAGTACTAGTGTTAATTCTGTATTCAGCAGTGGTTCGTCAGCTGAAAATAAAAGTTATAATGAAGATCAGGTAACACTGTCTGATGAAGCCATAGAGCTTTTAGAAGAGTTGCGCTATAAAGAAAATCAAACCTATGTTTATACAGAAAATCAAAGATTATTTGATAGAGTTTCCAAAGCCTTGCCGGCAACAGAAAGCTTTGATGATATGCTTAACTGGTTAACTCAATACCAAGAAGAAGACACAAATTTTAGTCTTGGAGACTCAGGTGATATAAATCGCAATGTTTATGAAAAAGATCCAGAAAAGTATGCTGACCTTTGGTCAAATATGTATAATCACTTTACAGAGTTAATGGATACCTTAGGCCTAGCAGGTGATACGACCATGCAGCGAGAAGTTATGAGCAATGAAGATGTAGCAGGCGCACTTATGGAGCGTTTTACCTCAAGCTTTAGTGATGAAACTAACAATTTATTATCATATTTTAATATCACGGTTTAACTCATTACCCAAAAATAATAACAAAAAAGGCTATGATTTAAATCTTAGCCTTTTGTGTTTTACAGTCTGCATTGTTAACGCAAAATTTGTAATTCTTTAAGGCTAACAACACGTTTTCTAAAATTATATGTGCCGTTTAATATGGCAGATAAATCACCATTCATCTTCACATTAAATTTTGCGTTCTCATCTATTACTTGCATACCAAAGTCACCTCTATTCCACGCAACTCCTCCACTACGTCCAGCACCCAATTGTAGCTTCGAGTTTAGCAAAACTGTATTGGGTGATGATAGGTATACCAGTTTTTTTTCCAATGCTTCTCGAAGCTTGCCTGTAGATAAGGCCAAAATATCCGCCAAAGCATGTAGGTTTAAACTTTCAGCAGTGCCAAGTATGTCACGTACTAAAAAAGCAGTAGAATCAACTCTATCAGCTTGAATAATGGCATTTAGATATTGTTGTGGTGAACCATTATCATCTAGAAATGATTTAAACTTTGAGCTTACATTTAAGTTAGTAGCTCGCACATTACTCTTGGTTACAAGCCCAAGCCAACGCCAATTTTTTACATCAACCTTTATCGTTCCATCTATCCAAGGCCAATTTCTCTTAACTATGGGTAAAGCATAAGCAAATCCTATATCTGCATGGCCATGAACCCCAGGAAAGTTAATATTTACATTTTCGTATTCAAGTTGAAATGTACGTGCCTCACTATGTAAACCACCCAAAAACCAGTTAAAAGTCATACCACCCTTACCAAAGCCATGCACATCGCCAATGCGCGCAAAAGCTGTACCTACTAGCCCACGCGGAAACCCAGCAGCAGTAAAATCAACGCTGCCCCCTAAGGTAGGGCTTATACTATTTGCCTCTTTGGCATAAAGCGCTGCACTTTCTTTATCCTTAAATGCTGTGCCACTTGGAGATTTTAACGCATCCACCGACTTAGCATTAACACTAAAAAATACATCGGTAATTTCGCCTGAAGGTAAAATTAATTTGGGGCTTGCAAGTTTAATGCGCATTTGTAAAGCGTTTTCCTTAGGGGAAGCTGGGGGCAAGCGTGTGGGCAAAGGCTGTGGCGGATTTGCTTTATACACGGCTAGGCTCTGAATGGATTTCCACGCAGTTTTAATGGCCAATTGCATATCTTTGGCAAGCAGTGATAGGTCGTGAGGTGAGGCATAAAAGCCTGGGAGGGTGCGGTCCATCTGAATTGGTGGCAAAGGTTTTGTCCACCAAAGTAGATAGTCTCCTCCACGCGTCATATATACATCACCCTTGAGACTACCACCTGTAGGATGAGTTTTTAGGTCATAGTCAAAAAGTCCTGCCAGTATAGAAATATCTTCAATAGATATACTTAGTTGAGTCCCAAAACTTTGTACTGGGTCAAGGCCAAAGCTACCAGCAATTTTTAGATTAGGTTTTTTAATGGGGCTTAACACGTTAATATCTCGTACAATAAAGCGTTCCCCATCCCAAAATAATTGTGCAGAAGCAAGTGATGCTTTAA
>CAYJDF010000060.1:3106-13811 GCA_964368845.1 uncultured Desulfovibrionaceae bacterium
ACAATAAAGCGTTCCCCATCCCAAAATAATTGTGCAGAAGCAAGTGATGCTTTAATGCGTGATGCCCCTCCAACAGTTCCACCAAAGCGGCTGATAAATTGTGCTTGTAGGGGCTTTTCGGGCTGCGGAGGCCAAGTGGGAATATGAGCTAAAATACGCAACCGTGACCAGTGATTGTCTAAACCTGTAAGCAAGGTTGGCGCAATTAAGGTATCGCGCCATTGTAAGCGCAAATCTGCATCGCCCTTATTATAATCAAATGAAACTAACCCCAAGAATTTTTTTTCAGCAAAAAATTCACTCTGAGCTTGGCGCATACTGGTAGAAATAATATTTTCTTGTCCACGCAACTCTCGCATGGAAAGAGTAACATCCCCAGGCAAATCTTGAATAGCTGGCAAGACCCATTGGCCTGAGCTAGTTTTTTCTGCAAAGATTGTACTACGTAAGCGCGCTTGTTTAGCATTAGCTTGCCCTTGAAAACGTGCAGCAATAAAAACATCGCGCCCAGACGGGCCGAGGTGAAAGTTGGCCACTTCAACCTCACCAACATCAAGGGCAAACCAAGACGGCATAAAACTTAATGGTTCATGCTCCCCTGGTTCTAACTCTTCTTCTTCAAGGTAGTGTGGAAAACGTGGCATACGTACCCCAAGCAAAGTCCCAAGTTTAATGCCAAGAGTCACTTTATCCATAAGAACGTGTTCGGGCTCAACTAAATTATCCGTAGCATGCAAATTCAAACTACCAATAACACTAGGCACAACTTTTTTCTTCATATCCTGTAATTCAAATGGGGTGCCATCCACTTTGAGCTGGTCTAAGGTAGCAGAAGAATGTAAATTGTTTAAAAGTATATTAACTTCACTATTGTTTTGCTCATGATCATCTGCGGTGTATATACTGCTATGATCTTGATTATAATTAATTTTTTTCTCACTAATACTACCAAGCGGTTTCATATCGCCATATAGATAATCACTCACTTCTCCAATACTTTGATATTGCAAAACAGCTATAATCACGCGTAGAACACTACCCCAATGTGGATGCACTGTACCTTCTTCCACATATAACCAAGGCCCATATTTATCATGCACGCGTACATCAAAAAGTTTTAATTCCCCCTTCCAAAAACCACTTAAAGCCCCCACATGTACGCGCATGCCTAGGTGCTCTCCCATAGCATTAGCTCCGCCCACTACCCAAGACGTCAACCTTTGTTCAAACAAAGGAGAAGTAACAAGTAAAAACGCACATAATAAAAGACTTGGCGGAACTAGAGCCACACCAGCAATCCAACAAAGTACACGTTTCCACATACGGGGGCGTTTTTTTACAACTGTAGCACATTTTTCACGAGCTTTTTGCTCTTCAGCCATAACAGTTGTTGCCAGCTCATCCAATGAATGCAATCGTTTCTTGCTCTTTGGTTGCTTTTTAGCTGTGATGATGATTTGTTTTTCGCTACGCATAATCAAACTCTAAGCAAGAAGTATAATACAATAATGTAATTTTGTACATAAACGTCATAAGCAAAAAGCCGATTTCAGAGTAAATCTAAAATCGGCTTTTACTATAATTATAAACAGTTATCTAATTTACTTTAAAGCTTATGTTGCGCAAGCACTGCTGCTACTGCAACTTCCACATGCACTACCAGAGCTGGCCAAAGGTTTTGTGGGAGTTAGAGCAAAACCCATATAACCAAAATCTAAGCTTACACCCTCAACTGTTTGGAGTAGCTCTTTATTAATACAGAAGGTGAAACCCTCCACATCAAATTTATTATCATCGTCAGTTGGCTCATCCAGAGCCAAGGCCAAACGGGGACCGCTTCAACCACCTGGGGCTAAATAGATACGAATAGATCCTTTTTCTTTTCCGGCAAAATATGCCTCGAGCTCTTTGCGAGCAGCTTCTGTTACTTCAACCATTGTTAGGCCTCCTAATTTGATAAATCAGACATAAGCACGTCCATACATTTTGTCAACACCTAAAACATGGACAATATTTATTCTTACTTAAAAGAACTTTGAAAATATAAAAAACTTTTTTTACTTTTACTATCAAAAAAAGATAAAAATTCAGCAGGTATTTTGTTAGCATTTTGTAAGGGCATTGGCTTAATAGCTACTGGGGCAAGCTTATAATTAAACTGGGGTTTGGCTTTGTTTGCCGCTGCTTGCTTTACACCTTTGCGTTTGGCAATCAGTTGTTTAGGTTTTGTATTAAAGGATGCTGCTTCTAAATACTCGCTAACAGTCACAAATTGTTTACAACCCACAGCGCGCAAAACAGTAACAATTAATCGTGCGTCATTCACTGTGCGAACTTTAGTATCGTGAAAAAGAAAAATACCGCGCATTTCTTCGGCACTCATAGGACGTTCCAAAATATTTGGCATATCACCATAGTCGGGGCTACGCTCCCAATCACGACTATCCACCGACCAAAGAAGTATGGACATATCAAATTGTTCTACTATTTCACGCACATCCCTACTATATTTACCATACGGTGGCCTAAAATAATTAGCCTTTACCCCAAGCTTGGCTAGTATATCATACGTTTTTTCAATATCTTCATAGGCTTCTTCATAGGATACCAAGCGCAAATTGGTATGACCATAACCATGACTTGCCACCTCATGCCCATCTTTAAGCATGCGCTTAATAAGCTTTGGATAACGTTCAGCCTGCATACCTAGTACCACAAAGGTGGCCTTGGTGTTTTCTTCTTTCAAAGCATCCAAAAGTTGTGCGGTAAGATGAGTTGGACCATCATCAAAGGTTAAGGCACACATATTGGGCACGTTATGCTCTATAATATCATATGCAGTCCAAACCTTTGCAAAGGCTTTTGGAGATATGGTCAGAAGGCATACCCATATGCAAAGAAGAAAAAAAATCATTAATTTATTCATAAATAAACATACTCGCTTAATAAGATTGACTAGCATTTAAGCCTCAAAACAGCAAGCGTAGTTAGAGCAAATTTTCATTTTTTGCATTAAAATACTCCCAAGTCTTGTATTTGCCAATTTAGACATTATGTATTATTATACTTGATTCAAAATTAAATAATTCATCAGTGGAGTTTGCATGTTTGCATATATTTTTAGAAAGATTTTTGGTAGCAAAAATGAACGTTACCTTAAACGTAAAAATGCTTTAGTTAAAGCTATTAATGACCTTGAACCAGAAATGGAAGGCCTAAGCGATGTTGAGTTACAACAGCACATCGCTCAATATAAAACTCAAGTACAAAGTGAAGGCAAAAGCCTTGACGAAATTTTAGTACCTGTTTTTGCCTTGGTGCGTGAAGCCTCCAAAAGGGTGCTTGGCATGCGTCACTATGACGTACAACTCTTAGGTGGCATGGTTTTACATAAGGGTAAAATTGCTGAAATGAAAACAGGTGAAGGCAAAACCCTTGTTGCAACCTTGGCCGTTGTCTTAAATGCCCTTGCTGGTAAGGGAGTACATGTTATTACCGTTAATGACTACCTTGCTAAGCGTGATGCTCAATGGATGGGGCAATTATACTCAGCTCTTGGGCTTAGTACTGGTGTTATTGTGCATGGTATTTCAGACGAAGAACGCAAACAAGCCTATGCCGCTGATATTACTTATGGTACAAACAATGAATTCGGATTTGATTACCTACGTGATAATATGAAGTTTTATTTGGAGCATCTTGTGCAACGTGGACATAGTTTTGCCATTGTGGACGAAGTTGACTCCATCCTAATTGACGAAGCGCGTACCCCACTCATTATATCCGGAGCATCAGAAGAGTCTGTAGGCCAGTATCGCATTATGGACGATATTGTGCATAAACTTACCCCTAATCAACATTATACTATTGATGAAAAATCACGTTCGGCCACATTAACCGAAGCTGGTGTTGCCTATTGTGAGCAATTACTTAAAATAGACAATTTATTTGACCCTACAAACATTACAGCCCAACACCATATACTACAAGCCCTCAAGGCAAATACAGTATTTAAACGCGATATTGATTATATTGTTCAAGACAATCAAGTTGTTATTGTTGATGAATTTACTGGTCGCCTCATGCCGGGACGTCGCTTTTCAGATGGTTTACATCAAGCCCTAGAGGCCAAGGAAAAAGTTAATATTGCAGCAGAAAATCAAACCCTAGCCTCGGTAACATTCCAAAATTATTTCCGACTTTATAATAAATTAAGCGGTATGACTGGTACTGCCGATACTGAAGCAGTTGAGTTTCACGAAATCTATGGTCTAGAAGTAATTAGCATACCTTCACATATGCCCATGGTTCGCAAAGATTATTCTGACCTAATTTACCGCACTCAAAAAGAAAAATTTGCAGCTATTGTACAGGCAATTATTGAACTTCATAAGTCTGGCCAACCTGTACTTGTGGGCACAATTTCCATTGAAAATTCAGAGCTTATTTCACAATTACTTAAAAAACATAATATACCACATAATGTGCTTAATGCTAAACATCACGAACAAGAGGCCGAAATCATAGCTCAAGCTGGACAACGTGGCAAAGTAACCATTGCAACCAATATGGCCGGACGTGGTACGGATATTGTGCTTGGTGAAGGAGTCACAGATGTTGGTGGTCTTCATATCCTTGGTACAGAACGACATGAAAGTAGACGTATTGATAATCAGCTACGTGGTCGTTCCGGCAGGCAAGGCGACCCTGGGTCATCACGTTTTTATCTTTCCCTAGAAGATGACCTCATGCGCCTTTTTGGTTCAGAGCGTATCTCAGGAATTATGCAAAAACTTGGCCTTGAAGAAGGTGACTCTATTGAAAATGCTATGGTTACTCGCGCGGTAGAAGGTGCACAAAAACGCGTAGAGGCTCATCACTTTGAAATACGTAAAACTCTACTTGACTATGATAATGTCATGAGCCAACAACGTGATGTTATTTACTCCTTGCGTAAAGAGCTTATTCAAGAAGATGACTTAGAACCAGTGCTTGATGAATTTAAGAGTGATATTTTAGATGACATTTATGATGAACTAGAACACCGTAAGGACAAATCAGAATCAAACACTCAAGAAACCGAAGCTATTATGGGTCGTCTGCGCGAAATATTTAACCTTGACCGAGTTATGGCGAACAGTGCTCCTCTACCAAGTCGTGAACAAACAGAAAATTACATTCAAGAAATACTCTCACAGCTACAAGCTGACTCACAAGAAATGTATAAAGGCCTAACGCGCTATATATTGCTTGAAGAATTGGACCGTTGCTGGAAAGAACATTTGCGCAACATGGACTCACTGCGAGATGGTATTGGCTTGCGCGGATATGGGCAAAAAGACCCTAAATTAGAGTATAAACGCGAAGGATTTGAGCTTTTCCAATCCATGTTATTTCGTATTCGAGAAGGAGTTTTTAAAACTCTAACCCGCGTACGCATTGAGCGTGAAGAAGAACCAGTTGAAGATGCTTTCAAACATAAGGAAGATGACAATATGTCCTACTCCGGACCTGCAGAAAGTGTAAACAAAAATGCTCCTATACGCTCAGAAAAACGCGCCGGACGTAATGACCCTTGCCCATGTGGAAGTGGACGTAAATATAAAAAATGCTGCGGAGCATAAC
Organism: uncultured Desulfovibrionaceae bacterium; assembly: GCA_964368845.1. GTDB lineage: Bacteria > Desulfobacterota > Desulfovibrionia > Desulfovibrionales > Desulfovibrionaceae > CAYJAD01. The sequence goes on from CAYJDF010000060.1 coordinate 8,732, forward strand.
TAATCATACATTATACAAAGTACTAGTTTACGAGGATTTATGAAAAACACCATACTTTTTCTTTTGCTTACTTTTAGCCTGCTACCAAATATTGCCATGGCTGACCCCCTGACCGATGCAGAGGCTGCCATTGAGAAAAAAGACTTTACCACTGCTTATAAAATTTTAGCTCCTTTGGCCAAGGAAGGTAACCCTGAGGCCATGTACTTTGTGGGACGATTTTACGAAGAAGGACAAGGAGTTAAAAAAAATGCTCGCAACGCAGCCATTTGGTATGAAAAAGCTGCCAAAGCCGGAGATATTAGTGCGCAAAATAGTTTTGGTGGAGCTTTCGCCAGCGGTAAGGGAGTGAAAAAAAATTATAAATCTGCTGTCACTTGGTTTCGCAAAGCAGCAGAAGGTGGACATGCTGTAGCTCAATACAACCTAGGTTATATGTATGCCAACGGGCGCGGAGTGAAAAAAAGTGAAAAGGACGCCATAACATGGTATGAAAAATCTGCCGAACAAGGCCTTGCCGAAGCTCAATATTCACTTGGCTGGATGTATATGAACGCCAAAGGCACTGAAAAAAGCGATACTCGCGCTGTGCATTGGTTTCAAAAAGCCGCTGACCAAGGTCATCCACAAGCACTTAATAACATAGGCTTTATGTATATGGAGGGACGTGGATACGCCATGAATTATCAAAAAGCCATGGAAAATTATAAAAAATCTGCTGACCTTGGATATGCCCCAGCTCAATATAATTTAGGTTTTATCTATGAAGAAGGACGTGGTGTTGAACAAAATTATGCTACAGCAGTATCTTGGTATAAAAAGGCTGCTGCACAAAATGATGCTGCAGCACAATTTAGCCTTGGGTATATGTATGAACAAGGCACAGGCGTTCAACGTGACCTTGTGGAGTCTGAAAAATGGTATAAGTTGGCAGCCAAAAATGGCGATAAAAACGCTAAAGAAGTTTTAAAACAACTTAATAAGAAACCTTAGTTAATCTAAAAAATATTTTTTTGAGAAAAGCTATTTTTTAATTGATTGTATATTTTATATTAAACCCTTTTTCACAAGGGTTATATAATAATCTATTGTTTTACTAGCATAAATTTAAGACTAAAAATGTATATAAGCTATAACAGCCATGTTTGTTTGCGTAGCGTTTGCATTATTTTCTTGAGCCTTATTGGTAATGGAAAATTTGGCTCCATGTAGGGTTATAATATGATTAACAATAGCAAGCCCTAGACCTGAGCCGGAAGCCTTTTGTCCAGGGGGGCGATAAAATCGCTTTCCAAGCTGCGGTAATATGCTTTCATCGATGCTAACACCACTATTTTCAACACATATCTTGTCTGTATACATAGAGATGCACACATTATTGCCCTCAGGGGTGTAGCGTATGGCATTATCAAGTATATTTCTTAAGGCAATAACCCAAAGTGCAGGCAGACCCATTTTATCTTTCGGAATACTATAGATACTATAACTTAAATTAATTCCACTAGCTTGTGCTTGATCTTGGCATTCATTATGAACATCTTGGATTAGTTTTTCCCATGGTAGCAATTCAAACATATGATTATTTGCAGCATCACTGTAGTTAAAATTGCTCTCCAATTGCGAAAGCAACAGCAATTGTTCCACCAAGTGACCACATTTATTAGTAGCTTGCATTATTTTTTGTAAGGCTTTTTTTTGTGCTTGTGGATCTTCATCAGACATGGACATTACTTCGGCTTGAATTTTTAGACCAGTAAGTGGAGTACGTAACTCATGGGCGGCATTGGAAACAAAAGCTCGTTCTTGCGTAAGGAGTATGCCAATACGCTCAAAAAGCATATTTAATGCATTAACCAAGGGTTGTATTTCTGGTGGAATATTTTCACATGTTAGTGTGCTTGTGTCATGAGCTTTGCGCTGTTGCAACTCCTTGGCTATGTGGCGTAAAGGGCGCAACTCCCTATATAGGGCTAGTCCAAAACCTAGAAGCAAAAAGGGTAGAGTTACTATCCACGGACTAATTTGGCCCCAAAGTATATCTAAAATCATATCATTTCGATATTCTACTTCTTGTCCCACAGCAACAATACGCTTTTTATCTGCCGAATGTAGCCACAATATACGCCACTCGTCATCATCAACTTCTACTTTAGAAAACTTTTCTGCATGAGGCAAAAAAGGAAAATTTTTTCCATCTTGACCATCTGTAAGTAATACATCTCCTTTTGCAGAAAATAGTGCAAAACCAAGGGCTTCGTCATTTTCTCCTTTTAGTTGTTCGTCATTATCATAGGGCAAAAGTAATTTGGTAGGAGGAAGTTCTGAACTTTGCAGTTCAGGACCTATATTTAACAAAGTTTTGGCTAATAGTATTTGCTGTGTATCAAAAAAAGTTTTTATATAATTTGTACTTACATTCACAGCAATAAGTGTAGCAATAAGCCAAACTACCAAGGAAATAATTGCAAAAAAACACAAAAGCCTAGCTGTTAAGCTCCATTGATTGATGCGAGGAATATAAAATTTCATTCTATCTTTCCTAGTGTATATCCAATACCATGCACAGTTTTGATAAATGATGATCCTAGTTTTGCTCGTAAATTATGTATGTGTACATCAATGGCATTACTGCTTAAATCGTCATTCCAGCCATAGAGTTTTTCTTCAAGTAGGTTACGAGGAAGCACAGAATTTTTATTCAATAAAAATACTTCAAGCAAAATTAGTAGCTTTGGAGTGAGGTTTATTACATCTCCGTTTAAATAAGCTACTCGTTTTTGCGGGTCTAGGCTAACCGCACCATGTTCAAGCAAGGGTGTGCTTTGCCCAGCATGTCTTCGTTGTAGAGCCCGCAGGCGGGCTATGAGTTCGGAAAGAGCAAAGGGCTTGGCAAGGTAGTCATCGGCTCCAAGGTTTAAACCTTCAACCCGTTGATCAATGGTGCCCCTTGCAGTTAAGATAATTATGGGCATGGTATGCCCGATGCTACGCCAAAGTTGTAAAAGCTCAAGCCCATCAACATTAGGTAAACTTAAGTCAAGGATTATAATATCGTGCACATCCTTTTGAGGGGCTTTGCGAGCTAATTCGCCGTCGGTAAGCCAGTCCACTGTAAAGCCTTGCTTACAAAGTCCAGCCACAAGCCCGTCCCCAATAATCACATCATCTTCTACGAGTAATATGCGCATATTAAATAAGGCCGTTACCAAGAGAAATCAAAAATCTATTGCAGTGCATAAATTGTGATTTCAACTTGGCAACGGACTTGGTTAAATTATTGTGCCTTGCGTACGCTTTCCACTTCAAGTTCCACTGCGCCCCAATCTTTATCAACTTTAGTAATGAGCACTACAATATCCGTTGGGCTGATGTGTTGTCCACCCCATTTGTCATGATCTATTTCTACAATACCTTGACCACTGGCATCTTTGAAGGTGTATTTATCATCGCCCACATGCTGGATAATGTTACCTTGAAGGGTGATCCATGTATCATCTGCTTGCTTAGGTGCTTCCATAATAGTTATAACTTGTGGTCCAGGACCGCTAAAGCCGCCTTGCTTAGCTGAAGGTCCGCTAAAACCACCGAATTTACCATTGTCGTCTGCATGAGCAATAAAGTGACCACCGCTAGCAAGTAACAATGCCATAACCATAATACCGATGAACTGTTTATGCTTCATAATGCTGTTCATAAAATTCTCCATTTTTTTGTGCTATGCACAGTTATTAAAAATTCTGTCCTCAACTGCAGTAAAAGATACAAAGATTAAGAAAATATTAAATTTCAAAAAAAATTTATTTTTTTGTAAATTAACTATGTTTTGCAATCTAAAGCTTTGTAACAATCTATCACAATTAAAGATTTTACCTTAGCATCAAAAGTTATGTCTATTCATAACTTTTTAGTCATCTGAAAAACGCGTTCCCATGCCCTTGTTTCTGGCAATACTACTAACCCATTTAAACTATAAAAGTGTTTTTTTCAAACAGTTATCATATTTTACTGTATCGAATCTTTTAGTGCTTTTGTTAATACTATCTTAAAATAGCATGATTGTTAATTGGGTCAATTACAAGTCTTTAAAAAAATAAAAAAGCCTGCAATGCAAAAGCATAGCAGGCTTTTTTATTAAATTAAAGCTAAGTATTATGCACCAAGATTAATACGAGCAAAGCGTACAATACCTATGGTATCACTTACTTCTTTGCCAGCGTCACGTAGCACATCATTAATGGTCTTTTTATCGTCACGGATATAAAGTTGTTCTACCAAGCATACATCCTTATAGAACTTCTTAACAGCACCATCGACAATTTTTTCCACAATATTTTCTGGTTTGCCTTCTTCCAAGGCTTTTTGGCGATATACTTCACGCTCACGCTCAACCACTTCCTGATCAAGCGATTCAGGACCTACAGCCATGGGGCTGCTAGCGGCAATTTGCATGGCAATATTTTTGCCAAGTTCTTTTATCACTTCACTGCCAGCACTTTCGGGCTTGGTACAGGAAAGTTCTACAAGAACGCCAATTTTATTGTTAGCATGAATATATACACCAATTGCATTATTGCCCTCAGCTTCAAAGCGAGCAAAGTCGCCAAGGGTCATATTTTCACCCACGGTAGCAATTTGGCTTTGTAGGTTATCACCCAAGAGTGCTTCTAAAGCTGCCACATCGGCAGGATTTTTTTCAAGTACAAGCTCAGATATAGAAGCTGCAAAAGCTTGGAACTGTTCACCACGGGCAACAAAGTCAGTTTCGCAACATAGAGCGGTCATGGACACGGTCTTGGCATCGGTTGAGCTAGCCATGGTCACAAGACCTTCTGAGGTAGCGCGGCCCACTTTCTTTGCGGCCTTAGCAATACCTTTTTGGCGTAACCAATCAAGAGCCTTTTCTACATCGCCATCATTTTCTTGCAAAGCTTTTTTGCAATCCATCATACCTGCACCAGTTTTGTCGCGCAGTTCTTTAACCATTTGTGCGCTGATAGTAGCCATCATAATCTCCTTATATACCTACTCAGCAGCAGGGGCTTCGTTCACTGCTTCTTCGACAACAGTTTCAGCAGGAGCT
>CAYJDF010000061.1:0-4060 GCA_964368845.1 uncultured Desulfovibrionaceae bacterium
CTATATTTTTATAAATACTCCACCTTAAAGTCGGTGGCTTCGGATAACATAAAGCTGAGAGTTTTAACCCTCCCAAGCAAAGGAATAAATTCTAGCTAAAATTATATCCTGCCTCAAGCGCCTTAGCATTAGTCGGAATAAGCTTAGCATAGTGACTAGAAACGGTACGATGCAAAGCTTCTTGCACTGCCTCTAAGGGCATGGCATCGGTAGCCTTGATCCAAGCTCCAAGGGCCACCATATTAGCCATCTTAACTGAACCAAGCTCATGGGCAATATCATTAACAGGAATACACACACTTTTCTTGGTTGTATCTAATACACCTTCAGCTTGTACATCAATGAGCGAACTATTAACTATTTGCACCCCATCTTGAGCTAAGCGCGGTTGAAATTTATCAAGTGAAGGCATATTCAGCACAATAGTAGATTTTGGATGACGCACCAAGGGAGACCCAACAGGAAATTCATCTAAAACTACGGTGCAATTAGCTGTGCCACCGCGCATTTCTGCACCATAAACAGGGATAAATGTTACATTTAGACCATACTCCATGCCGGCTTGTGCAAGTAAGTTCCCAATAAGCATAACCCCTTGTCCACCAAAGCCAGCCATGATAACATCTTGATATTTAGACATTTTCATCACCTCTTATATCTTTGAACACACCTAATGGGAATACTGGAATCATCTCTGTGGCTATGCGCTCATTGGCGGCTATGGCGTCCATGCGCCAATTTGTAGGACAACCACATAATAACTCCACAAAACTATAACCTAGGCCTGCTTTTTGTATTTCAAAGGCAATGCGTATTGCTTTTTTAGCTCTACGAATATTTTTTACTGAATTAAGAGCGCAGCGTTCAGCATAGATTACACCGTCAAGCTGAGCCATAATTTCAGTCATATGAATAGGTCCACCTTCGGTGCTCATATTACGCCCAGCTGGGCTAGTTGTGGTTTTTTGTCCAAGCAATGTAGTGGGTGCAAGCTGACCGCCTGTCATACCATACACAGTATTATTCACAAAAAAGGCCGATAACTTTTCTCCACGATTCGCAGAATGTATAGCCTCAGCAATGCCTATGGAGCCCATATCACCATCACCTTGATAGGCAAAAACAATACAATCGGGGCGAGCACGTTTAACCCCTGTGGCCACAGCAGATGCTCGACCATGCGGAGCTTCAATACAATCTATATTCATATAGTTATATATAAAAGCTGAACAACCCACCGACGGTACTAAGATGGTATGGCCTGCTAAATCCATTTCATTTAAGACTTCGGTAATAAGTCTATGTGCAATACCATGATGACAACCAGGGCAATAGTGCGTAATTGCATCAGCTTGCACAGGATTAGTATCAAAAACAAGTTCTTCGTCTATATTAGGTATAAGTGGATTTTTTGTCATTATTTTGCTCCCAAACATTCTACAATGGGTTCTATCAAGGCATCAGCACCAATGAATAAACCTGGCATAACTCCATGCCAGTGTACCTTGCTTTGTGTACCACTAAGGGCTAGGCGTACATCTTCAACCATTTGCCCAAGATTTTGTTCAATTACTAAGAATTGTTTGCCTTTGGCTGCAAGTTCTTGCAAAGGAATATGAGGGAATGGATAAAGCGTAACAGGACGCAATAAACCAAGCTTGTGCCCTTGTTCGCGCAAATTACGCACTGCACTTTGAGCAATACGCCCAATAGAACCATAAGCCACAATAATGAGTTCTGCATCATCGCAATTACTACAAATGGCTTTGGCTTCCACTTGCATCTTTGCATATTTTTCTTGCAAAAGTTTGTTGCGTGCAGCCAATGCCCCTTCAGCTAAATATACAGATTTTAACAGGCGCACGGCCTTATCTTCACGATTGGCATAGCCCTCCACACGCCAAGGAGCAGATAAGGCTTTGAAACCTTCAACACCTATAACGTCATCTGGAACTTTGCGCAAAACTGGTTCTTTAATTTGCCCAACAATAGCATCACCCAAAACCATGACCGGATTACAATACTCAAAGGCTATTCTAAAAGCATCAAACATCATATCATAGCATTCTTGGGCTGTGGCTGGAGCTAAAACACAACACCTATAATCGCCATGCCCTCCACCTTTAACTGCTTGAAAATAATCACCTTGTGAAGGGCCAATATCTCCAAGGCCAGGGCCACCGCGTGACATATTTACAATAACACCGGGGATATGGCTACCAGCCATATAAGAAATGCCCTCTTGCATAAGCGAAATGCCACAACTGGAAGATGAAGTCATAGCCGCAATACCACAAGAACCTGCACCTAAAACCATATTTATAGAGCCAATCTCACTTTCAGCTTGAACAAAGCTTCCGCCATGCTTGGGTAATAATGCCGAAAGAGTTTCAGGCACTTCATTTTGTGGAGTAATGGGATAGCCAAAATAACAACGGCATCCGGCATCAATAGCTCCAAAAGAAATGGCTTCGTTACCCTTTATTAATATACGTTCATCCTTAGTATGGGTGCTCATTATGCACCTTCCTTTTGCTTACGAGTTTTAAATACACGAATTGCAACATCGGGACAAATTAAACCACATGACGCACATCCTGTACACTCTGCAGCATTTTCATCCAACACTTCCACCACTTGATAACCTTGACGATTAAAGCGGTTAGCCTTTGTAATAATAGACTTTGGGCATACCGTAGTGCAAAGTAGACAGCCCTTACATCGGTCTTCCAAAAAGACTACTCGTGACATATATTCTCCTTAAATAACAGTATATCTAATAAATCAACATGGCATCGCCATATGAAAAAAAGCGATAATTTTGTTCCATGGCCAAAGTGTAAGCCTCTAAAACACGCTCTCGTCCTGCAAATCCAGATATCATCATAATTAATGACGATTCAGGTAAATGAAAATTGGTTATAATACCATCAATCACCCTAAATTTGCGTCCAGGATATAAAAATATATCTGTCCAGCCAGCAAAGGGTTGAACCTTTCCACAAAGCTCAGCCACACCCTCAATAGCTCTTACCGAAGTTGTGCCAACAGCAATAATGGGTCTACCCTCTGCCTTGGCCTTAACAATAGCATTAGCTGTTTTTTCAGATAGTTCTATATATTCTCTATGCATGCGATGGCTACGAATATCATCACTACGCACTGGGCTAAATGTTCCATAACCCACATAAAGGGTTATCTCTGCCCATTCACAACCATGACTTGCAAGGTCATCATATATACTTTCGGTAAAATGCAAACCAGCCGTGGGAGCAGCCACTGAGCCCACCTTATCAGAACGAGCAAAAATTGTTTGGTAGCGGCTTTTATCTTCATCTTCATCGCTACGCTTAATATATGGAGGTAATGGCAAATGACCAGTGGCGGCAAAGGCTTTAGCCAAATCATCTTGCCAAGCAAGCATGACACGCCGCTGCCCAAAAGGACCAGATTCTAATACTTTAACACTTATACCAGCACCAAAATCAAATTCGTCACCATCTTGCACCCTACCACCAGTACGTACCAAACCACTAGCCTCTGCTTCAAACCAGCCTGGGCGATTATCCAAGGGCTTAGCTGCTGCAATGACTAGTGGTAAAGGGCTTAATAACAAAAACTCTACCTTACCACCTGTGGGACGCGTACCCAAAAGCCTTGCCTGTAATACTTGTGAATTATTAACAATTAACAAACAATCTTCCGGTAAATATTGGCGTAGGTTAGCAAATTTTGTATGCACCAACTCTTTATGAGGCTTGGCTTTTCTGCTCATAACCATAAGTCTAGAATTACCGCGTTGCTCAGGCGGATATTGAGCTATAAATTGTTCTGGTAAATCAAAGTTATAAGAAGTACGTTCAAAATCTTTTTCATCAATAAACATCTTAATACCCTTATGCATTCAACTAATTTGCAGTACCTAGCACAAAAAACATACCTTGTCAGCACATACCTTTTTGGGGTAATAAATGAGGAACGTCATCACGGTTATGAAATTTTGCTGAGGGAGAATGCTTTTTTTAAAAAATTTCATCTCCCAGACCCCCAGCATCTAGAG
>CAYJDF010000061.1:4160-13718 GCA_964368845.1 uncultured Desulfovibrionaceae bacterium
ATACGGAGCAAAATATGAGTGACTTCACCCCACCCTATATATTTGATGAAGATAGTCATCTAAAAAACGTCAATATACATCTTGGTGTTTGTGGTTCCATTGCAGCTTTTAGAGCCTTGGATTTGCTACGTTGGTGGAAATCTTCTCATATGCATGTAAGCGTAACCCTTAGTGATGCTGCTCAAAAATTTATTGCACCTTTGAGTTTTGAAGCCCTTGGAGCTAATACCATATATACTGACATGTGGAGTGGGGATAATATTTTTGCCCATCTTGAGCCTGGGCAACTATGCAAAGCCATGGTTATAGCACCAGCTACAGCTTCAACCATTGCCAGTCTGGCCGCAGGTCAGGCTAATACCTTACTTTCATGCCAAGCTTTGGCCTTTGATGGTCCACTTATTCTCGCACCAGCCATGAATCCACGCATGTGGTCCAATGCTGCAACTAAAGAAAATATCGCAAAATTGTGCGCAAGAAATGTGCAAATTATTACCCCCCATATAGGCAATACAGCTTGTGGTGATGAAGGACAAGGCCGCCTTGCAGACTTGAGTCATATTTGGATTGAAACCATAAAAGCTGTCACCCCCAAGGATATGCAAGGCATAAAGCTTATGCTAACCCTTGGACCAACCCGTGAAAAATGGGATGCTGTGCGCTATTGGACTAATCCATCCACTGGCAGTATGGGAGCAGCTTTAGCCATATCAGCATGGCTACGTGGAGCAGAGGTTCATGCCATATGTGGCCCTGTATACGATAAATATTGTTATTTACCACCTGAAATTAAGCGTTATGATGTTGTATCAGCAAAAGAGATGTATCATGCTGCCAAGGACATTTGGCCCTTGATGGACGCAGGTATTTTTACGGCAGCTGTGGCCGACTTTTCACCTAACAATACCCACACTGCCCTTGATGAAAAATTCAAAAAACATAATAGTGTTAATGGATTAAATATTGATTTTACACCAAATATTGATATTTTACACACCCTTTGCCAAAGCAAAAAGCCAGAGCAAAAAGTTATGGGCTTTGCCGCTGAAACTAACCCCGATATGCTCAAGGCCGTGCGCGAAAAACTTAACAAAAAAGGGGCAGATATGTTGGTTGGCAACAATATTAATCAACCCCATGCTGGATTTGCTACGCCCACCAATGAGGTGACTGTCATAGATAGATTTGGACGTGAAGAAACTTGGCCAACTCTATCTAAAATGACCGTGGCTTGGAGGCTGTGTTCATGGCTGCTGAGCATATAAACCTTCCACCACATCTTGTGCCATGGCAAGGACATGGTTTGGATTATATATTAAGCAAGACAAAGCTTGCCCCTGAGCTTTCGCTATGCTCTGCTCAAGTGCCAGCCAAACCAAAGCAAAATACTACTATTGCTGGGCACAATGCTCAACCCAATAGAAGTCAGACATATTACCAAGAACAAAGGGAAAATAAACCACACCCTACTCCCATAAGTAAAGCGCAAAGTACCGTTAGCTCAGTTACAACAGTTCAAGATACCGTTGCTCAAATACCTTTCTTGGAGGCTAAGCACTGGCCAACTTCATGGCAAGAACAATTACAAAAAACACCACCAGCTAGCGTGGTTTGGACGTATTTTAGCCTTGGGGATGACCTATCAGGCAGGCCCAATGATGAACGACGCAACTTTATGCGCAAGCTCTTAACTGACCTTGGCCACCCCAGAGGCACACACAGTTTTTGGCCTGTTGCTCTACCAGAGCATAATACAGAACAATGCATAGCCAATGCCCAAGTATTTTGGTCTGGAGTAGAATTATTAAAAGCCAGAGCCGTAGTAGCCATGGGCCAAGCTGCAACCAAGGCCATTGGTCTTGCGCCAAACTTACGCCCCTTTATGCAAACACGGCATAATGGTTGTTTTGTTGTGGTTTTGCGTGATGTGGATTTTTTGATTACAGAACCGCATCTTTATGCCAATGTCAGAGAATTTTTACGCAGATCTCTTACACCATTTGCTAGGAAATAAAAAAGCATAATGCTTTTTCTATCAAGCTTTTTTTAATTTTCAATTTCCCATCCAGCGTTGAGTAAGAGCTGATTTGACACTGCCCCAAGCCTTCTTACGCGAAGACAATTTTCTCTCACCACCTCAACGATAGTTGAAGCAAGACCACCTTGAGGGCGTGGACTATCTACTACAATACCTTGTGTGTGGATTACAAGTTCTGATGACAATTCATTAAAATCAGTAACGGGAGTTTGGCCACTAATATTGGCACTGCTACACACAAGCGCGTCATTACTAGCATTTGCCAAAGCAAGGGCCACAGGGTGTGAGGATATACGTAAGGCAACTTTATTACCACCAGCCAAAACAAGACTTGGTATGGAGGAGCGTGCATAAGCCACAATGGTCAAAGGTCCGGGCCAAAATTGCTGAGCTAATTTTTCTTCCCAAGCATTTAGTTTTGCAATGCTTTCTACTTGATCCATATGCGCTGCTAGTACAGGTATGGGCCTAGTTTGTGGTCGTTTTTTTGCATTATATAAAGTATGTACACCAATATCACTATGTACTTTACAGCCCACAGCAAAAAATGTTTCGGTGGGATAAATAATTAGCCCATCCTGCTCTAAACAGTGGACGCCATCAGTAAAAGAAAGTATTTTGTGGTTTATACTCATATGCATTTTCTAAAGGAATAAATATGCCACCAAAATCATTACGCATAATATCAGTGGGAGCTCTTAAAATACCACATTGGAAAGATGCCAGTGCCCATTATACCAAACGGCTGACCCCTTGGTGCAAAATAGAAAAACATGTGGTTAAGGATGGTGATAGCGCACTACCCATAGCTCAGCGTAAACTCAAAGAAGCTCAAAAAATACTTACCGCCATAAACCCAAGAGAACACGTTGTTTGCCTTGATGAAGGTGGCAAAAACCTTACATCAAAACAACTTGCAACTTTCTTAGATACAGTCGGACCAGCTTGCTTTATTATAGGCGGTGCATATGGTCTTGATGATACAGTCAAAAAAGCGTGCAATTCCTGCCTATCATTAGGGTCTATGACCCTACCCCATGAGCTAGCCCATGTAGTCTTATTAGAACAAATTTATCGCGCCTTTACCATCCTACACAAAATACCTTATCACCACGAATAATCACTATTTTCGCTCTAAACCTAATCTTTGCACAATAATATCAGCAATTTTTTCTGTATAAGCCTTTGTATCAAGACCTTGCTTTTGTTCCGGTTCAAGCAATAATTCTGGTTTATTACACAGCTTTGCATGTGGCGTAATACCATATTCTGGACCAAAACTATTATTAAAATACATATCTTGAAAGCCAGAAAACTTAATACTATGTGCTGTGGCATCAAGAACAGAAAATTCATTTTCCTTAATTAAACCAAGGCCACGCGCATGCACAAGACCTGCCAAACATTCACCACCTTGAGTACAGGCAATATGCCCATGACTATTGGCTAGCAGCATGGCATCCATAATTTGCTGTTCGGTCACTTGTAAGACGTTAAAGTCACCTCCGGCATTGGTATATTTTTGTACCAAACGCTGCACACGCGGAAATGATACAGGATTACCAATCATGGCAGCTTGCGCCACACTTGGGCTTACTTCAACTGGTTCCCAAACTCTAGTACTTTCACTAGCTGCATAATAGCGATAAACTGGGTCAGCATGATGCGATTGCACTCCAAAAATACGTGGTAAAGTTTGAATAATATCAAGCTCATACATCTTCAAAAAACCAGACATAATGGCCGTTATATTACCGGCATTGCCAATGGGCACAAATATATTAATATTTTGTACATCCCAAGCATACCACTGAGCCACTTCATAGGCATAGGACTCTTGACCAAGAATACGCCAACTATTCTTAGAGTTAAGTAAAGCCACCCGACAAGTTTCAGCCAAAAGTTCCACCACCTTCATGCAATCATCAAAGACACCAGGCATCTCCAAAACACAAGCTCCACTACCCAAGGGCTGAGACAGTTGCTGTGGTGTAACCTTACCATGCGGTAATAAAACTACGGATTTAAGCGGTGCACCCACATAGGCTGCATATTGTGCAGCCGCTGCGGAAGTATCCCCTGTAGATGCACAAACAGTCAAAACTTCTTCCCAATTATTTTTGCGTGCTAAGGCTTTTAAATAGCTAAAAGCACATGCCATACCCCTATCTTTAAAAGATGCACTGGGATTTTGTCCGTCATTTTTATAGGCAAATTTTAGTCCTAAATGTGCTTCAAGAGCTTTTGGAGCTTCCACAATGGGGGTTATGCCTTCTCCAAGATATACAATATCTTGCTCATCCATAACTGGGGCCATCAGCTCATAATATCGAAAAATACCTCGTAATGCCGTATGCTTAGTTGATGTACGACCATCAAATAAATCGCGCCAATATTGTCCATCATGGGCTTTTAAACTGGCAAACTTTGTATCTTCAAGCATAAATACTCCCCCACATTGTGGGCAAGTATAGAGCAATTCATGGCTTGCGTAACGCTTATCACAGCCAAGGCAAACGTATTCAAGCTCACCCCTATAGCTTGGAAAATCCTGCTTTAGCATAGTTTACTCCTTATATTCCTTCTTCTTCCACGTCTTTTCTGTATGACAAATAAGTCTTTGTATATTAGCTCTATGCGTCCAAATAACCAATGCCGCAATAATAATTGAAAGTGGCAACAAGGCCCATTCACCTGCAAATAGCAATAATACTGGCATACTAAGCACAAAAACCAGCGAGCCTAATGACACATAACCGCTACGCCAAATAACCCCAAGGCAAAGTACTGCCCCCACTAAGAGTGGGCAAAATGCTATGGGAATGTAAATCCCAACGCTGGTGGCTACTGCCTTGCCACCTTTGAAACCTAAAAAACACGAAAATACATGACCTAAGATGGCGGCTAGGGCAGTCATAGTTATAAAAAAGGCACCACTATCAAAGCAAGTGGCAATGGCTACAGGCAAAGCCCCTTTTAATATGTCGCAAACAAGAGTTGCTATGCCATATTTTTTACCACAAAGCCTTGCTACGTTGGTTGAGCCCACATTGTTTGAACCGGCAATGCGCGGATCAATATTGCAAAATTTTGTGCTTATAAGAAGACCAAAAGGTATTGAACCAATTAAATAACTACATATAACCCATAAAATATGCATAGTTACTCCTTATGTTTACTAAAAGCCACTTGCAAAAACATACCTACTAACACCAAAAAAATCTAGACATCCATTACTTCTAAAATAGAAATTTCATTATATAAAGGATTTACTTTTCCTAAGCGTACCTTTACTTCTTGACCTGGGCAGGCCCGTTCACTAAAAAGATTTCTTTTACCCCGCACAATAATTTGCACATGTGGCAGACTAATCATCACAAAATGATCATTTTCTTCTGTGACCACAGCATCCCACCAAATCCTGTCACCGTGTTGACGCACATATAACAAACGCCAATAGCGCGGTCGAAAACGCTGCACTTGCCCTGCTGCATCAAGACGCAAATTTAGTTGCACTAGCATTGCTTGTAAAGCTTCTATATCGTAACGAGCTTGCCCGTACAAGAGTACATGCACTATCTGCGCTTCATTAACAAGGTCTGGGTAACGACGTAAAGGCGAAGTAATGGGAGCGTAGGCACTAAGCCCAAGACCAGCATGCGGTTTTGGTTTAAGCTCAAGCGAAGACGGTATCAAAGAGCGCATAATACGAGCCATATGGTGCGCCTCACTCCAAATGCCTGCATATTCACGAGGAATTGCTACATCTTGAGTGCGATATAACAATGCCACATCACGCTCTTGACCCCACTTAGCCATGGCAAAACTTGCCAAGATCATCATTTCTGCCACAAGCATCTGGGCCTTGGTGTTAGGCCCTTGATCCACAATTTGCACTTTTATATCAGACCCTTCACCTTGCAAGATAATTTTATTATCCGGTCTATCCATTATAACAGCACCGTCAGCAATGCGTTTTTGTTGGCGTATGCTTGCTAATTTATAACCAAGCTCAAGCTGCTCTGCATAGCTACTGGCAGGGTTGTCCTTGGTGCATGTGGCATCTAAAACAGCTTCACAATCCTCATAACAAAGATTAGCAGCAAGTTTAACCCAAGCAATACTAGGCTCGCAAGCAACAACTTGCCCCTCTGTGTCCACATCACAAACTACACATAATGCCGGACGCACAGCCAATTCCACCAAGGAAAGTGCATTTATACCCAATAATTCTGGAAGCATATGATAGGTAGCTTCTGGCAAATAAATACTTGTTGAGCGACGCAACACAGCTTTATCAAAATTACTTTCAAAGGGCCAAAGCAAAGCCGGACAAGCCAAGGCTAAATGCAAGCGTAAAATCCCACCCTCAAGCTCCTGCACAAAAAATGCATCATCGATATCGCGAGTACTTGCACTATCAATACTAATAAATGGAAGGTCTAAGCTTGGCTCAATATTATTTTGTACTTTATTTACAATATCTTGTATGTCAAGAGCATAATCATCAGCCCACGTATCACCGACACTATAGTCAGCGCGATCTAACCAAAAATTATAATGGGCTGGCACAAGCCCCCAAGCTGTGGCCAATTGTAATGCCAAATGTGGTGTATCGGTGAGACCCTTGACAAGCATGCGCCAAATGGTGTCGTCTTCACTACTTTCTGGGTCAGCTATGCGCTTACGCAACAAAGCCTCTAAAAATTCTAAAACTTCAACATCAGGCCAACGTTTGTCATCATCTGGGGGTAAGGTTAATTTTTTATTCCACACATCCCAAAGCAGGCGAAAAAACTCCGCCCCACCAGTAATAAGACTTTCACGTTTGCGGCTTTCTTCTTGTGCAGCAAGCCTTTGTTCAACTATGTCAGCTGTATATACTTCAAAATTCGGCGGCTGAAATTTAAAATGACTTTTACATTGCAATAATACATGCCCATAGGCAGCAATGGTATCAACATCAGGAGATTCCTCAAAAAGCTCCGCAAACCACTTAGCCGTGGCACTTTCCACCTCACCTTGAGCTAACTCCCACATACCTAGGGCTTCAATATGAGTGGCTATACTTTGGCGACGTTCCTTATGACCCTGCAAACACTTAATTAAAGCATCTCGACCACATTGCATGTCTGTATGAATTGGGCCTGACCAAGGCAAAAGACGACTGGCATTCATTCGTGTTTCACGTCTATTAGGTAATAATAGCCGCAACTTACCCCCTTGCTCCTCAACAACAATAGCAATTTGTGGGGCATTTGCCTCCATAAATTCTACAATGCAGCCAAGCCCAGGATAGTTAATTAGTGCCATGGCGAGGTTTTAACAAAAAACACCAAAAAATACAATTAGAAATAAGCCCATCAAGCAGTGTCAAAAACATTATCTTAACCAGTTATAGTCAACAAAATCATGGCCATACAAGACAAGACATGTCGCTTTACTTCATATAAAAAAAAGGTTAGCCTTATCAGTTAGCAAATTTATAAATCACTAGGAATATAGCACAATTACTATTTGAGCTATTAGGGCACGCTTGCATATGGTTTTTAGTTCATTACCGTTTCTATTACTATTTTTACCAATAACCATCGTGGGTTATTACTACTTACTTAGGCATAACCTTACTAAGTATGCCCTACCCTTTTTACTGCTTGCTTCACTATTTTTTTATGCCTATTGGAAGCCTATATTTTTATTACTCATTCTCTTTTCTATTTTTGCTAACTTTTACTTAGGCCAAATACTCCACCAAGATAGACCAAAACGAAAGCTTATTTTTATATCTGGCATTGCTATTAACTTGATATTATTATGTTATTTTAAATATACTGACTTTTTGATTACCACCTTCAATGATTTATTTGAAAGCCAAGTACCAATCATAAATATTATACTACCCATTGGTATTAGCTTTTACACCTTTCAACAAATCGCATATCTAACGGATATATACACTAAAAAGCATATTAACCATCAAGGTGGGTTTTTTGAATATGCAGCCTTTGTATGCTTCTTTCCTCAACTCATAGCTGGTCCCATTGTGCATCATGCTGAAATGATGCCCCAATTTGCCAACAAGCAAAACCAAGTTCTACAATGGGATAATATGTATAAGGGGATATGCTTTTTAAGTCTTGGCCTAGCAAAAAAAGTATTGGTGGCAGACCAGCTTGCCCCACTTGTTAATTATGCTTTTGATAAAAGTGCCTCTTTAAGTTTCTTAGAATCTATCTTTGCTTGCATTGCCTATACCTTGCAATTATATTTTGATTTTTCAGGCTATGCAGATATGGCCATAGGTTGTGCACTCTTTTTTAATATTAAACTTCCACTCAACTTTAACTCACCATACAAAGCTGTAAGCATCCAAGACTTCTGGAGAAGGTGGCATATGACACTTTCGCGCTGGTTACGCGATTATCTCTACATCCCTCTTGGAGGTAATAGACGTAGTAGCACTCGCACCATGGGAAATCTATTTCTAACCTTTCTTCTTGGAGGCATTTGGCATGGAGCAGGCTTTACCTTTATGATTTGGGGGGCCCTGCATGGTATGGCCCTAGTTTTACACAGAATATGGTCAAAAATTTTATATGGAAAAATGCCCAAAATGCTGGGTTGGGTATTAACCTTTAGCTTTGTATCATTAGCTTGGATACCATTTAGAGCCTTGAACTTTGAGCGTTTAAACCTATTTATTGATGGATTATTAGGGCAAAATGGCCTTTATGTCAGGGCAGAGTTTTCAAAAGTATGTTATGATACATGGCGTAATACCTATGCCATTGACGGCGGCATAGCCGAGTATAGTATTATCATCTTGCTGTTATTGCTAGCTTGCTTAAAGTTAAAAAACTCTCAAGAACTTGTTGAAAATAATAACACAAAATCATTTGGTATTTACATTATAGCCCTATTGAGTATTGCCCTAACTCTATTAATTTTACCAGGATATGTACCTGAATTCATATATTTTCAATTTTAAGAGTAATTATGAACCATAAAAATAAATTTATCATAACTTTAATCATACCAATTATTTTTAATATGGTTCTATTTTCTATTATAGGTACATTGCTTTTTAATTATGATCACCTACAATTAAAAAAGAAAGATTATTATGATGCCAATAAATTTACAGCTCTACCCAATATGCGACTGCAAACTAAAGGAATAACTAATTATTTTAATTTTGACGGCATTATACTTGGAACATCCATGCTTGCCAACAGCTCAGCCATGGATGCTGCAAAAATTTTTGGCGGAACATTTGTCAATCTTTCCACCTTAGCTGCAAGACCCTATGAACGCGGTGTTATTTTGGAAGACATTTTTAAGCATAAAAAATTAAAAAATGTCATATATACCCTAGATGAATATTATAAACCTAAGGAAGAATCTTCTCAACGCGATGGCTGGCAATTTCTTTATGATACTTACAAAATTAATGATTTATGGGTTTTACTTGACGCTAAATATATTATAGGTGCACTAAAAAGTGTCTTAAGCCCATACAC
>CAYJDF010000062.1:0-13682 GCA_964368845.1 uncultured Desulfovibrionaceae bacterium
AAAATGCAAGTTATAACAGATCTCTGTTAATAGACTTGCATTTTTAATGGTTTCATTTTATTTCTATAAGTTGTAATTTACTAATTCATAAAATAATCATCGATTTTTTCTTTTGAATCTAATAATTCTTCTATAGGTACACCTACTTCTTTTGCAAGGTCGACAGACCCTTCTAGAGCAACTTCAACATCAGGGGAAAAGGATTTTTCAACTAACAATATATAAATTTCAAAGTTTTCATCTAAAAGTTTGATAGTCTCTTCATATTTGGAATCCAAATCCGTATCTAGTTTTTTCAACGATTTTGCATATTCAAACAACTTCTCTTGAACACTCTTATCAAAATTTTCTTTTGCAATTTGATATATCATTGAACTAACAGCATTTCCAATTATTGCACCTATCAAAGGTACCGGAATAACTGCCTGCCCAATCATAGGGCCTATCACACTAATTGCACTTTCCACACATAGTATTTCTAGATTCTCATATAGTTCTTTTTCTGAAATTTGTTCTTTTTTAAATAAATATACTTGTTCTGCAACCCCAAAAGATGTAGTGGCTATGGAATTAGCTACTGCAGCAGGAGTCTTAAGAAAGTTAGTCATTGTAAAAATAATAGTTCCACGCACGGCTCCTTTTCCAGTATTTACCCCTGTTTTTTTCGCGATTTCTTCCCAGTCTTCTATATTTAAATCTTTAATTGAACCTCGCTCTTTTATTTTACCTATTAGTTCCATAGCAAAGGTAGTTCCACCTTCAAGTACAGCCGCTACAGCTATCGCTTTTGTAGCATCTTTTATTCCTGGTTTATTTTTATCATGTATATCCTTTTGCCTTGCTCTATTTTCTTTTTGAATCTCTGTTTTCTCTTTTTTGAACGTTTTGTCAACGACGCCTGCCTGCACCTCTTTATATTCAAGTATTGATGGTTCTAAATCCTTCAAATCAATCTTACCTTCATTAGCAAATTCTTGTACTTTTTCCCAATCTCTAAAAGAAAAATCTCCATTTTTAGTTAATTTTCCAGCTTCACTTTCAGACATATTCCACAATCTCTTCACCTTATCGTAGTGGTCTTTAGGGATTTGATACTTTTGTCCATTGTTTAAAAAATCTGGATACTTTTCTTTATGGTCTAAAACTGCTTTTAACGAAAATTTTCCTCCCGCATTAACAAATTTTTGTTGAACCTCGACTCCATTCTTTAATAAATCAATAGGCCCATTGTCGTCAACCCACACATAAATTCCTTTCCCACTTTTTATCTTTTCTCGTGCATTTCCAATACCACATTCAGCAACTTCTGCAATAAATCCATGCATGCCTTTATCTCCACCACGGTTTCTTTCAATTATATCCTTATCAATAATTTTTAATGCTACATTCAAGTCTTTCATAGCCTCACTAAAGTTATCCTTTTGTTGCCCTAATTGTGTTTGCAAGTTATTTATTCTATCTTGAAATAAATAATTTACCCATTCTGTTATTGCTTGTTCTTGGCTGGTTTTAACTGTTTTTTTTACATCCATAATGCACCTTCTTATTTATATGGTTTTTTCTAGGGTAATAGATAATGCTTTAGTATTATTTACTAATGCTCCTAGTTTTAATTGCCCATCTTTAGGAATGTCATTATAATCCTTTTCATAAAACTTCAACGTTCCATTATATTCTTTTTTAAGTTCTTCAAACAATACAGTCGTTTCACTTATTATTAATTTGATTTTTGCTAAAGTTTCATTTGCAATTTCCGTATTCACTTTAACTTTTTCTATTTCTTCAAACATTTCTTTGTCATTTTTACGTTTCTTTGCTGCAAATAATGCAATAGAACCTAGTAAGGTAAATCCTGCTATACCCCAGCCTATTGGTCCTGCAAGAGCCAATAGCGCACTTCCTCCTGCCATTCCACCCCCGCCTGCGGCTACTGCTCCTCCTCCAAGCCAAGCGAGAGCCGCACTCTTTGCCGCAACACCAGACAAAGCTGAAATTGCAGTTCCAGTTGAGGCTGTACCAAATGTTGTGGCAATCCACATAGCTGCAGTTGGAGCAATACTAGCAACTGCAGCTCCAGCAGCAACTCCCCCACCTGCACTAAAGGCCGACTGTCTAACGCTGTCAACTTCCGCTTTAGCAAAATCACTAGCACCTTTGAACTTTTCTTTTTCAGTTTTAATAAATTCAATATCAGCTTCAAACTCTTTTGGTTTGTTAGCTATACTATTAATAATATATTCTATATTATCAATTAGGTCCATCGCCTTACTTCTTTCAATATACAGCTGTAATCCTCGATCATTCATATCTGTATATACCATATTATAGTCATTAATTGAATTTTCTAAAACAACAGCAAGCTTTTCTTTAGGCTCTTCTTCCATATTTTTAAGTTCTTCTATTTCTTTCTCTAGCTCTGCTTTTTGTTTTTCTAGCTTTGCTTGCTTTTTCTCTAGTGATGTCATTTCATGCTTTTCGACTTTTTCATCTACATTCTTTTTTGTACTCTCAGCAATATTAATCGCCGTTTCTGCCACTGCAGTTCCTGCTTTCTCCGAAGTTTCCTTTGCTTTGTTTAACATACTTTTCACTTTTTCTTTTGACATTTTCCCTCCCCTTTCCTTCTTTTATTTCTTATTTTCACAATCCTTATCTAACTTGTCACCCCAGCTTTTTCTGAGATTGTTTTATTTTTGTGGGCCGTTTTGGACTGCTTTTAGTTTCCAAAAAGCATCCAAATGCCTATACAGATTCCGAATGCAGTTAAGGCAGTATATAAATAAGACTCAATAGATGTAGCTTTCTATCATAAATTCTCTAATGTATTTATGTATAATTCCATTTCGAATCATATTAAATTCGTCCAAGGGAACTACATGTTTTGGGTAATTGTCAGAAATACTTTCTAACGCCGAAAATCCCCATTCTATAGTTTCTTCGCTTGCAAATCTTCTCGTTTCTCCCTATAAAATATAAAAGAAGTTTCACAGGCTTTAATGTAGTTTGAAATCCCTTTATTGCCTGTTAAAATAATCTATTCCATCATCAGGTATAAAATACGTTCTTATAAATCCATCATTTGATACTACCACAAATTCTCCTGTCTGCTCTAAGAAATATGCTGAATCCAAGTCGCTTTGAGTCCTAATTAAAACACCTTTTGAATTTATTACTCTATTAGCTCCTTGCAAATACTCCTCAGCGGAGTCATACCCCATGTTTCTTCCATGCTTTTCAAAATGTTCAACTAAATAGTTATCAGTTCTAAATTCAAAGTCACCAATGTAATTTCCTTGACTTATAGTGGTCGTATTATTTGTTGCATTTTGACTAGCATCATCACTTCCTTGCGAAAGAAAGTTCGGAAGACTTGCCACTGTCATTGTAAGCACAATTACAGCCGCTACGATAATATATGCTATCGGAGAAATTCTTTTTGATGATTGTCTTTTAGAATAACCTTTTCTTTCAAAATCAGTACTTTTATATACATATTTTTCCGAATAAATAGGCCCTCCATCATAACCAGTACCATTGAAAGAGGCGTTATTGTGAGCTGGATTCCCTACTTTATTTTCCTTTTTATTACCATTACGACATTTCTTACATCTTTTGGGAGTGTGTAATCCTTTTGATTTATAAAAGTCTAATTCTCCTTGATTTATTTCAAACTCTTTTCCGCAGTCTTTGCATTTTAGTTTCATTATTTCTCCTTAATTCTTTCAATTATGTCCTTTTAATTTCCGAAAAGCATCCAAATGCCTATGCAGATTACAAGTACAGTTAAGGCAGTATATAAATAAGACTCAATAGAGGTAGCTTTCTTTTCTTCTTGACTTGTTCTAGTTGATTTTTTTTGTGCGCTAACTCCACTACTTGAAATAGTCTTTTCTTGACTATTGTAATTCTTAGCAGATAAATATTGCGCCAGTGGGTCTTCGCTATTTAAAATTCGTATATGAAAATCTTCAATCCAAATAATATCTCCTCGATTGCATAGGTCTTCTTCCTCAGCATAAGTATCATGTGCTATTTGATTTCGAATATGTCTGTAGCGTTTCAAATTATAATAATCACTATTCCAATTAGCTGGCTTAAATGTATTGTATGTTTTATTTTCCATTTCTTCTATATATGAACTGACACCTTTGTCACTATCAAGCAAGTCCTTGCAAAGATTATCAAGCCTCTTATATGATCTCATAAAACTCATCAACATACCTCTTTTCTAATTTTCAAAAACATCTACTAGCAAATCAAAACATTCTACTAGTAATATCCCCTTAAATTAGCTTTCCATCAAAAATTCTCTAATGTTTTTATGAATAATTCCGTTTCGACTCATGTCAAATTCGTCCAAGGAAAGTACAAATTTAGGGTAATTGTCAGAAATACTTTCTAATACTGAAAATTCCCGTTCTATAGTTTCTTCGCTTGCAAGCATGTATGTTACTTGCATATACATTTTTTCACCTTGTTTTTTTGCAATAAAGTCAATTTCTTTACTTGAAATTTTACCAACTGTAACCTCATAGCCCCGGCGAATAAGTTCCATGTACACAATATTTTCAAGTATTAGATTGACATCTTTTGTGTTGCCCCCAAATACAGCTTCGCGAATTCCTTGATCTGCAATATAGTACTTCTCATTTATAGTCAGAATTTTCTTCCCTTGCAAATCTTCTCGTTTCGCCCTATAAAATATATAAGCAGACTCACAGGCTTTAATGTAGTTTAAAATTGTTTCAGGAGCAACAGTTCGTCCCTCACTTTTGAAATATTTCGAGATATTATTGGATGAGAAATTTGTTCCTATATTTGCTATGATATAAGTAATAATGCGCTCAAGCAAATCTATGTCACGAATATTATTTCGCTTCACTACATCTTTTAATATAATGGCGCTGTACAATTCTCTTAAGTATAACTTACTAGGTTCTTCCTCAAATTTCAAATTGCTTAAGTATGGCATTCCTCCAATCAATAAATATTGTTCAAACGTATATCTAATATCACTGTTTGGAAATTCATTCTTGTATAAATCAGCAAACTCCTTAAATGAAAATGGATATATGATAAACTCCGCATATCGTCCCGAAAGATATGTGGCAAGTTCTGAGGAAAGCAATTTTGCATTTGAACCTGTAATATAAATGTCGCAATCAAATTCCACTCGGAATGAATTGATTGCTTTTTCCCAATTCTTCACTTCTTGTATCTCATCAAAAAAAAGATATGCCCTACCATCTATGCCTGAAATAAGCTCACTTACTTTTTCGTGTAAAGCAAAATCAGACAACAAGTTTGCATATCTCATATTCTCAAAGTTAAATAATATAAAGTTTTCTTGTTTTACACCTTTTGATACGAGTTCATCTTGAATTAGTTCTAACATAACAGATTTTCCACTTCTGCGGATACCTGTTAGAACTTTTATCACCTCTTTATCAATGAATGGTCTTATTTTATTTAAGTATTCTTCTCTCTTTATCATAGCAGTCACCTCACTATAATTAATTTATCACAGTTATAACTTTAATTCAAGTGAGAATATTGGTTTTTGTCAGTTATAACTTATAAAAATTAGAAAGTGTTATTTTTGTCAGTTGTAACTGATGAATTATATGCTATCGGAAAAATACTTTTAATGCAACTTCATCTCTTTATTCATTTTGGACTCCACTGTTTAATCCTCTACTTCAAAGCCAGTAATGTATTTTTACCTTATGATTAGTCTAAAACGTTTTAATGAATTTTGAAAATACCTCTCTAGCTCTTGTTACCTTTTCTATAGTTTCACTCATCAATTCCTTATAATTAGAATGATCATCAAAGTCTAGTCCATTAACTTTGTATATTATTCTACTAGCTTTTTTATTTTCAAGCCTATACCACCCGCAAGAAAAACCTAGTTCCGCTTCTATTTTTTCTTTATTATTAAATAAATTATCGAACAGGTCTTTATTATCAAGAATTGTTGGCCCTAACCCTATATAATTTTCTTTATTTACTAGCGTTATCTCAATATGAACACCACTTATACCTATTGATACAGAATACCAATGATCTACCGTTGCTTTTCTTGGGTTAAACGGTTTTCCTTTTTCAGAAAGTAAGTCATTAAATTCAGTCCAGAAAATAAGTCTCAACAAAAACAATGAAATTGATACAATTCAACTTACCCTCGGTAGGTGCATAACTCCAATCACGAAAAAAACATAAAAAAGTCTCCTTCAAACTCTTATAAATGAGATTTATACCATTCTATTACCGCATCTCTATCCGAATCAAAAAACTGAGTTGAAATATAAATTTCTTGTCCATCAATATTAAGAGGTGTAGTTCTATAACGTTTTTGAGACGAACTTCCCATATTATCGTCTCTATTTGTTGCCATTGCAGGATAGTCAGTTGCCAAAAACAATGACTTTGTATATTCCTTAGTCTTTAACTTACTAACCTCCATTACATCTAATTTCGATTTTTCAATTAAATCTTCTACGAAATAATAAAACAATTTCCCGATTGGGATTACACCTTCCTCCCATGTTTTTTCATCATAAATATCAAATGGAATTGATAATGAAAAAACGAAATCCTCTACATCTAAATTCATTCTTAAAAGCAAATCTCTTATAAACGCAACAATATTATTTGATGAAAGATTAGTTTCATAATAAATTCCACTGTGTTCAATTTGTTTTCCTTTACGAAGCTTACGAACATCGTTCGTAATATAGGCCCTAGTTGCATTAGAGATTGAAAAATCATTTTTTGCAAGGTCGTTTATTACTTCTGAATCCAAATCATATGCAACATTAATGAATTTTGAAAGCAAATCAGACCAGTTTGCAACTTTAGTTAATTCACCTACAAAGATAAAGTTTTCTGGTCTTGTATCTGTAAAGTCCATATCACTATTAACCATAAAACTTAATTCAGGATTATCAATTTCATCCGCGTGCAAATCAATATATGCAAATTGTTCTACAAGTATTTCTGAAAGTGTTTCGGCACGAGATAAAATACTTTTTTCATTCCACCTTATGGCAGAAAGAACTTCTTTGTTTAAAATATTAGCTTTAGAATTTTCTTGTATAATTTTTTTCTTTTCACTAAACGGTTTTGTTCCTAGCTCACTATTATGACCTGTTATCGTCAAATTACCAAGTGTATGTAGATGAGTCTCATAAACACTACTATAGTTCTCACCAATCTCTTTTTTCCAAACAACAGCATTAGCTTTTTGAGGCATTATATGCTCTATAGTTAGATTAGTTATATCAATATGTTCCTTTGTGGAATTTTCAATTACAGAAAGTGCAAACTTACAAATATTTTTTTTGTATAATGGCTTGAATATAAGTGCATCTTTGAATTCCATATCATTTGGCATACGATCATTTGCCCTTAGATCATTCAGAAATATAACAAATCTATCAGAATAATTATCGTAATCATTCACAATTACTCTATCATACATAGCCTTCATAAATTTAGATAAGTTTTTATTAATTTCGCAAGCCGTTATTCTAACAAGATATGTAAGCAAATAGTCTAGAACTTTACAAAGTGTGTCTCCATTGATATTTTCATTTTCGTAGTCATCAAATATCTTAAATAGTAGTGGAAGAACTGTTGTTTGTTTAATTGTGTAAAATGAATTTAAATAGTTCATAATACCTTCGCCATAATAATTATTTTCTCCTATAAATGCTCCGTAATACTTTGACGTTCTTTTCAAGTCAGCTAGGACAATTTCATGTGTAAGGCTATTATCTTCACAGTATTTCTTAAATAAACGATACGCTTTTTCTGTGTTATTGCTTACAGATTGTGCAATTTTAGAATTTAAAAAATTTATAACAAAGTCTCCTAAATTACGATAACCAACATTCTTTTCTATTTCTAACCAATATTCTTCATATAGTTCCACTTGATTTATATCATCCATTAATAGATAATTTCTAATTAGGTCAGCAAGACTTAGTGGAACACCATTCGAATTTATAGACTCAAATATCTTTTGCGGTTCATCCCCTTGAGCTTTATCTAAAATAATTTCAACTATTTCTAATTTTTTTATTCCATTTAGAATATCATTTAACTCAAGCCCCTCTGATATAGTCCTACCAATTTCATTTTGGAAGGTTACATAATTCTTATACACATTAGAATTCCTATCCATGTTATCTATTTTATCTTTAATTAAAAGTGACAATTGTTCATTATCTGATTTTACTGGTTTTAATTTCACCTTGTATTTTTCATCGCAATGTCTATTGAACATGATTTCTTCAATTTCCTTTTCTATCCTTACTGAATTCCCTTTTGATGAATCATAAAGAGCCTTCAAAAGAATATACATTGTGGTTATACGTTGTTGACCATCAATAATCAAAACTTCATTCAAACCACTTCCACCATTAATATCATCGATATAAACAACTGTTCCAGTGAAATGATAACAATCTCGAACATTAGCTTTCATAACATCTTGAAATAGCTTTTCACATTCAATACTAGACCAGTCATAATTTCTTTGATAAACAGGAACTTTAAAAACCCTTTTATTTTTTTCCAATACATCTGAAAATAATAACATTCTATTAGCTTTCATCTTTGCAACTCCTCTTTTTACTTAAATACTGCTTAGATCTGTTTACTTTAATCATATTAATTATGGAACATAAATTTATTGTGCCTCCAAAATGTAATACTTTCTTTTTCCACAATCAAGCCACTTAATTTGATACGAACCGTTAACTTCTATAAACTCTGTATCTTTTGTTTTACCTGTTGGCCTAAATATTCTACCTGATAAAAGTCGAGAATTTCGGTAGTAACCATAAATCCCCTCACTTTTTACTCCACTACAAAAGTTCATATCATCTACTAAAGTAACCACATATGCTTTTGTAAAACCCACTTTCTTTAGTTCTTCAGCAAACACTAAATCTTTTGTAAATGCGTATAGTTGTTCTGGATATTGACCGTTTCTTGGGTATTTTAACTCAATTGAATATATCTCTGTTTTGTCCGCATTATAAATAACAATATCTATTTCTTTTTTTATTGTTTTCATACTTGTGTTAAAATAAGATATATTTCGTTCAAATTGTACTTTATATTCTGGATGCTGATTTCTTATGAAAATTCCCAGTTCATGCTGTAATGAAAACTCATTATATATTTCAATCCCAGTATAGTTTATTAGACGAAAGAATCTATCAATTAATTTATGCAAATCCATAAAACCACACTAGTCCTCTCTTCTTATTTTTTTGATTTTTCAAAGTTTGTACAGTTTTTAGTTTTTTTCTTAGGTTGTTTTTCTGTTCTTTCTTTCTCCTGTTATATTCTTTATTTCTTAAAATAGTCCTTATTCACTTTACATTAACATATTCTATTTCTGTATTATCAATTCTATATCTATCTAAGCAATCTGTTATAGATATAATGCTTTCCACTTTATATTCTTTTCCTATCATATCTTTATATTCATACATAAAACACAACTTACAAATTGGAGAATTCTTATTATCTCTGTCTTCTGCAAGCATCATTTCTTTTTCTATAAATGAATCCGGCTTTAAAAATCCGTAGTCAAGTGTCTTGTAATTGTATTTTGACCCTCTTACATCATTTAGATTTATCTCATCTGCATTTTCATTTATAACTTTAATTTCTGAGAACTTAAAATTATATGCTAAATTTTTTGATGAATTTTCTATTCTAAAATTCGCCACGTAAACTGCTGGCTCCTCTACCTTGCTGCTTTTACGAGGGAAGTATTTTTTGTCAATATCAACTTCAATAATTACAATCGGTTTCATCTGAGCAGTATTAAATTCTACAAGTTTATCATTAATCTCATTAGCTTTTTTATTCTGCCATAGTGCAACTGCCCCTAAAAACAATGCGCCTGCGAACGACAAATACCCTGCCCAAAATCCTAGCCAACTTGCTTTTTCTAACTCTAATCCAGTTGGGATAAATCCATCCATTGTAAAGAATAAGTAGCTCAGTATCAATATAAAGGCTAAGAATATAATTATTTTAATTCCATATTTCTTCCAAAACATCACTATCCCACCTCTACAAAGTCAACAATATCACCAATATTGCATTTGAGCACTTTGCAAATTTTCATCAAAACTTCCATTGAAACATTTTCGCCTTTATTTAATTTTGTTAATGTTGCCTGTCCTATTTGAGCTGCTTCTTTTAGTTCACTTTTTTTCATATCATGGTCGATTAGCAATTTCCATAGCTTTGCATAACTTACTTTCATCCACTTCTCCTCATATACTAGGTGATTCTCTCTTACTTGCAAGTATACCATAATATGCAAGCAGAAACGCAAGAAAAATTTCGCGTTTCTGAATACTTCTGTATATTGTTTTCCATTATCCTTTGGTAACTGCCGAGGAATCCTCGGCAATTGATATTCTTTTACAACCTGTCATAAATTGCATCAAGTTTTTCCAATTCCATTTTAAATTTTGAATCCATTTCACTCTCTAAAAATTCTTCTTTTACTTTTGTTATAAATCTTATATCCATAAACAAATGTGACACTGTTGATAACAAACTACCTATATCAAGTGTCTTTAAATTCTTAGTTACACAGGTTCCTATTATGCTACTTGATGTCGCAATGGAGTTGGATAACAATAAAATTTTTCTTGTTCGAATTTCATACAATTCTTTTGACTCACTTTCATCTCTAAATATTCCATGAACTAACCCGATTGTAATATCAATTATTTTGGAGACAATATAAGACAGCCCCACAATCTTGCTGTCCCTTGCAAAACAAAGGCTATCATAACTCTCCGAGTATAATTTACTAGCAAACTTCTCATTTATAGTCGCAAGTGTTGGAATTGGCAGTCCTTGTTTAGTAAAAATATCCGATTTATAATGCTGTGCCTGTACAAATATAGCTGTCGGAAGATTTAGTATATCCCCCTTTATCGTTTCATAGCTTTCTATAAACAGTTCATCAATTTCTATTCTCTCGGGCGTAATCCTAGTGGGCATTCTTGAAACTCGGTATGAAGAAAAATCTATCAGTGTAATTACATCTGTCAAAATATTTGCTGTTCCAAACACCCATCCAAGCATAGGGTCATGCCCTAATGTATGTAGTCTATGATTTTTCCCCGAAAGGTTTAAGCCTAACTCTTTCGATCCGCTTATCGCATCATAAGGAACCCCTTGAGTTAATATGTTTAGCCAGTGCCCTTCTTTGTTATTTTTAAGCTTTTTATCACGAAACGAGTTTTTCGCTTTTTCTTGACCCTCTATAATAGCAACATCGTCATGGTTCATTCTTGTATCTACATCAACTTTATTTCCATAATCAAACTTTTCCGAAACATATGGGAATAATAAAGTTTTGCTTACCTGCAAGGCTGTTGCTGTTGCAAGAAATATCAAATCTGTTTTATTTACTATACTTGTTTTCTTTGAAAAATCTCTATCAACTTTATCAATATTTTGTAATGCATTATCATACTCATCTTTTGAAAGTATATCTTCTAAATTAACATCGAAAGGATTTTTAAGTTCAGCTTCTTCAACTATTTCATCCCATTCTTTCAACATAATTTGCTGTCGCAATTTTTTACCTGATGATAATTCACACGCTTGTTGCTTAGCTTCTTCTACCTGTTTCTCATACCCTAAAGAATTAAGGATTGCTTCTGCATCTTCAATAGATGAATCGACTCTGCCAATAATTGCATTATCCACATTTTCCTCTAAAAGTTCTTTAGATTTAGCTTGATTCATTTTTAATGCTTTATTAATTTGTTTTTCTCTCTCAGAGTATTTATTCATTTAGTACACCATTCACTTCTATTCCTAAGTCATGCTCCAAATCCTTTATTGCCGATTGTAATAAAATGTTTAATGAATTCAGATAATCTATTCTTTCTTTATCAGCATCTTTTTCATTTTCCAAAGCTTCTATAATAGCAGTTTGTTTTTTTATTGCTTCTTCGTAGCAAAACATTTTCTCTTTCCTAAGCTTTTTATTATTCCTATGCGAGACAACCCCTACTCCTATTGCACCTAATGCTACCGCAGGTGCTGCAATCACTCCAATTCCCACTACCATTCCGCCACCAATTAATGCCCCTGCCGCAGCTAGGCCACTCGTTATCCCTGCTGCACTCAACCCTACTACAGACCCTCCTAAATATAAAGCTGCAAATCCTATTCCAGCACCAGCTCCTATCCCTACTGCTCCCCCTAGAACTTCAGGTATTGCTGATCCTTTTATATCTCTCTTTTTATCACTTAAGGCTTCCGTTGCCTCATTTAGCACACTAATTACAGTCTTTAATGCATCCGAATTTTTGAATTTCATATACTTCTTTTTTACATGTTCACTCATATCCATTCCTCCTTATATTTTTCCTTTTTAACAACTATCGAAAATTCCTCGGTAGTTGCACTCTTCTTTCATAGCTGAATTTTCAGTTATCGAGTTTTCCTCGGCAACTGACTTTTTCATCCTTAGCGTCTGATTTTTTCTATATAAGCTTTTAAGCTTGAACTATTAGGA
The DNA here is from genome assembly GCA_964368845.1 of uncultured Desulfovibrionaceae bacterium. Lineage (GTDB taxonomy): Bacteria > Desulfobacterota > Desulfovibrionia > Desulfovibrionales > Desulfovibrionaceae > CAYJAD01. The sequence continues at coordinate 12,578 of CAYJDF010000062.1, forward strand.
AATTTCGAATGATTCACCTATACTATTTTATGTAATAATCATTCTTACATTAGCAATAACTTTGGTTCCATGCTCTTTTGCACTCTTAAATATTGTATGTCCATATTTCACGCCCAAAATACTGACTGACCTATCCGATCTTTTCGGATAGGTCAAATTCTTCACCTTCTTTTATTACAATAAATATTTTAAACATGGTCTTTAATTGTTCTAACACCAACATCATACAATGGTTTTATTAAAGCATAATCACATCGCAAAACTCACTCCCCACGTCCTTTCAATTTGCCCTTTACAAATGAAGGTATTGCTAGCACATACACTATAACAAATACCAGTGCATATAATATAATCGGAATCCATAGCACTTGATGTATCATGAAAATCTCTTTGTCAAAATATACTCCGCTGTAAACGAATATGGCAAATAGTATATAGAAAGCGGTAATGCCTCTTCTCCATCCTTTGCCTATTCCAAGTCCATAGAGTTGCGTAACTATGAACATTGTAGCAAATCCGAAGAAGAACATGCTCCACATCCCCTTACCTTGAAGGATTGCAACTGTGGTACCATGAAACAATACTGTAATTTCAAGCACAAATGTCCATATTCTATTCAGGTGGTATTTTGTGCCACTTAGGCTGAGTTGTATAAACAATAAGTACATATAAAAGAACCCGAACCAATGACCCGCAGTTCCAATGATTGGGTGGTACCAGAATGTATAGGTTATTGCCCAAGCTATGTAAAACCCGTGATAATTAAAAACTAGCTTTGTGCCACTGGCTGGTAGTTTAGCTTTTTTGCCAAAGAATAAGCCTCTTCTCCCATTTTCCAAAATCAGAATAAGTACCAGCATGATGATAACTGAAACTTGCGAACTTTCTACAGGTACATCTTGCGCCAATCCATCGTACCAAAACAGTGTTTGTGCCATGTGAAGCAGAATAAAAACTATATTGATAACGATTAACTGAATGTTGTACTTGTTCAAGGATTCCGATAATTCCAGTTTAGCCTTATGCTTTTTTATGATCACATACCATAAGGCAACTTGATGCAATATATATCCTCCCCAAGCCGTGACCCCTGCCATCCAAACTG
>CAYJDF010000063.1:0-13496 GCA_964368845.1 uncultured Desulfovibrionaceae bacterium
ACATTGTCATCTTTGTAGTGTTTCTTGTATAATATTTTTATTTCTATATGTATCAGCCAGCTTTTTAAAGTCTATTGCTTCCAGTGGAGCACAGTTATACACCCAATGGAAAGAATTGAATCTTTCTTCTGAAGGTGAGAAAAAGTTTCCATCCTTGTTGGTAACAATATAGTTTCCGTCCGTAAAGAAACTATATGCCAGCAGTGGCATAATTGGGTCTTGGGTTATCGACCATAGCATAACACGATTATCTAGCCCCAATGACATAAAAGTCCCTTTTTGCGTGAAATATACTTTTGTAAAGCCAGGGACACTTGGATAAAGAAACTTAGGCAATGTAAAAATTTCTAAACCAAATTCACTATGTGTATTAAAAACAGTGAGTAAATTTTCATTTACTCGCAATTCAGCCCTAGCATATATTTCAGGTGTTATTTCATGAAAACTAGAAATATGATACATATTATACAGTGAAAAATATTCTGGATTATTTTCTATGGTAATTTTTGGTGTTGCGGAGGAAATGTCATAACTAAAGTGCATGCGTGTACCTTCGGCTATTTTTGTATAATTCAAAGCATTTCTTAGCAGAAGAACTTCTCCATCAAAGGATAAAATTTGCTTTTTGTTCAGTGTGGGGATACACATGTGCAAAGTATTCATTTTTTCCAAGTGATAAGAGTTTATCTTGGTATCAGTATTTGCAATGGGTATAAAAACATCTGGTGCAACTATTTCTTCGTCTTCGGTAAGGACTACAGCTTTATTAGCCTTGCTTGAAAAGGCAAGTGCATTTATGAAAGATGAATGCATGTAATACAGAGCTTCGGAGTTTTTTAACGAAATAGAATAAAGCGTCATGTCCCCCGCTAGCCATATAGCATCTCCATGAGTATCCACGGCCATATGATTAACACTATTATGAATTCCTATTTCTATTTGTTGCCATTGCTCATTTTTATATATATGCAATGTTCCTGAACTATTAAGAGCTACAAGGGTTTTTCCATCTGCGGAAAAAGAAAGCAATTTGATGTTTGTTGTATCTTCAAGTTTGTGAGGTGTAATATGCCCTGTAAGGGTATTCAAAATAAAAATATAGGGAGAATCCCCGGCAAAAGCATACTCTTTTTGCATCGACACTGCAGTGGTTTGTATTTTAAGTGTAGGATAAAGAGTAGTATTTTTTGGCCGTGTATAGGGTATATACATGTGTTCCAACTCTAACATGTTATTGCCCATAGGTTTAATGCCATATTTTGCCCAAAATTTATCTCGCACACTTTTATATTCTTCATAAGATAAATTTTCATAATAGCGCAAAATTATACGATAATCTTCAGTATCTGTAATGTCGCTATATAAGTTTTTGTCAATAGGTAGCTCATTCACTTCAAATGTTTCTGTATTGAGTACAGCTATTTCATCCAAAGTATCACCATTTAAGGCTAAAAAAGTGCCATTTTGAGACATGGCAGGAATTATCTTCATATGTTCAATATTTGCAGATAATTTATTTTCTAAGCTAAAAAAATGTATGCTACTTACTCCTTTACCCATGCCATAAAGCCTATGGGCGCTATGGTCATAGCACTCAGCAAATACACCTTTGTTAGTAGCTAACAACTTATCTACATAATAGGTAGAATTAGCTTCCCATAATTTCTGCCCTGATGGTATGCTGTAGGCTGCAAGCTTGCCGTCTATCACTGCATAGAAAGTCTTTTTATTTGGAGACATAGCTACAGGTGTTGGTTCAGAAAATGGGAAGATAGGATCTTGCATTATAAGTGTATGCTTTGTAGGTGCAGATACACTGTTAATATCATTTATAACTTGATTGCGAGCAATTTCCATAAACGTTTCTTGGTCAACAGCATTGTCAAAAGCATGATTATCATCTTTCATAGCTTTTACTTGGTTGGCAGTGACGCCCAAAACCTGCCATGCTTCAATTATCTTTTTATTTTCTTGGGCCACAGCAAGTGAATAGGGTGAAAGAATTAAACAACATATCAGCAAACTAAAAAAATAATATAGCATAAGTCCCTCTATATAATGATAATGCTTTACTGAGGCTTGTATAATACTAATTCTGACGTAAAACTTTAAGAATTTATTGGTAGTTAGGCAAATACGTAATAAAAAAAACTGGTACTACATATGCAACAACAACATTAAAACCAACTACTGTAAAATAGCAATAATCCATAGTTTTTTTATCTTAAATATTATCCCTTTGAACTCTGCAAGGATTGCCATAGGCTACGGTATTGCTTGGTATATCTTTTGTTACCACACTGCCCGCGCCAATAACTACATTATCCCCAATGTTAACCCCTGGCATAATAATAGCCCCACCGCCAATCCACACGCTTTCGCCAATACACACAGGAGCTGTTAAGCTTTTGCAAAAAGCAAAACTGCCGTCATTACCCGGTGCTCCAAATCTTTGTTTAGCGTTGGTTGGGTGAAATACCGTGTAAATGTGTACGCCTGGAGCTATTAAAGTGTTATTACCAATGGTTATGGTATTGCAATCTAAAAAAACGCAATTCATATTTATTTCACAATGATTGCCTAAATAAATATTTTCACCATAATCTACAAAGAAGGGTGCAGCAATCCATACATTATCCCCCATGCCGCCCAACAGTTGTTTGAGTATGGCGTGTTTTTGTTCTAAATCTTCGGAATTTAGGTTATTATAATCTCTGGTTAGATTGTTTGCTTTATGCCATTGTTGTAAAAGTTCTTTGTCTCCACAATTGTAAAGCTCTCCCGCAAGCATTTTTTCTTTTTCTGTCATGGTATAGCCTTCTATTATGTTTTTTTAGCGAGTAAATATGATAAGCGTAGTTTTTTACAAAAGGGTTTTTGAAAGTGTATTAATGTAGGTAATCTTTGCAGAACAAGTGCTTGGGTAATAATGTCATTAATATTATACTAATTGGCAGAGTTATCATCCACCAAAGCGTCCAGAGCCGTGCCCCATACGATTTACATCGGCATGTTCAAATGAATCAAGCGTATATAATCTAATTTTATTACTGCGCGGGAATTCTCGTTTAAGCAAGGTTTTTAATAACCGCTTCACTTTTTCTGTTGTTAGGTCTTGCCACGACTCTTCATGAAACCCACGTTCAACAACATTAAAGTTGTCATTGCCAACACATATAATAGCCACAGATCGATTGCGCTTAAATGTACGCATATCAAGACATTGTCCGACTTGCAATTTGCCAAGTCTTTCCATGACAGTGGGAATAATGGTTGTTTTATCGTTCATTGTCTTTTATTAGTCCATAAGTTCTATTATTGACAAGTTTTGTTTTATCTATTTTTAACTACACATGCTTTAAGACATAGTGCAATCGGTATGTTAATTTAACACTATTATGTGTAAATTTAAGACGACCTTCTGAGTTGATGTAAAAATAGCTTTTAACTCACAAAGTCGTATAAAATTAAATCAAAGTTATATTTTATTCAAGTGTTGACATGGTTTGATATTTTTCTTAATGCGTTATGTGCTTAGTTACATGCATACTTTGCAATATGGAGGCCCACATGAATATAGAGCAAAAGCAAACCTATAAGGTAAAAGTAGAGTTTGCACACCTTGATGCTCAAGGATTTATCAAACCGCATGGGTATCAACATATTATTGGCAGAGTAATTGATGAACATTTGCAGTGTTTTAATGTCGACTTTAATAGTTGTTTGCAGCAGCAAGTCAGCTGGGTGGTGGTTGCTTTAAATGTAGAAATAAAAAAACATGTTCAAGGTTGTGCCACTCTGTATATTAAAACTTGGTATAGTGATCGTAAACGCTTGCATTTTCGTCGTGAAATAGAAGCTATGGATGAAAAAGGTGAGCCTGTTTTTGTAGCGTCGCTTTACTCCATTTTATGGGATTTGCGCACTCAAAGTGTTTATCGTAAAACTGAGTTACCTTTTGAGTTATTTATGCCACATCCTGATTTTCGTTTGGCCAAAAATCCTGTTTTTAAGGAAAAACTTACATATACAAAAATTGGGCAGCGTGTAATGTTACGTAGCTTTATTGACGCGTTAGGCCATGTTAATAATTGTCGCTATGGTGAGTTTGCCCTTGATGCCTTGGCAGAGGAACATACGGACTTATTGAAAATTACAGGTTTTGATATATATTTTTGTTCAGAACTTAAATTGAATGATGTGGTTACTTTAGAAGAAAATATTGCAGAAAAAATTGTTTTACACGGCTACAATGAAACCAATCAGAAAACTTCATTTTATTGTGTTTTTCATCTAGGTTAGTTTTTGATTAAACTTTGATAATATTTAAGGTCTATAATTTATTGACCTTTGTTCCGGCGCAAGTAAAACTGCCCTTAACCATGCTATAATAAGTCCCTTTATCAATGCCAAGCACTTTGCCACATAAACACCATATTTTTCCGTCATGTGCGTTTATTTCATACATTTTACTAATGCGTGCCTTATGACAGCGCAAGACTTGTCCTTGGCCTAATTTTTGATATTTCCATAATTTACGGCGGCATGCCGCGCACTTAATAGTTAACATGCATACAATTATAGTTATAATATGTGCCATTGGCAATACTGCCAATGCTAAGCTAAATAAATTTCGCTCAACTTAAAATCTTGACCGCGCACTTTACAAAGCATACACATATGACATGTTAAAAACTAAGGCTCAAAGCATTCTCATTGTTGTTTGCGCAGCGCAATTTTTATTACCCTTCATGATGGCTGGAGTGAACTCTGCTTTGCCGCCCATTGGTATGGACACAAACGCCAGTGCCAAAGAGCTTAGCTTACTTACTACATTCTATGCTTTAGGTCTTGCTACATTTCAACTAACTACTGGGCGTATGGGTGATATTTGGGGGCGTAGGCGCATTTTTCTTTGTGGTTTAGGTGTTTTTTGTTTAACAAGTGTTTTAATTGGTATTAGTAGCAATATTCTTTTTATGCAAGCTTTGCGCTTTGTGCAAGGAGCTGGAGCTGCCATGTTTGCAGCCAGTGGTTTGGCAATTTTGGCCACAGTTGCTCCTGAAGGTAAGCGCGGGCAATATATTGGTTTTTCTGCCGCAGTGGTTTATGCTGGCATAGCTTGTGGCCCACCTGTGGCTGGATTAATTACCGGAAGTATTGGCTGGCGTTGGATTTTTTTAAGTAATGCTATTGCAGCTTTTGCGGCTTGGGCACTTATGTTTTTTAGGGTGCGTGAGGAGTGGTATGAGGGTAAGGGTGAGCCTTTCGACTGGCGTGGAGGATTTTTATATGGTTCCGGTATGGCAACCCTTGCCATTGGTAGTACCATTTTGCAGGGATTGCCACTAAAGGGATTATTATTACTAGGTATTGGTATTGGATTACTGATAACATATATTGTACATGAGTCGCGTACCAAATACCCCTTGCTGGATATAAATTTGCTCTTAAAAAATAGGGTATTTGCCTTATCTTCATTGGCTGCATTTGTAAATTATAGTGCCTCATTTGGGATGATTTTATTCTTTAGTCTTTACTTACAAGTTGTTAGAGGCATGAGTGTTCGTGACTCTGGCTTATTGTTAGCTTTACAATTTATTGTGCAAGCTGGTGCAACACCCATAGCCTCACGTTTGGCCGATAGACATGGGCCTGGGCGTATAAGTGCCATAGGTATTGGTTTATGCGGGCTTGGTTTGTGTGCTTGTGCTTTTCTTGGACGTGATAGTCATTTGATATTTTTCATTATTGCCCAAGTTATCCTTGGTTTAAGCATGAGTTTTTTTGCTGCACCTAATACCACGGTCATGCTTGAAAGTGTTGATAGAGCGCATGTGGGTCAGGCCGCAAGTTTTGTTGGTACTATGCGGACTTGTGGGGCTTTGGTTAATACTACCATTATTAGTATGACTTTGGGTTACTTTTTAGGTAACTCCCCAGTAACTGTTGATAATATAGATGCATTTTTGATGAGCATGCGTGTGGATTTAATGCTCTTTGGTGTGTTTAATCTTGCTGCCATTGGTTGTGCCCTTGGGCGTGAGCGTGTTAAAATTACAAATTAGTTTTTTTTAATGGTATTGCTTGAGTTATCCTGCTAAAAATTGAGCCCAAACTTGACGTGTGCGCGGACCATCGCCTTCGCAAAGGTAGATATGTTGCCAAGTGCCAAGTTGTACACGTCCATCTTCAATAATTAACATAAGTGACGGCCCAAGCATGCTGGTTTTTATATGTGCATCACTATTGCCTTCGGCATGGCGAAAAGAAGCACTTTGTGGAACTAACTTGTTAAAAAAATTTGTCATATCCCTAGCGACATCTGGGTCAGCTCCTTCATTTACTGTAAGTGCGCAAGTTGTATGTGGGCAATAAAGCAGTAATGCACCGCTTTGTATATTCTTTTGCCCAACTAAGGTTTGAACATCACGGGTAATATCCACAAATTCACTGCGCACATGCGTTTTTATACTTATTTTTTCCATAGTGTTAACCCCTATTAATGCTTGCACCAGAGCAAAATGAAAAGTATTGTACTTGAAAACAATACGAAACCTCTGCACAATCAGTATTTTGAATAAATATGTATTTTCATATTTTTACCGAACATTTTTAGTAAAAATAATTGTGCAGAGTTCTCAATACATGAATGCTCATGAAAGAGCAAGAGGAGCATATTATGCCACTGGTACTTGGTACTGCAGGACATATTGATCACGGTAAAACTTCATTGGTACGCGCCTTAACGGGTATTGATTGTGACCGTCTGGAAGAAGAAAAAAGACGTGGTATAACCATTGAGCTAGGATTTGCATATTTGCCATTACCTAATGGGGAGCGTTTGGGTATTGTAGATGTGCCTGGTCATGAGCGTTTTGTTAAAAATATGGTTGCAGGTGCTGCGGGCATTGATTTTGTTATGCTTATTATTGCTGCTGATGAAGGGGTCATGCCGCAAACCCGTGAGCATCTAGAAATTTGTTCTCTGCTTGGAATAAAACATGGTTTTGTGGCCCTAACTAAAATTGATATGGTTGATGCGGACTGGATTGAGCTGGTAACAGAAGATATAAAGACATTTCTACGCGGTACTTTTTTAGAAGATGCCCCCATATTTCCGGTATCATCCATGACACGGCTTGGTATTGACGCCATGCGTGAGCATATTTTTAATTTTGTAAAAGACTTGGACCCAAGCCGTGAAAGTAATCTTTTTCGCTTACCTGTGGATCGCATTTTCACCATGAAAGGGCATGGCACTGTTGTTACCGGAACTTTAATTGCCGGTGAAGTGCAAGTGGGTGATGAAGCAGTATTTATGCCCGATGAAGTTACAACCAAGGTGCGTGGTTTGCAATGGCATAATGCCTCTGCCGATGCGGCAGGTGCCGGCCAACGCTGTGCCATTAATGTGCAAAATATAGAAGTTGGTGAAGTGGAGCGTGGCTCCGTTCTTGCTCATCCAAACACCCTTTTTCCCTCTACGCGCTGGCTTGTTATGTTGCATTGCCTTTCATCTGCACCACGAGCCTTACGCGCAAGGACAGAAGTTCATTTTCACCATGGTGCACGTGAAGTGGCGGCAAGGCTGTATTTTTTTGATCGTGATCGTCTTCAACCCGGTGAAAGTGCATTGACCGAAATACGTTTCACCAACCCCATGGTGGGAGTATGGGGGGACCGTTGTGTGGTACGCGCTTATTCGCCCTTACGTACTGTTGCTGGTGGCTTGGTTGTGCACCCTATACATGCGCAACTAAGGCGCAAAGATGCTGACTTTGAGGAACGTTTTGCCATGCTTAGTGCTTTGGAACAATGCCAAGATTTGGCTGAGCGTGTGCTTACTCAATTGAGTCTTGCAAGAGAGCAAGGAGCAAGTTTTGCAGAGTTAATGGTGCTTTGTAATGCTCATGACAAAAAACTTGAAAAAACCTTACAACTACTTAGTAGTAAAGGTGATATTATTTGCTTTGATAAGGATGAACGTCTTTGGATTCATATAAACTCTGTAAATAGTCTTATGCAGCAATGCCTAGAGCAAGCCGCAGCTTTTCATAAGCGTGATCCCCTAAAAGCTGGTATGGCTCGCGGTGTGCTTTGTCCAAAGCAAAAACCCAAGCTTGCTCATTTAATTATTGAACGCTGCTTACGAGCTGGCACTCTCATGGCAGAGGGTGATGGCTTGCGCCTTAGTAGTCATAAGGTGGAGCTTGATAGCCAAAAAAGTGATTTACGTGCAAGCCTTTTAAAAGCCCATGTGGTTGCTAAGTTAACCCCGCCTAATCTTAAAGATGTTTTAGAAAATCTTAATATTGATGCTAAAAAAGCCGCTCCGGTACTCAAGATACTGGTGGATGAAAAGCTACTAGTTAAGGTAAAGGATGGTTTGTACTACGATGCAAAAGTAATTGACGATATACGTGAACGTGTAAAAATTTGGTTTGAGAGTCATGACGATCTTGACCCAGCCGGACTTAAAGAAATTTTGGATGGCATATCGCGTAAGTACTTAATTGCATTATTGGAATATATGGATAGAGAGCGCATTACTATGCGTGTGGGTGATAAGCGTCAATGGCGCGGTAAAAGTTAATAAGATTTTTGAGGAGCAGGAAATGGCTAAAAATATACTTGTAATCGGTGGTGTGGCCCTTGGGCCCAAGGCGGCTTGTCGGTGCAAAAGACTTATGCCGGAGGCCAATGTAATTTTAATTGATGAAAATGAGCTTATTTCATATGGCGGCTGTGGCATGCCATTTTATCTTTCGGGTGAAATTAATAACTTAGATGATTTACGCGCAACCCCATATCACCGTATTCGCGATAAAAGTTATTTTGATGAGATTAAAGGTGTGGATGTTCGCACCCAAACCCGCGCTATAAGTATTGATCGTAAAGCAAAAACTGTGTTGGTTGAGCATGTTGTAAGCAAAGAACAAAGTACTTTGCCTTATGATGAATTAGTTATTGCCACAGGTGCTTCAGCACGTATGGCATCGGTAGAAGGTGTTGAGCTTGGCAATGTTTATGCGGTAACGCGCCTTGAAACGGTATATAATATTCGTAAATCTTGTGAGCAAGGGCAAATTAAGCAAGCTGTTATTATAGGCGGTGGCTTTATTGGGCTTGAATGTGCTGTGGCTTTGGCGGACATGTGGGGTGTTGAGGTTAGCATTGTGGAAATGGGCGCATCTTTACTACCACAAGCACTTTCAGCCAATATTGCAGCTATGGCTGAGCAAGATTGTCGCAAAAATGATGTAGCCATATTTACTAATGAAAAACTTACTCGCCTAGAAGGAGAAAATGGTCAGGTATGTCGTGTTATAACCGATAAAAGAGCCCTAGATGCCCAAGTTGTAATTATGGCCACTGGCTTTGTACCCAATGGGCAATTGGCCAAGGATGCAGGGCTTGAAGTTGCCCCCTTTGGGGGTATTGTGGTTAACGAATATATGCAAACTTCCGATGAGCATATTTATGCTGGCGGTGATTGTGTGGCCATTAAGAATTTGATAACCAATAAACTTGGGTATTTGCCATTAGGATCTATGGCCAATAGACAAGGTCGTGTTATTGGAAGCAATACTGCAGGTGGCAAAGCACGTTTTGATGGTTTCGTGGGCACTTGGGGGGTGAAGCTTTTTGACCTAACTTTTTGTGGTACTGGTTTAAGTGTCGAGCAAGCAAAAAGTCAAGGTTTTGATGCTGTTGGTATACATGTGGAGCAATTAGATCGAGCCCACTTTTATCCTGAAAAGCATATGATGAGTCTTGAACTGGTAGTAGAGCGCAAGAGTAGGCGTGTACTTGGTTTACAAGGTGCTTGTGAAGCTGGTGATGCTTTAAAAGCACGTATAGATGCAGTGGCGGCGGCCCTGCAATTTGCTAAGCCCACAATAGATGATATTTCTAACTTAGAAATTGCCTACACTCCACCCATTGCTTCGGCCATGGATGTGGTTAATACCGTGGCTAACGTTGCAGATAATGCCCTTGCGGGTAGATTTGTTCCTCTAAACGCCAGTGATTTTAGTAGCCTTTGGGATAATAGAACTGAAAATGATACTTTCTTTATAGATGTGCGCCCAGCAGGTTCTGGTAAAATGATTGCTGAGGAACATGCAGACTGGCATACTATACCCTTAGAAGAGATTGAAAAACGTCTTGACGAAATCCCTAAAGATAAACCCTTAGCCCTTATTTGTAATACAGGCCTTAGAGCATATGATGCTATTTTAATTCTCAAAAACCATGGTTATGATAATATTGCTAACAGTATGGGAGGTATGCAAGCTAGTACTAAGCAAGGTTTTAAACCTTAAAACGACGGTTAGCGAGCATGTTAGTGGACTTGTGGTCTGATAATATGTTGTTTTTTACGTATATATTGGGACTAAGGTTTACCTAGCAGTCCAAAGAACACGTCCATTTTTTAAGCTTACTCTACCAAGTGGCAAAGTACCCTTGGGGCTTGAGTAATACAAGCCAGTTTCGCGCCCATTAAGATTTGTTTTTAAGCTTTGCCCTTGTAAAAGTGCGTGTATATCTTGAATTTTATCAAGTACAATGGCGGAGTCAGGTGCATTTTGGGGCATAAGTGCTGTCATATGTGGTAATAAGCGCACCCCTTGACCAAGTATTTTACCTAAGGGTGGAGCTTGCCAGCGTAAACCAGAACTTATAAGCGATGTAGTAACACTTGGTATAAAGCGTGCTGTAGCTCCAAACACAGCTACGTGACCTTTAGGTAATAACTCAAGGTCTACACAATGCCCTGCAAGTATTTTAGGGTCATACTTATCAAACGAGATTGCATGTTCAGTGCTTGGCAATGTTAATTGGTTATTTGGCATTGCTTGACTGTTATTTGTTTTGCGTAATTTGGCAATATAAAAACCTTGAGCTGCTGATTTCCTACCATCAACACGTAAAGTCCCGCTTTGTGAGCTATGTTCCCATATAAAACCCTCAAAAGGGTCTAATGGTACAAGCTCAAAACCAAGTTCATGCACTGCATAATCCACTTGTTTTTCATTTTCGTCCATATTGGTTGTGCAAGTGGAATATACCACACAACCCCCAGGGCATAAGAGCTCATGTGCCTTTTGCAGTAGTTTACGTTGTATATCTATGAGCGGGTCTATTTTTTTGCCTTTCCATAAGTCCAGCACTTGAGGATTTTTTGCCACTGTTCCCCAACCAGAACATGGTGGATCTAATTGGATATATTTCCATGTATTAGGAATTAATGGTAGTTTTTCACCGGCATGACTGCATGTAGCAACATTTAAAAAACCAAGTTGTTGCATATTAGCGCGTAGTGTAGCAAGGCGGGAGTTTGAGGGTTCATTTCCAAGTACAAAGCCATGCTTACCTACAAGTTGGGCTAAAAATCCGGTTTTACTACCAGGACTTGCGCACATATCAAGCACAGCACATTGTTCTTGCTCCGGGTTAACTTGCTGCATAAGGGCCAAAGGTGGTAACATGGAGGAGCGATCTTGGATATAAATTAGCCCAAAAAAAGCTGCAAGGCTAGAACCTAAGGGTCGTGGTTCATTTGTAATAATGCGACACCATGGGGAAAATGGTTCTGATTCAAAGCAAAAACCCTCGGCATACAATAGAGCTTCAACGGTACTTATTTGATCCTTTGTGCAAACAAGCCTAAAGGAACGTGCAGTAGCTTTTTCGGTGGAGTTTTTTTTCATAATGTAATTTTTTTTTATATGTTTATAGCTATTTATTATGATGCTGATAAATAATGAAGAGTTAAAGCCAATAGCGCAAGCTACTTTGTATAGTCTAGTGTTTTGGTGGGCAAAGGTCAATAACTTCCCACATATCAAGGGCATAAAGTTATAGCATGTCTTAGTAAAAGAGGAAAATTTATTAACTTGCAACATATGCTAAAGCAGTATATAAATGTCGAGCTTTGGGGTAACACGCCCACAATGTAAGGAGTTGTTCATGAAATCAGTATTACGTATCGCCACAATGGCGTTTTTGGTTGTCATTATGGCAATACCAGCCTTGGCCGCTACTAAAACCTTTATGGTTATGCCCTTTAGTGTAAATGGGCCTCAAGAATACAATTATCTTGGTAAAGCCGTACCATCTACCTTGGCTAGTCGTCTAGCTTGGCCAGGTACGGTAGAGGCATCAACCAAGGCTGCCCCCAGTAAAGCCCCAGCTAGTCAAGATGCTGTTGCTAAAGCACAAAATGCTGCTGATGTTGACTATGCCGTATGGGGTAGTGTGAATATTGTTAATAATAGCGCGACCATTGACGTGAAAGTTCGCGATAAAGATGGGCGTGAGTGGAGTAGAAGCACTCAAAGTCCTATAGGTGATCTTATAGGTTCGGTGCAAGACCTCGCTGATGGATTAAGTCAGCAAGTTTTTGGACGAACCAAAAGTGGCAAAAAAGTTGCCAATCAAATGAATCCAGGTATTGTTGTAAACGAAACCGGAGAACAAGAAGTTTATTTAAATCCACAGTTCCGTTATCAAGGTGCTGGTGCTGAAGATGGCTCACGTTTACGTAGTAGCCTTCTGCCTTACGATATTGTAGGTTTTAGCATTGGTGACTTTAGTGGTAATGGTAAAACACAAGTTGCCGTTCTTGGCGATCATAAATTATATATTTATGACTGGAATGGCGGTAAATTGCAGCAATTAGTTGAGCATACAGTTTCCATGTCAAACCAAGCCTTTATCTTGCGCAAAATTAGCCTTGTTAAAGGTAGACCACCACAACTTGTGGTAACAACATTTAGTGAGTCTGACAATCAGCCTGCATCCTATATTTATAGTTTTGAAGGCGGAAATTTGCGTGAATATGTACGTCGTACTTCTTATTTCTTGAATGTTGTAAACATGGTTCCCACCTTCCAACCAACTCTTGTAGCTCAAGCTTGGGACAGTGTACGCATGTTCCGTCCAGGCGTTCATATCGCCAATATATCTGGTGATAGAGTTAGTCTAGGTGCTAAAATTAAGCTTCCTAAGGGAGCTAATGTATTTAACTTTGGTTATATGCCAGCTAATCCTAAAAATGACGTAGATAAATTATTAGTTATTGGCGAAAATGAGCGTATCACTGTTTATTCACTCGACGGTGAATCTATGCACCAAACCATGGATAAATATTCTGGCTCAAGTGTTGGTATGGAGCATTATAAATCCATTGACGGCCTTGGTGTAGATAAACGCTATCAATTACCAAGCAAATACTTTGCGCCTATGGAATTGTTAGTGGCTGACATTGAAGGTCGCCATGAATATGTATTACTTATCAACAAGCCTGTGTCTACTGCAGCAGAAATTTTTGACCGCTATCGCTTCTATCCTCAGGGTGAAATTCATGCCCTTTATTGGGATGGTGTGGGACTAGGTCTTAAGTGGAAAACACGTCGTATTCGTGGTTCTGTAGTTGGTGCAGCACTTGGTGATATTGATAATGATGGTATTTATGACCTCGTGGTAGG
>CAYJDF010000064.1:0-13449 GCA_964368845.1 uncultured Desulfovibrionaceae bacterium
GAACCAACTCAAAACTTACGCTCGTTTCAGCTACCAGTATTGTAGAAGGCGGCGCACACGACGTAATACTGAAAGACAAATAGACATTTAATACATTTTTTTGAATTATGGATATTGCGTGAAGTAGAATAATAGAATTGTTGTATGAAACATAATATAGAGTTGTTATTGTATTAAACATAATGTTTGAATTATTGTTACTGAATAAACCATAGAATTTAATTTGTAGTTATATTGACTATAGTGAATAGAATAAGAAAGGCAATGGGGAATTTATGAGCAAGAAAGCATATTATAATATAAAATATGGACTACTTGAAATTGAATATGAAGAAGATGTTGTGACAGCGATTTCGTTAATGTATTGTGTAGAGGCGATGAATGAAGCTGACAATAACCCTTCGTATTTAACTGATAAAGTTTGTGAGCAAATTGTAGAATATATTGAAGGGAAAAGACGAAATTTCGACTTCCCATATGAGTTTAAAATTGGAACAGATTTTCAAAAAAAAGTGTGGAGGGCGCTTGTAGATATTCCATATGGAGAAACAAGAAGCTACAAAGATATAGCTATTGCAGTGGGAAATCCAAAAGCATCAAGAGCTGTTGGAGGAGCTAATAACAAAAATCCAATTGGAATTGTAGTTCCTTGACATAGAGTGATCGGAGCTAACGGTGCGTTAGTAGGATATGCAGGTGGACTTGAGATGAAAGAGTTTTTACTAAATGTAGAAAAAAAATATGTTAACTCTTAGAGGAGGAAGTGATGAAGCAAGAGCTAGTAATCGTAATGGATTTTGGTGGACAATATAATCAATTAATTGCAAGACGAGTTAGAGAAGCAAATGTCTATTGTGAAATATATTCATATAGAGTTGACATTGAAAAAATAAAAGAACTAAAGCCGAAAGGTATTATTTTGACTGGAGGGCCTAATAGTTGTTATGAAGAGGGTGCTCCGACATATACAAAAGAGCTATTTGAATTAGGAATTCCGATACTAGGCCTTTGCTATGGTGCTCAACTTATGATGCACTTACTAGGTGGCAGAGTAGAAAAAGCCGATGTGAGAGAATATGGAAAGACGGAAGTGATAATTGACAAACCAAGCTCGCCTATTTTCAAAGGTGTTTCGCCTAAAACCGTTTGCTGGATGAGCCACTTTGACTATATTCCTAAAGTTGGCCCTGATTTTGAGATAACTGCACATACAAAAGATTGCCCAGTTGCAGCAGCAGAATCGGTAGAAAGAGCGTTATATGCTATCCAATTCCATCCAGAAGTTTTGCATACAGAAGAAGGAAACAAAATGCTCGATAATTTTGTGAAAAACGTATGTGGATGTCAAGGCGATTGGAAAATGGATTCTTTTGCTGAAGAATCAATAAAAGCAATTAAAGAAAAAGTAGGCGATGGAAAAGTTTTATGCGCTTTATCGGGAGGAGTAGACTCCTCAGTTGCGGCTGTTCTACTTTCAAAGGCGATAGGTAATCAGCTTACTTGCGTTTTTGTAGATCACGGACTTCTTCGAAAAGACGAAGGTGATGAAGTAGAAGCTATATTTGGTCCAGATGGAAATTATGAATTGAATTTTATTAGAGTCAATGCTCAACAAAGATATTATGACAAATTGAGAGGCGTAACAGACCCAGAAACAAAGAGAAAAATTATTGGAGAAGAATTCATACGAGTGTTCGAAGAAGAAGCAAAAAAGATAGGCACAGTTGATTTCCTTGTACAAGGAACAATATACCCAGACGTTGTAGAGAGCGGGCTTGGTGGTGAATCTGTTGTGATTAAATCGCATCACAATGTTGGAGGACTGCCTGACCATGTAGATTTCAAAGAAATAATAGAACCACTGAGAGACTTATTCAAAGACGAAGTTCGTAAGGTCGGATTGGAACTAGAAATACCAGAACACCTTGTCTTTAGACAACCATTCCCAGGACCAGGACTAGGAATTAGAATAATAGGAGAAGTTACAGAAGAAAAAGTAAAACTAGTCCAAGACGCAGACTTTATTTATAGAGAAGAAATAGCCAAGGCAGGACTGGATAGAAGCATAGGCCAATACTTCGCCGCACTTACTAATATGAAATCAGTTGGAGTAATGGGAGACGAAAGAACATACGACTACGCAGTAGCACTTAGAGCTGTGAATACAATAGACTTCATGACCGCAGAAGCAGCAGAAATACCATACGAAGTACTTAATAAAGTGATGAGCAGAATAATTAACGAAGTCAGAGGCGTCAACAGAGTTATGTATGATTTGACTAGTAAACCACCCGGGACGATTGAAATGGAGTAATAAAGCAGAGAGAATAATCGTTGAAAATTAAATGATTATTAAATCGTGATATTACTTTTGGCAACAAAATGGCAACAAAAATATAAAAAATAAACAGGTAATTGATTTTAAGTCGAAATGACTTTATCGGTTACCTGTTTTTTATGTTTATTTGTACTTTAGAATTTGATTTATGGATCATTAAAAATGTAATAATTAGTGATTTAGGATAATATGGCAGAATTTATTCCCCAAAGATGTTACAATAACATCTTTTCCCGTACGTTTTCCATCATCATTAAATCGCATAGTTTGTTTTGAGTCAAAAAGCAGCAAGCCTAAAGATTGTAACCTTTGAAGCTGATACTTTTGCGAATTTGAAATATCTTTAAGCGTGTTTTTATGTGACTTAATTAAGAGTTCGGTATCTGCTATAAAAAGTCTTGATACTACATCTGAAAATTCACAGAAATAATCCCAATCAATTTCATTTAGGATATAAGCTCTATATAGTTTTGCGAAATACTCGGATTTGATATCTTCGATATTGGAATTTAGTAATAGAAGTATTCGGCCTAACTCTTCTTCAGCATACCTTTTATCAGATTTTATTCTTGAAATATGATGTTCTAGTTTATTAGAATTAATGGTTTTGTTATTGAAGGTTTTGATAAATATTAATGTTTGCTTCATAAGGTTTCTATCATGCAATCTTTGAGCAGTTTTAGTTACAGCCATAAGAGTTCCTACTATTGGTAACTCTTTAAATAAACCATCGTCTAATACAGAATCAATGCCAATTTCCGTGAAATCAGCTAATATTGATTTAGAATTATCATTAAACAATGAACTTTGAAATGAAGGAATTAGTTTATCCATTTTCTGAATCTCTCCTTTTTATTCAATTATATCTTCACCAGTGTATTTAGTGGAAACATCGCCATCAATAAACCATTTATAAGCTCTATTTGCTATTATTTTCGTTTCGATACAGTCTAAAGCTCCGCATACTATTGAACCAACGAAAGGAATGCCTTTACTTAAATTTACAATCCCCTTTGTTCCAGCTTTAGTTATAAACCTGAAGCCTACTTTTTGATTGATTTTTGTTAAAGTCTTACCAGAAATTTTGTTTACAGTTACCTGTGCAAATTTCATTCCAAATCTAATTCCAGCTTGCTTAACTACAGCATTGATAGACACACCTGCTAAGCACGCATATATGAATGTTTGTGTTTGATCACTATTTAGATTATGTCCTGAAATATATGCACAACAAGCAATCATTCGCATCTGAACGTATATAACACTTCCGAGATTTGCTGGAATTGTTACAGGCATTGTTATAAAGCCGCCAAACCCTGTAATGAAACCAGATGTTGTACACTTTATAATTTGATTTTTCAACATAGCCCTAATTGCTTTTTCTTTAGTTGGATATTTATCAATATATTCACTAGCTAACTCTTCAATAGATGGGCTAACTAAAGGGATACCGCCTATTGCTTTAGAGTAACAAGTTTCTAACATTTTCATAATATCTTCTTGAGAAATTATGCCTTTTTTATTTTTTTCATTCACGCTTCATATTCCTCCTACTCAACATATATAGACATCTTAACAGGCTTTACAGGAGCACTTTTATCTTCTGCAAATGCTTTCGGATAGTTGTATATTCATTTGTATATTTCTTGCCAATATCATTTCAAGATTTTAATATATCAAACATATTAAGGTAAATACTACCCAAAAAGTTATTGAGTTTCAAAACGAGCTCATTATCAGCTTTATTGTTTTTGTGTTAATCCTTTTGAATTAATGAAAAATGAATTCTCTAAACTATTGCCATAATAAAAACTTCTTACAGGATTATGAAAAATAATAACAATAAAAGAACAGGTATTTCTTATAGAGATTTGTGAGAATCTAAATAAATATAGTCGTTTATAGAATGAATATAGCATATATGTTTAGTGTGAGTCAATAATGTTTAAATTAAAGTGCTTATAATGCTATAAAAAACTTATAATTTGAACAAATATGTTTGTTGAAGATAAAATAAAATGATAATCTACCCGAATATAAACCGCCAAAACCTCTCATAGGAAGCAAACTGTTAAAAAATGACAAGGCAGTTATGAGAAGGATAACTTTTTGGGAAGCCAACCTAGATGAAACTGTAACAATGATATCAAAGCTGATGAGGTTGTTTTGAGGAGTTTATCTATAAATGAGTTCAATGAATGGATGCTAATTATAAGAATATACATTTCAAGTATTAGCATCCATTTTTTGAATAATATGTTGAAATATTGACTGGTGTATCTTGAAAATTGCAGAAATGCGTGCTATAATGTACAAAATTATAATATTTTAGTTGCATAAGGAGAGAAGCAAATGACTGTATTAACTGCAACACAAATTGCAAATGAATTAGACATATCACGTTCTTATTTGTATTATTTAAAAGGGAATGGTGTATTTGAATTAGAATATAATAACGGAAAACCAGTTTGGTCTACATCAATTCTTGATGAGATTAGAATTTTTTTGAGTAATAAGAAAAGTATTGAACCTATTGAGGAAAAGCCTTCTTATAAAACAACAAAAATTAATAACAGAAGATATTTAGGTAATAAATATAAGCTCCTTGATTTTATTACTGAAGTAGTGTCTGAAAAGTGTGGCAATATAAATACAGTTGCAGATATATTTGCAGGAACTGGGGCAGTCGCATCAGCATTTATCGATAAAAAAGTAATTACAAATGACTTGATGTATAGCAATTATATATGCCATGTTGCTTGGTTTGGAACTGAAAAATTTTCAGAAACTAAAATTATAGACTATATTATGAAATACAATGATTTAGATATAGAAGAAGAAAATTATATGACTGAGAATTTTTCGAATACATTTTTCAGCTATAAGAATTGTTCGAAAATTGGATTTATCAGGGAAGATATTGAAATCTCCCACAAAAATGGTTATATAAACAAACGTGAAAGAGCATTACTAATTACATCACTTTTATATGCTATGGACAAAATAGCTAACACTTGTGGTCACTATGATGCGTTCAGACAAAAAGCTGAATTCACAAAAAACTTAGAACTTTCAGTACCTCAACCTTCTGAAACAAATGCTAATAATTTTTGCTATAACAAAGATGCAAATGAACTTGTAAAAGAGATTGAAGTTGATTTAGTTTATATTGACCCACCATATAATTCAAGACAGTATTGTGATGCGTATCACGTTCTTGAAAATGTAGCTAAGTGGGAGAAACCAGAGGTTTTTGGTGTTGCAAGAAAGATGGATAGAAAGTCCATGAAAAGTGATTACTGCACTACAAAAGCTACAAAAGCATTTGAAGATTTAATCAAAAATATAAAATCCAAGTACATTGTGCTTTCTTACAACAATATGGCCGTGAAGGGCAACGACCGTTCCAATGCGAAGATAGCCGATGAAGATATTATGCGTATTTTATCTGCGAAAGGAGAAGTTGAAGTGTTTTCTTCTAGTTATAAAGCATTTACAACAGGTAAATCAAATATTTCTGAAAATGAAGAAAGATTATTTGTGTGTAAATGTTATGACAACAAAAAAGAATTGGTACAATCTCCACTAAATTATATTGGTGGAAAGTTTAAATTACTTCCCCAGCTCCTACCACTTTTCCCTAAAGACATTTCTACTTTCATTGACTTATTTTCAGGTGGGTGCAATGTAGGTGTTAATGTTGATTGCAATAAAGTTGTATTTAATGATTTGCAAACACATCTCTTATACTTGTTTAATACGTTTAAAAACTTGGATAAAGAAAGCGTATTTGAACTTATAGAAAATTATATTGATAAGAATAATTTATCACGTTCATCTGAAAATGGATACGATTATTATAATTGTGAAAGTGGAAAAGGATTAGGCGATTACAATAAAGAACACTTTCTAAAACTAAGAGAAGCATTCAACAAAAAAGCTAATAACCCTGACTATGGATATTATATAATGCTTTATGTTATGATTGTGTATTCGTTTAATAACCAAATAAGATTTAATAGCAAAGGTGAGTTCAACTTACCTGTTGGCAAAAGAGATTTTAATACAAAGATGCAATCAAAGCTATCAAAATTTATAGATAGACTTAAAAGTGGAGATTACACATTTATAAGTAATGATTTCAAAGATATTAAAATAGACGATTATGAAAAAGGCACATTTGTGTATGCTGACCCTCCATATTTAATAACTTGTGCAACTTACAATGAACAAAGTGGTTGGACTGAGGAAAGCGAGAAAGATTTACTTTCATATCTTGATGGCGTGCATAATAAAGGTTATCGGTTTGCATTATCTAATGTGCTTGAAAGCAAGGGTAAAAAGAATGATATTCTTATTGATTGGGCAGAAAAAAATAAAGATAAATACAAAATTATCGACTTAGATTTTAACTATTCAAATTCAAATTATCAGACAAAAGATAAAACTAATTCATCACGAGAAGTGTTGATTGTGAATTATTAAAGGAGAACAATATGGCAACAGAACAACAAATGCCGAGAAGAACGGGTTTATTGGAATTTATAAGAAGTAGTATGGGTTGTCAATTTGTTATTCCGGTGTATCAAAGGAATTACACTTGGACTGCAGGGAGAGAAGTGAAGCAATATCTTGAAGATTTAAATAGTGTTTTAACTAATGAATACCCTAAACATTTTTTAGGAATTATGATTTATTTAGAAAATCCTATTGATTATTCAACTAGGGAGTTCTCGGTAATTGATGGTCAACAAAGATTAACGACAACATTCTTAACTTTGTATGCAATTAAAGCGATATTAAGCGAAAAGAATCTGCAAAATGATATAAATATACTTGAAGGACAGTATTTAACAAATCCATTTGCTACAGAAAAGTCCAAGTATAAACTAAAGCCATTAGTTTCCGATGACGAAGTGTATAAACATATCGTCGCTGATGAACTTGATAGTTTAGAAGATAAAAGCTCAAATGTCTACAAAAACTATATATACATTCAGTCGTTCGTTAAAGAAAAAATGAATGATGGCTATTCTGTAAATGATATCTTGATGGCAATGGATAGATTGTATATCGTTTGTATTCCTGTATCTAAGGAAGATAATGCACAAAAAATATTTGAAAGTATAAATGCTACTGGTGTTAAACTAAGAGCTTCTGATTTAATTAGAAATTTTGTATTAATGGATTTATCTAGTGATGAGCAAGAAATTTTGTATACGAAATATTGGAAAAAATTGGAACACTTACTTTCTAGCGATGCTAAAAAACTAGAGTCTTTCTTTAGGTTTTTCTTGGCTGCTAAAAACAAAGCTCTACCAAATAGTAATATGATATATTCTGAGTTTGTTACATGGTTTAAGACACAAATGGAAAGCAATTCTATAGAGCAAGTTTTGCGAGAAATCGTAGACTATGCAGATAGCTTTAATACACTATATAGAAAAGATATTAATAAAATAAATAGCATATTAAAAGATAATATAATAGAGTATAGGAAAATATTATCAGATATGCCAGCACCATTGCTGCTCGAATTCTTTAACTTGTACAAGAAAAATGAAAACGAAGATAGAGGTTTTACAATAGAGCAACTTAATATGACGATAGAGATTGTAAATACATATCTAATACGACGTGCTATTTGTGATTTAGACACAAGCAGTATTTCTAGATTATTTCCTGCGTTACTAAAAGATACACTTAATGATTGTGATGGACGATATGATAATGTGGTAGAACTTTTGAAAAAGAATCTTATCAATAAGAACAAAGGAAATGCAATGTATTTACCTGATGATAAACAATTATTCAATTTAGTAATTAATGCTAATATGTATAATATTCGCTCTACTTTGAGAATTTTCCTAGATAAATTGGAACATCATGATAATTCGGCTCCAGTTGACTTAAGTGCGTTGAGTATAGAGCATCTAATGCCACAAACGCCAACAAAAGAATGGTATGATGAATTAAAAGTCGATGCAGATGAGTATCTAAGAAACTTAAACAGACTGGGTAATCTAACTTTTGCTACGAAATCTGATAATAGTGCGATGAAAAATAATATATGGGAGTATAAAAATAAAGTTCTTAAAGGAACTTCTCATATAAAGATAAATGAAAAAATACTAGAAGTAAAACAGTGGAATATTTCAAATATAGATAGTAGAACTATTGAATTGATACATAAAATCAATGAACTTTTCCCTTACATGTCAGCAAGTGCAGATGTTGTTATAAAAAAGGAAATATATCTATCAAATACAAAAATACAAGCAACAGGATTTTTATATGTTGATAACGGAAGCGTTGAAATCAACGAAGGTTCACAGTTGTATGATTTTGAAAATGCTGAAAATTACCCTGAAATAGAAGACGCAAGGCAAGAATTAATAGAAGATGGCATTGTAGCTGAAACAGAGCATGGTTTATATTTTATCAAGCAATATATTTTTTATCCTAAGCAGAGTAACTCTACAGCTTTAAGTACTTCAGCTAGTGTCATACTGCATGGCTCAAGAAATGGTTGGGAATATTGGCAAGATATTAATCAAAAACCATTAAATGAGAGCAAAGAGCTTAAAAAGAAATATTCCAAACAGGAGGTGAAAGCTAGTGTCTAGTTTTCCTTTTAAAAGCTATTGTTGGAGCATAGGAACGACTAGCTTTAGAACTAAAGATTTTAACAGAACAATAGAAGAACAACTTTCTTTGATAAGAAGTTTTTGGGATATGCCTGAAAATAAAAGTGAGGTATGGACTGGAAATAATGAGCTACAAGAAAAATATTATGACTATTTATTTTCGGTAGGTTTTGTTGATGGTGAAGCTAAGAATAAACCTAAAGATGCTAGAGAGAAAACATCAGGGTTAGCAGATATAGGTTTAATTGATAACGAAAGAAATTTATCGAATGCAGGGTTAGCATTGCTAGACTTATGCGATAACCACAATTTTAAATCAGATAATTTTTTAGAAGTTGATAAAGATAGTTTTATTTACTTAAAGCAATTAATGAAAACTTATAATAATGTTGATGGAAATATAGTAAGACCATTTTTAGTGTTTGTTTATTTAGAGTCAAAATTAGGGTATTTAACTCAGGCTGAGTTTAAATATTTAGTACCTTTATGCATCAATGCAGAAACAACAAAATTAATTGAAAATGAAATAAGAATGCAAAGAGATGGCAAAGGTAACACAGATGATGTTTTAATCAATGTAATGATGGCAAAAGAAAATTATAACCAAGCGTATGAGTATTTTATCACTAATGTAGTTACTGAGGGTTTACTTTGTAGCGTTGGTATGAATAGAAAAAGTCGTAACTATGATAAGCCGTATTTTCCTTTTTATAATGAACTTAAATCAGTTGTATTAGATACAAAAGATGACTTGCTGCCGTTATATGAAGCAACAAAGAAGATAAGAGGGAAATCTAAGACTTTTTGGAGTAGTTATATTTTCAAAAACTTTAATAGAGGTGGCATTAAGAGAAAGGGTAGAGATTATCTAACAAACGCACCGATTTTTGAGGCAAAGGATGAAACGGAGTTTAAGGATATATTCTTTAAAACAATGCACTTATTCAAAATGAAAAGCACGTTATCAGACTATTTGGACTTAAATATAAGGTATTTCAAAACTACTGAAACTGTTATTTTTGATGATAGCAAGGTTGAATTTGATATAATGCCTAAGTGTTATTTTAACAATATTGCTGATGAAGTACTCAAAGTAGCATTCACAGAGAGTGAAAACCTGTTTGTAAATGTTGATTTATCTGATATTTCACCTATATTTGGTGTTGATATAGACAAGCTGTACGAACAACTTGGCATTAAAGTCGGTAAAGAGGTAACGACAGCATCACAAGCACAAGAAATTGTTAAAGATGATAGATATACAAGATTTAATAAGCTAATTGATGAAAAATTCAGCAACGAAACATTAATCGACCTGCTTGATAAATTTGAAGTTCGTGACGATGCGTGCTTAAGAGATTATATTACAGATAACGCAAATCCACCTACAATGTTTGAATATATTTTAGGCATTGCTTGGTATAAAATCAGTGACAGACAAGGCGATATTTTAGATTATATGAACTTATCTCTTGAAGCTGACCTATTGCCGAAAACTCACGCAGGTGGTGGAGAAGCTGATATAGTATATCTATATGATAAAACACCATATTATCCCCAGCATACATTGTTAATTGAGGCTACGCTAGCTGAAAATACAGGTCAACGAGTTCTTGAGATGGAATCAGTTTCACGACATATTGGCGAATATTGTCTTAAAAACAAAGATAAGGAAGCTTATTGTTTATTTATATCAACTAAGCTATTGCTAAATCTTATTGGTGACTTTAGAGCTCGAAAAACAATAACTTATTTCAGTTCTGACGGAGAAGATTTTGTTGATGGTACGAAAATATTACCATTAAAAACAACCGAGCTTAAAATTATACTGCAAAAAGACATTAAGTATAGTGAACTTTATCCGTTATTTGAGAAAGCATACCAATCTACGGTTGGGGTTAAAGATTGGTATGGTGAAGAAATAGAGCACAATCTAAAATGCAATATAGTTTAAGAGATATAAGTCACTATCACGTGTTTAAATGAACTTATTACATGTACAGAAAGGAAAAAATATGAAAAAAATAGATTTCCACATACATACTGTGCCAACTGAAAAAGATTCGGATTTTGAATTTGATATTGATATATTGCAGAAATATGTTAGTGATATGTCAATAGATGCGATAGCGATAACAAATCATAATATGTTTGATAAACAGCAATTTTTAGAAATAACTAATGCTCTCAAAGGCACTACAGTATTTCCGGGTATTGAAATTGATTTTGTGACAGGTCATATTTTAATTATATCTGAAATTTCTGATTTAGAGGATTTCGATGAAAAATGTAAAGCAATAACCCAAAAAATTAGTATAACAAAAAAATCTATAGCACAGGAAGATTTCAACTCGATATTCATTGAAAAAAGCAAGTATATAATTATCCCACACTATGATAAAGCTCCTAAGATAAGCAATTATGTTTTAGAACAAATTAAAAATATAATCGATGCTGGTGAAGTAGCTAGTCCTAAAAAATTTGAAACATGTAAAAAAGAAAATGGATTAACGCCAGTATTATTTAGTGATTGGCGTGCAACTAAAAACTTTCAGGATAGTGCAAACAACTTTCCCAATAGACATACGTTCGTTAAAGTAGCAGATCTAACAGTCCCTAAGATTAAACTAGCATTGAAAAGTAAGAAAAATGTTTTTTTAACTTCAAATGAGCAAGATGAAGTGTTTGAGATGTTGAAAGATGGAACTTTAGCTTCTACAGGTTTAAATATTGTGTTGGGGAAACGGTCGTCAGGTAAGTCGTATACATTAGATAGTATATTTAATAATTTTGCAACAGATAGAATTAAATATATTAAGCAATTTGATTTAATTAAGAAGAGTGATAATGAAACTTTTTCGAATATTATAGAAAGAGAAAAAGATGAATTTACTACTACTTATTTTATTGAATTAAAAAGAATAGTGGAATATATAGGAAGCTTTGATTGGAATAGCGAAATTAATAAAATAGACACTTACATTAATACACTAAAAAATTACGCTATAAACAAAGAAAAGGACGATATTTTTTCAAGAGCAAAATTATTTTCAGAGTCAATAATTACAAAAGAGGATAATACTGAACTTAAAAAACTTATACATTCTGTTATTGCTATTATTGAAAATAAGAAATATGCTGAAATGATTAACGAACACATTAATCAAGAATATATTATAAAACTACTTTTAAAATTAATTGATACATATAACTCTAAAATGATAGATGATAAAATGATAAATGAAGCAAATACAATAATCAAAGATGTAAAAGATAGCTTAGGCAAAAAATCAGCCTTAAATCCAATAGATGATGTGGGCTTATCAGTTTATTTTAAAATGATAATTATTGAGGATGAATTTGATAAATTAATATCTCTAAATAGCAAAAAACGTATTATAAGTAGTTCTGAGCAGTATGGCTTTAGAATATATGCTGAAATTGCATTGATCACATCAGCGGCAGATTTGAATAGAAGTTGTAATATTAAAAACACATCAAGCTTGTTAAAAGAGAAATTATCTCCGTTCCAACTTTATAGGCAACTGAAAGAAAATAAAGAAGAGTATAATTTGAAAATTGATGATGTTTATAAAGCATTTTGGAAACTTTCCTATTCAGTGAAAAACATGTTTGATACCGACCTTTCAGGAGGAGAAAAAGCTGAATATAATTTGTTAGCTGAACTAAAGGAAGCGTATAAGTATGATCTAGTGTTAATAGATGAACCTGAGTCATCTTTCGACAATACTTTCATTAAAGATAATGTAATAAGTGAGATAAAAGAGTTATCTAATAAAGCAACAGTATTTGTAGTTACACATAATAATACATTAGGAGTATTGCTATCACCCGATTACCTGATTGTAACAGAGAAGGAAATGACTACGCAAGGAGCTATGTATACAGTGTATACAGGTGAATTGACATCCAAAACATTGAAAAGCGTATGTGGTAAAGTTAAGAATAATTATTTATCACTATTAGAAACTATGGAAGCAGGTGAAGATGCATACATTGAAAGGAGAAATATATATGAAGCTATTAAAAATTGAGAATATGAAAGGATACTTTATTAAAGATAAAGAATATAAGATTATTGATGAAGTATCAAAAGAGGATATCATACAATTATTGAGAAATATTTATGAAAATGAAAATATCGAGTTAGACTGCATAGATGAATCTTCAAATATGGATATATCTATGCCATCTCAGAAAATTATATATGAAAAAATGTACGAGAAATTTAATGAATTAATTGAAAAAAAGGAAGAATTAATTTTATCCGTAAAATCAGAGTTTAAAGATTCATATGAAAAATATTCAAAATAGTGCGGCAACATTTTGGCAACAAAAAATTAAATACCTCAAAACTCTTATATAATTTAAAGAATACAGATACTCTTAAGCAAATAACATAACCAAAACTGTTTAAGTTACGCTTTGAAATATCGAAATGGA
>CAYJDF010000065.1:0-13244 GCA_964368845.1 uncultured Desulfovibrionaceae bacterium
ACTTACGCTGGGAGGATATTGATTTTGAGGTGGGATTTATAACTCTAAGGGGTGATGTTGCCAAAAAGGGTAAAACTGAGCGCATACCCCTAAGTATGACTGCAAAAAACATATTATTAACGGTTGATAGGGTAGGGGAGAGCCTCTATGTATTCCCAGGCAAAGATGGAGGACCTCGTAAAGATTTTCGAAGGGTTGCCAGACGGGTTAAGCAAAAAGCTGGTTTGCCTGATAATTTTCGTCCATTACACGGTTTGCGCCACACTTATGCATCCTTGCTTGCATCAAGCGGTAAGGTTGACCTCTATACCTTACAAAAGCTTTTAACCCACTCAAGCCCTCGCATGACCCAACGCTATGCTCATTTAGCAGATGAAGCCATGCAACGTGCTGCTAACGTTGTTGATGATATACTTCAGCAGAAGAAAGATGAGTAAAAAATACTGATGATAAATTATAAGTGAGTACCTATCAGGGTGCTTGCTTATAATTCGTATCAATTTGGATGATGTTTAAGGGGCGGAAGTCTAAAAATTATCTTCTCAACCAGAAATTTTAAGGACTTAGAGCAAAATGCTCTAAGTCCTTTTTTTGTTAGGTATGATTTTGTGCCACCATTGTGCCACTTTTGCAGATTAAATAAGGTGAACAATTATTAGTGTGGGTAATATTAACTTGTTGTTCATATAACAATATTAAGCTACATGGCTTCGTCAGGTATGATCATTGTTCCACATGTACCTTTAAGTGCGTCAACCGCCTTCTCTAAGGAAGTGATTATGGCACGTCCGCCTGTTTTTTCAACAAATGTGATTGCTGCTTCTATTTTGGGCCCCATACTGCCCTCTGGAAAATGCCCATCGTCCATATATTTTTTCGCTTGAGAAACACTAATAGTGCTGAGCAATTGCATATCTGGTTTGTTAAAGTTAATAGCCACTTGTTCAACACCTGTCAAAATAATCAAGATATTAGCTTGAATATTAATACCAAGTAGAGCTGCAGATCTATCTTTATCAATAATTGCTTCCACATTTTCAAGTTCACCATTTTCTTTCTTGATAAATGGTAGTCCGCCACCACCAGCAGCAATTACAGAACGTCCTGTTTGTAGAACTTCATTCACTAGTGGAGCTTCGAATATTTCTATCGGACTTGGGGATGCCACCACTTTACGATAGCCTCTTCCACTATCTTCAATATACTTAAATGGATAGAATTTGGCTTGGTTTTCTATTTCTTCCTTAGTAAAAAAAGACCCCACTGGCTTTGTAGGTTTGTCAAAAGCTGGATCATGTGCATCTACCAGAACTCGTGTTAAAATAGCTACAACGGGATCCTTTACAGTGGCTTGAGGAAGCTTGTTGGTAAGGCTAGTAATAAGTTGATGCCCAATTTGACCTTGTGTTTCTGCATTATACACAAAAAGAGGTTGTGTAGGCACGGTGTCTGCAGCATCTTCAGCTCTTTGCACAAGAAGACCCACTTGTGGGCCATTGCCATGAATTATTACAAGTCGATTGCCTTGCCCAATAATTTGGGCTAAGGCATCTGCACATATGGAAACATTACTATATTGCTCATCATAAGTGCCTTTTTGATGCTCACCAAGTAAAGCATTACCACCAATTGCTATAACAATTTTAGAGTTACAGTCATTTTGCACAGCGTACTCCATAGTTCAAATTTTTATTATTATTTGAGAGCATGCTCAGCATGCTCTCAAATAAAAAATTTAATTAATTTCTTGTGTTAATGCTTCGATAGCTTTTTCAAAGCAATCCATAGGTGGGTAGGTAATACCAGCACCAATCATGCCAATACCTGCATCTTTATGGGCGATTGCTGTATTAATGATAGGTAAGATGCCAGTTTGCACAACCTTCATTACGTCAATGCCAGCAGGAATACCTCTAAAGTCTAATAATGGAATAGTTACATTGGGGTTTTCCTTTGTTGCAATTGCATGCATTTTGATCGAAAATCCAATGGCATCTTGGACAGTACCACCAACAATGGCAACGATGGCAGGTGCTGTTGCCATGGCAAACCCGCCAAATCCATAAGTTTCTGTAATTGCACTGTCACCAATATCAAGGCCTGCGTCAGCATCACCATAACCAGCAAAATACGGTCCTACCACTCGCTGTGCAGGGCCTGTAAACCATGTATTGCCTTCCATCCCGCTAACTCGTATTCCAAATTCAACACCATTTCGGCACATAGTTGTTACAATGGTACTGTCTTTTATGCCATGAGCTGCATCCAGTGCACACTTTGCCATAGCCATCCAAGTGGGGCCAGAGAAGTAATCACTAAGAGCAACAAAATCAAAAACTTCGCGTTTTTCTTTGATGCTAAAGTCAGTTTCAAGAATATATGGTGCCAGTGCTTGAATGAGTAGGGTAGTGCCAGCATTGTTACGATTATGGCATTCATCACCCATATGAAGAGCTTGAGCTAGCATAAGGCGTAGGTCAATTTCACCAGCAAGTTTCATAGCGTCACGCAAAATAGGGCCAAAGACATCACGCATCCAAATAAGCCTTTGAATAACAGATTCATCATTTGCACCCATGCGTAATATTTTTGCTAACTGTTCGCTGAGGTTTGTATAAGCAACGTTGCCATAAGTTTTGTTTTTTACAATGTGCATAAACATGGATGCAGATGTAACACCTGCCATAGAGCCAACGCAAGCGTGTTCATGGCAAGGTGCAAAAGTAATATCTCCAGAAGCTGCAACTTCTTCAGCGTGTTTAATATCTGTGGCTAGCCCTTCAAAAACAAGTGCCCCAGTGATAGCACCCTTCATAGCACCACACATCGCTTCCCACTTGATTGGCGGTCCTGCATGAAGGATTGTATTTTTAGTCATGCCCGGCACAACATTAATTGCTTGGTCAAAGCCAACAAGAACAGGATGAGAATTAATGATACGCGTGACAGCTTCTTCATTAGCTTTTTGGATAAGCTCAAGACGATTAGCATCCATAAGATGATCAAGGGCTTTTATTATATGTGCCTTACCGCCACCAGGAGGTAGCCAGTCCACTTGAGCAACGGGTACATTTTGGCTTTGCAGGTCTTCTTTAAACATAGAAAGACCCACATTCACAGTATTGATATTAGATAAAAGTGTGTTTGTTTTCATGCTATATCTTCTCCTTATTATAATAAATTATTTTGCAACAAAGCCGCGAGCTAGGAGACCTGAATTGGCGCAGCTACTTGCCCAGGTAACATCTGCATCAAGAAGCTTTTGAACTTGTTCATCAAAGTTTTGTGGATCACGTTCTGTTCCAAGTACATAACCAAGAATTTCAAGGTGATACCCTTGGCTTTTTGCATACTCTTTTGCCTCAATTATGGCTGGAATCATCACCCCTACAGGGTCGCTATGAGCACCGTAACCGAGGATGAAATCAAGAATAATTGTGCCAACTTCTGGGTCTTTTGCTTCCTCTAAAAAACGTGCAATACGAAGAGAAGGGTCAATCATTGGATGCGGTTTACCTTTTGTAAATTCATCATCGCCAAAATCAATAAATGTGTGTCCTTTGCTTACATTAATATTTTCAAGTTGATGCTTTGGGTCTTTGTCAATATTGCTATACACATCATCAAGTGTTTGCTTTGCAAGAAAAGCCATTTCTTCACATAGTGTGCCACCGCAAAGCAGGGCACGAATATATTTTTGCTCAGGGTTAAGCTTTGCTTTAACTTCTTCAATAAGTGGTAGATTTAAGGAATGCTTATTGATAGTTTCTTCTGCTTTACCAGCCAAAATAACAGCTTTAAGGGCTGCGTCCTTGGTATGTTCTGCATATACTCCAGCTGATAATTCAAGTGCGTCAGGAGAGCTACCAATGAAACATACAACCACTGGCTTTTGGCTTTTTTTGATTTCTGCAAAAATCTTTTCTTCTACGGATTTAGCAGGCTGCTTGGACACAAGGACTATTACTTCAGTGGCATCATCAGCTTGTAAAAGATGCAGAGCATCAATCATCATAATACCACCAACTGCCTCTGAAAGGTCGCGCCCGCCAGTCCCAATTAGGTGACTAATGCCACCACCAAAACCGTGAACACGTGCAGCGATTTCTTGGCTACCTGTGCCGGAAGCACCTACAATGCCAATAT
This sequence comes from uncultured Desulfovibrionaceae bacterium, assembly GCA_964368845.1. GTDB lineage: Bacteria > Desulfobacterota > Desulfovibrionia > Desulfovibrionales > Desulfovibrionaceae > CAYJAD01. The sequence goes on from CAYJDF010000065.1 coordinate 4,147, forward strand.
TTCCAGAACGGATAGCGTTTGCAAAGCAAATCCCTTTGCCATTGAACATGGCAGTACCACAATCTGGTCCCATGCATAAAAGTCCTTTGGCATGGGCACTTTGTTTAAGGCTTACTTCATCTTCAATGCTTACGTTATCGCTAAAAATCATAACATTTAAGCCTTTATCAAGTGCTTTGTGGGCTTCACGAGCTGCAAATACACCTGGTACAGAAATAATGGCTAAATTGGCTTCTGGGTTAGCTTCTAGCGCAGAATCAAAGCTTATATGTGTTACTTCGGTTGCGTTAGTACTTGATTTCTTTTTTGTGAAGAGCTCTTCAATATCGTCTACTATAGTTTGGGCTCTTTCATCAGAGGTGGTTTTTATAGCTATTATAAGGTCGCTTGGGCCAGCATTGCCAAGTTCAGCGCATCCAAGCCCAGCATCACGAATTACTTCTTTATTAAGTTCCGTGCCCATGGCTATCATAGCTTGTTCAACGCCTTCCATTGCATTGGCTTGCGTACTTAATACCATCAACGATACAGAGTCAAAATACATATTCTTTTTTATAATATTCTTAACTGCCATAACTACTTCTCCTGTTTGTTAGTATATCTATTTTATTCTTATAAGATTAATGAATATTGCCTAGGAAAGGTTTTCGTGAATGGTATAGCATAACTTCAAATCCTTGTATGATACCATACACTATATCTGCTCCTGACGATGAACCAATTTTTAGGATATTTTCCAAAGCATTTTGTAAGTTTGCATGAGAATTTCCTGTCATAGCATTAACAAAAGTAACGATGGACTTTCTAAAATATCCTTGTACTGCCTGATTTAATGCAGTAAAGCTTATAATATTAGTTCTTGAACAGGCTTTTTGACTTATATACAAGCAAAATTCCCTATAAAAGTCTGATTTAATAAGCTTAAATGCCGCCATAAAACCAAGTAAAATATCATCTCCAGAAGGAGTTAATCCAGCACCTAATCCAATTATGCTATCTGACTGTTCCTTGGATTGCAGTAAATTGTATTCTTTTAATGCATGCTTAAGTTTGTTAGTTCTAGTTTTTAATAATTTTGAAGCTTCACAATCAAAAGCGAGATTTAAATATTCTTTATTATGCTTGCAAGGATATATGCATTCATTCACATAGTTTATATTTTTTAGAATAGTATTTTCCACGTCATGGAATTCATTTGTTAAAAAATCAATGCGTATTTTACTCTCTTCAATACAAGGAAGATTTGCACATGAAATTTCCATTGCTCCTACATGAAGTATGTTGTTCTTAACAGATACTATATCGCCACGTGAAAGCTCATAAAAATTGAAATTTTCAATATCTAGTTTGACCAGATTAGGGCCGTACTCAGTTTCGTTGCAAACTAAGGTGCACACCAATTCATTGCTATTACTATGCACAATGTTAACAGTATGAGTAAAGACACTATGTATTTTACCAGCTAAGCGCGCTTGTAAAAGACTTTGTGTTAACCTTTGATCCACAGCCACAATAGATATCATGTAATTCCCTTAACTTGTGGCTACCAAGAGTAAAATTGGTAGCCACAAGATATCTTTATTAGGCAGTATGGTTTTCAAGTGCCTTATAAACTGTATCTCTAAAGCTTGTATAATCCGCCATGTTTGGCTCAAGCTCTACTGCTTTCTCAATAAATACAAGTGCGTCCTTGGGTTTGTTAAGCAACATAAGAGATTGACTTTTATGAAGATAATAAAGGGGATTGGTTGAGTCACGCACAATTGCGTTTTCAATACTATCAAGTGCTTCTTCATGCCTTTCCAATGAACGCAAGCTATTTGCTTTATGGAAAGAATAGTCATAACGATGAGGTGTTTGCTCAAGAAGTATATTCATTGTAGCAACTGCTTCTTCATGCCGTCCAAGCTCTCTTAAGTAATTAGACATGTGATATCTATGGAATTGTGCTTCAGGCTTTGCATTAATCGCTGTCTCATATTCATTAAGTGCTTCTTCGACCTTGCCCATCAAGCGCAAGCAATTTGCAATATAGAAATGAAATTGAATGTCATCAGGGTTTAGCGTTTGCGCTTGCTTATAAGACTTAATTGCATCTTCATAGTTTTTGCATTCTTGCTGGCAATATCCTTTATAATACCAAGCGCCTACAGATTTGTTATCTGTAAGCAAAATAGCATCAAGAGCTTGCAGTGCCTTATCATATTCTTCAGCAAAAATAAGATCACGTGCTGCACATACGCTCTCACACTGTGGATCATTACAAGGTTCATTTTGCATAGTGCGAAGAACGCAATCTTGCTTCATCTTTTGTGCATGTTCAAAAGATGACACACCATCACGATCTTTTAGGTGAATATCTGCACCAGCTTTTACAAGAACTTCCACTATATCCCTATAAAGAAAACCACCGTCTCCAAGAATAACAGCCTCTAAAAGGGCAGACCAACCTAGCTTATTTGCATGGTTTACGGAAATTCCAGCCTCAAGGCAGACTAATACTGTTTTGAGATAGCCTTTTTCACTTGAAGGAAGCAGAGCCGTTCCGCCAAAACGGTTGACTAAGTTAAGATCTGCTCCATGCTTCACTCCAAGCCGAAGAATTTCGTAAAAGCCATTGGCACCTGCACAAATAAATGGGGTAAGCATAGTAATATCGCGCTCATTAACATCGCTACCTGCTTCCATAAGCAATTTTGCAAGCTCTACATTGTTTTTTTGTGTTGCAATCATTAATGCAGTACGACCAGTCGCATCTTTATGATGCACACTTGCTCCATCTGCTAGTAATGTTTTTGCTAAATGCACATCTTCTTTTTCGCAAGCGGATAAGAGGGCATTGCTTTTTTCTATATTCATCATAGTATCCTTTGAAGATTAATTGATAATTTAGTTGCTTTCTTCTGCAACAGGCTCACCATCGGTGAAGTGCTTATAGATGAAAAGAACTGCCAGCATTGCATACGCGTATACAAGAGTCATAGATGATTCTTGTGCAAAACCAACGGTAGGAGAGTGGATAAATCCAAAAAGTGATAATATAATAGCTGTTACCGCAGATATGGCAGCTTTGCGCATTTCATTTCGTATGCAGAAAATGGCTATACAACCCCAAAGCATACTTGCAAGTGGTGCACCATTGCCTAAATGTACTAATCCTGCATAGTAAATACCCTTAGAAGCAAGGACATCGTAACCAAGTGTTGCGGCAGATGTACCTGCAAGCTTAAGAGAGTTGTTTAATAGAGTAAGGCACCAGTTTGCAATCCATGGGAACATGCATATAAAGATTACTGGTACTTCAATTTTTGGTGTTTCTCGAACAACTTGATTACCAGTAACAACACCGATAAATACAAGAATTGGCACAATTGCGTAAATGGGGATGATGGACACAAGAAATGCACCAAGACCAAATAAGCAAATTAGAAGTAAAGAAGTGCCTGTTGCTACAGTATAGCCAATGCCAGCACCAAGAGCTTTCCAACCAGGGTGGCCAACATACACTGTAACTGGGAATGGATTACCAAAACTTAAACCAAGCAAAGATGATAAACCGTTTGCAAGCATAACCTTACGAGTTGGATAAGGATCACCAGCAGCGTGAGCACTTTCAATATTCTCTAAGTCAAAAATATAGTTAGCAAGACCAAGAGGAACTGCAGATGCAAGGTACGGCAATGCATATGCAAAACCTTCAAATAAAGTATCTATTTGCACAAATGGCAGGTTAAAGCCAATATTTACCAATGATGCCTGCACCGCTTCGACGCTTTGATAGCCAAATATCCAAGAAAGACCTGTGCCAATAACAATTAGTAGTAATCCTGTTGGAATTTTACCCCAAAGAGGTTTACGCCCAAACCAATTCATAAAAATAATAGCAAGAACAATAAATGAAACCACTGGAACCTGAAAGGCTTGAAGCATAGGGTTCATGGCAAGAAGCAAAATGCCTAAGCCTGAAAGGCATGACAAGAGCACAGTTCTTGGGATAGTAGTTCGGATAAATTCACCAAGGAATGAACCAATAATAAGAATAAAAGATTCAAGTAAGCACCACACCATTGCGATGGCAATGGCAAGATTTACATTTTGAGTTTGTTGATATACAGGTAGTATAACAAGGAAAGTGATAGTAAAAATAGCGGGTGCACTTGGGCCTGACGGTAACGCTGTTACGTCAAACCTGCCAGTGTTTTTATGTAGTTGGATTGCAAAATATCCATAACAGATACTCGCTGCGAAGACTCCCAAGCCAAAAGCTGGAACAATCCTCTCGTATACAACCTCAGCAGGAAATCCTACAACATAAATGAGCAAAGCAATCATTGTAAGTAAATTTGTTAGGTTATTAACAAGTAAGCCAAAATACGCAGCCCAATCACCTTTTTTCCAGAGTAAACCCTTTTCCATTTGTTTCCCCTTTTGTTTTTTAAGTAAAAATACATGCCACGCCTACTACATATACAGAAGTAAAATAAAAAGCATCGCTTCATTATTCTAAAAATATATCCAATATTTTATCCATTGTGGATAAAAACATGCATAATAATCTTAAATAATAAATTAAAATTTCAAAAAAATGTGATTTAAAGGGTGTATTTTTTTATTTAATATTGTTATATTAAATAATTCAGTCAGATAGTGATGTTTAGTAAATGTCCTAATGTGTAATACGTACATAAATCAGCTCTCGATGCCGAGAGAGCCAAAATACCAAAATATAAATCAAAGTAAGTTAGAATAAAAAAGGGCGCTTCTAAAAATGACTTGATTAGTTAAAGCATTGCAGGTAACAAGCTTTATGAGATATATAGCAACTTAGAGTGTTAAGCGTATCAATGCTTAGATGACTTTATCTCTAATTACATCAAAAAAGAATGATTTTTTGTAAAAGTAACATATTAAAATATATGAAATTGTTCTTTATAGGAGCTGTGCTGTACATAGTGATTTGATAAAAATAATTTTTAAAAATTCTGTTAGCGTTCTTTAGAAATTGGGGATAAAAAATATTAACATTAGAGTCATTATCACTCAGGAATAAATTTCGTAGCACACTATCATGTTGATTTACTCTATATTGAAGGAAAGTTGATTATAAATCTAGCTATTAATAATAGTTTAGAATTAGGAGAGGTAAAATGAAGCCGTTTTGTGTGGCCGATTTGCTAAAGCTGCCTTTTTTTGCACATCATACCTTAATTAGTGGTCAGCAAGGGCTTTCCAATCCTATTTCTGGTGTAAATATTCTTGAAGCACCAGATATTAAACGATGGATTAAGGGAGGAGAGGTTTTGCTAACTAATCTTTATGCGTTGGAGGACTTAGAACCAACCTTTATTGATGACTTAGCAAATAAAAATTTAAGTGCAATTATCATCAAAACTGGGATTTTTGTAAATTCTATTCCAGAAGACATGATTGAAAAGGCAGAACGAAGAAATCTTCCAATCATTGAAATAAAGAAAGATATACTATATAGAGATATTGCCTTTGCTATAACAGAATGCATTTTAGATGATAAAATTAAGCTTCTAAAGCTATTCAAAAAAATGCATAATTGCTTTATTAATTTGACGTTTAATAATGCTAATACTCAACAGATTATCGACGTTTTAACAGAAATCATCGGAAACCCAATTTTGCTTTATGATAGTGATTTTGTGGTGTTACGTCATACTAGCCCTGAATTTGTTCATGCACAAATTGTTAACAAGTCTAAAGTTGAGTCTCCATACTTTATCCGTAAATGTTTTTTAGCTGATGAAAAAAAATTGTTAGAGCGTGATAAAGATGCTTCATTAATAAAAAACCACGATAATAAATATGAATTTGATCAAATTGTTTTTCCAATTGAAATATCATCTTCAGTCATATATTTTTTAGCAGTGTGCTGCTGTGAACAATATTTAAGCGATTCACATTACATCGCAATTGAAAATGCCTTAACAGCTATTAAACTAGCTCTTACTAGGCAATATGGCATTGATGAGGTGAAAAAAAGATATCACAATGATTTACTTAGCGACTTGTTGAACGGTAAAATTAATAATACCGATGATGCCAATGAAAAAGCAAGTATCATTGGTTTAAACTTAGCGAAATTTTATACAATTATTTCTTTTAAATTGACAAGTCCGCTCTTTGAAGCTGGAGCAGATCGTTTAAAGATTCAGGAAGCAAAATATAATCTTTTGTATAAAATTATTCAGCAGGCATTTTCCAATAATCTTTTGCAGGTTCGTACTGACAAAATTACTATGCTTTGGCCTGTTGAAAATGAACAAAGCAAATGGCAAGAACAAGCAATGTTTGAAATGGAAAAAATTTGGCAGAAATGGACAAAAAAAGAAAAGGAATTTCCTCTTTTCATTGGAATTGGAAGCATAACTTCTAATTTTTTAAATTTACCCCAAAGTCTTAGTGAAGCTGAAGATACCATAAGAGTGATACGAAAATTTGGTTTATCACAACCTATTAAACACTTTTCTAACTTAGGCATGTATCGCTTTGTGATTCATGCTGCATCCATAGATAATATTGATATATTTATTTCTCCAGCAATGAAAAAATTAATGGAATACAAAAAAGACCATGAAAATACTTTATTAAAAACTCTGCATGTATACTTAGAAAACGGTTGTAATCTAGCTAAAACTTCTAAAATTATTAATTTACATTATAAAAGTGTTGTATATAGGATTGAAAAAATAAAAAAAATAAGTGAAATTGACTTTAACAATGCTGACGAAATATTACAAATGCAGATGGTATTTAAAATTCTTAAATTTAAAAATTTGATATAATTTAGAGTTTTATTTTAGTTAAATATATTAAATATGTGCACTAGCAAAGTTGCCTTCATAGATAATATCGTTTGGTGTGTCAATTAACCCATCTTAGTGTATAATTAAAGTGAAAACTATTGATTATTGAATGCTTAAACTTCACCCCATATACATGGCCCGAAAAAGCTCTTTGTTGATAAGTTTAGCTAAGTGAGTGCCTTTTGAGGGCACTCACTTCTCACGTACTAAAGCTAGGTCGTTTCAGCCTCAGCCTCAACTACATCTTCGCTTTTATCTGTAGCTGTTTCTACGTTATCATCTTCTATGTCTTCCTCATCAAGGATAACATCCGTCCTTTGCTTTTCTTCGAGTGCTACTGCTGCGGTTGCGGCAGCAAATACGCTTACAACTCCAGCAATCATGCCACCTATAAATGTCCATGTCTTACTCATGATAGTCTCCATTTTATTAAAAGTTTAAAATAAAAAAGACAGGATATTCCTGCCTATGCCTTTGCTATTGGTGATGTAAGTTAATCATCGTCTAGCATTTCTTTTGCTGCGGTTAATACAGCAATAACGACTGGAATCCAGGGAACCCAGCTCATACGACCTCCTTTTTCTATAATTTATTATAATTACAAGCAAATTTACTTATACTTGTTTTAGGGCATCCAAAGCACAGCGGTACTTTACACAAAATCCCAAGACGACACAGTATGCAATATGATAGAATTTTCATGCATTCCCCCTTGGTGTGTAGTTGAGTAAGGCCTTTTGTAGCATTTCAAACATGGTCGCTGGTAGCATAGCAAGGTCATGGATGGTGCGACTTGCATTTGGCATCAGCGTTTCAAGGCTATTATCCTCAATGCCAAGACCTAGCACCTCAAAGCCAAAGTTATGTGCCTTAGCTAGAGCATCTTTTGCAGTACGCACAGAATCTGGCATACCGTCTGTGATAATGAGGATAATCTTACGATTTTCTCTGAGTTTATACATTTGTTGCATGACCCACCATAAAGATTCGGTCAATGGGGTACATCCGCTAGCCTTAATATTGAAGCGTGGGTGAATTTTTTGTCCGTGTTTTACGATAGGAAACACTCCTACTTCTTGGCGTTCATGATTACCCAGCGATACAGGAAATGCTGTTACAGCCACGTTTACTCCACGGCATTGTTCAAGGGCCAAGGCAAGTCCATAGCAAGCTCTGTTCGCCAGTTCCATTTGTGTGCCGTCCATACTTCCACTACAGTCCAAGAGGATATGCACAGCCGTAGACACGTCACGCTTTTCGCCCTTTTTCAAGAATATACGCGGATTATGACTTGCTATATTGTGCAGCTTAGTAGGGTTTAGCTTGCCCCTACGCCCAAGTCTACAAGGGCTTTGTAAACTTGCTTGTAAAAGCCCATGTAAACGAGTCCGTAAAGCCCTACTGCTTTGCATAATTTCAGCTAGGATGTCAGGGGTAAAGATAGAGCTAGTCTTATGCCCTTCAATGGCTACGCTACAAGCACGGTCTTTTTGTGTGGCCTTTTTGCTTTGAATAGTCAGGGCTAATTCTTCGCCTACAGATTTAGGCAGAGCATCTTTAGAAGCCTGTAGCATTTCTTGTAAACTACGCTTGGTATCGTCAGGCATATCTTGCGTGTACTGCTCAATTAGCTTGTACAATTCCAAAGCATAATTGATGCAAGTTTGCGTACTTTGGCAATGAGCCTTGGCACGCCTGAGAATTGTATCAATATCCTTTAGCAAGTTTGGAAAATGATGCTTGACAATTTTAGCCTCATCTTTCCTTGCTGCTTCAACACTTGGTACATCCCAAGCCCTTACCGTTAAAAGTACATATGACAAAATAGAAAAAGCTGGATTTTCATCTCCAGCCTTTTCTGCGTCTTTCTTTCCAAAATGTTCTTCAATGAGCCAATGGAAATTACCCTTACAACCTGGGAATATCTTTATAAGCGCATTTTCAACTCTCCAATCTTCTAGGGCGTTCCATAGGTACTGTTGAATGGGATTAAGTTTGGCATTTTTCAAAGTTTCAAAATCAGTATAGCGTATATGTGCTGATTCATGGTCGATGAAGCCCCTAACTTGCGCTAGTAGTTTCGCGTCACAATCTAAAGGTAAACTTGGTATATGGATGACATTGCCATCAGTGCAAGCAGTATCTCCACCAATGCAAACTTGCACTCCATACTTGTCACCCAAAACCGCCGCAAGTAGAGGTAATGAGGCCATGATGTGTTTATTGTTTAGCATGGCATCACCATAAGCCCATGCTTGGAATATG
>CAYJDF010000066.1:0-13190 GCA_964368845.1 uncultured Desulfovibrionaceae bacterium
GTCGCCCCCCACGCGGGGGCGTGGGTTGAAATAGCCCTCACACCCCCTATATAGCGCATTAACGCCGTCGCCCCCCACGCGGGGGCGTGGGTTGAAATTTGCGTCTGCGCCTCAAGCGAGCCAGTGTGCTCGGTCGCCCCCCACGCGGGGGCGTGGGTTGAAATTCCTTAAAAATATATAAACCCCCAAAGGCGTATGGTCGCCCCCCACGCGGGGGCGTGGGTTGAAATGATACGGTCGTCATCAATCGATATTGCAAACTGTGTCGCCCCCCACGCGGGGGCGTGGGTTGAAATGCTATTGTCTGCGTCTGCCTCTGTAAATATGCGGTAGTCGCCCCCCACGCGGGGGCGTGGGTTGAAATAGCCCTCACACCCCCTATATAGCACATTAACGCCGTCGCCCCCCACGCGGGGGCGTGGGTTGAAATTCCGTTGGTAATATACATATCGCTGACCCTCTTTCGTCGCCCCCCACGCGGGGGCGTGGGTTGAAATTGTCACCTCATAAAATAAAAAAAGCAATTAATATGTCGCCCCCCACGCGGGGGCGTGGGTTGAAATAGTGTTTGCATATCCGTGTTAAGGGTTTCAATCTGGTCGCCCCCCACGCGGGGGCGTGGGTTGAAATTCGAGGTTAAAAACATACTGTCCGAAGCGTTGAAAGGTCGCCCCCCACGCGGGGGCGTGGGTTGAAATCGCTGGGCACAGAGATTGCACAAAGCATTGTAGCGTCGCCCCCCACGCGGGGGCGTGGGTTGAAATTGACATGTCCAAATACAGGGTGTACAACGTGGATAGGTCGCCCCCCACGCGGGGGCGTGGGTTGAAATCTGTTATAGCCATATCCGTATTAACACAGATGTTTGTCGCCCCCCACGCGGGGGCGTGGGTTGAAATTTTAGCGTGTCAAGCTCGCCTGTAAGATTTGCAAGTCGCCCCCCACGCGGGGGCGTGGGTTGAAATGTGTAAATATCGTATTGTGTAAGCTGTTACCCTAGTCGCCCCCCACGCGGGGGCGTGGGTTGAAATGAATAAAGCCTTGAAATACAATGAAATGTTTGCCGTCGCCCCCCACGCGGGGGCGTGGGTTGAAATTCGAGGTTAAAAACATACTGTCCGAAGCGTTGAAAGGTCGCCCCCCACGCGGGGGCGTGGGTTGAAATCGCTGGGCACAGAGATTGCACAAAGCATTGTAGCGTCGCCCCCCACGCGGGGGCGTGGGTTGAAATTGACATGTCCAAATACAGGGTGTACAACGTGGATAGGTCGCCCCCCACGCGGGGGCGTGGGTTGAAATCTGTTATAGCCATATCCGTATTAACACAGATGTTTGTCGCCCCCCACGCGGGGGCGTGGGTTGAAATTTTAGCGTGTCAAGCTCGCCTGTAAGATTTGCAAGTCGCCCCCCACGCGGGGGCGTGGGTTGAAATGTGTAAATATCGTATTGTGTAAGCTGTTACCCTAGTCGCCCCCCACGCGGGGGCGTGGGTTGAAATGAATAAAGCCTTGAAATACAATGAAATGTTTGCCGTCGCCCCCCACGCGGGGGCGTGGGTTGAAATGAATAAAGCCTTGAAATACAATGAAATGTTTGCCGTCGCCCCCCACGCGGGGGCGTGGGTTGAAATTATGCTAAAATTGTCTGTCAGACACTCATCACAAGTCGCCCCCCACGCGGGGGCGTGGGTTGAAATGCATAAGATGTTGAGTAATTTTTAATGTCCACAGTCGCCCCCCACGCGGGGGCGTGGGTTGAAATGCCTGTAGACGCAATACGCTCCTCAAGCCAACGTCGTCGCCCCCCACGCGGGGGCGTGGGTTGAAATACATTATACATTTTTACTTGTTTTGATTATTATGTCGCCCCCCACGCGGGGGCGTGGGTTGAAATTCCTTTACAACTGCAAATGCTAATGGTTGAGCTGGTCGCCCCCCACGCGGGGGCGTGGGTTGAAATGGTAATCCGTTTACAATAAATCCCATATGGTTACCGTCGCCCCCCACGCGGGGGCGTGGGTTGAAATTGCATCCGTAATTGTTGCAACAGCTTTGACGTAAAGTCGCCCCCCACGCGGGGGCGTGGGTTGAAATAAAGGGAATACGGCTTAGACTTGACCTCCGACGCAAGTCGCCCCCCACGCGGGGGCGTGGGTTGAAATGTTGTCGTAATTTTTCACGGCGTTGTAAAACAAGTCGCCCCCCACGCGGGGGCGTGGGTTGAAATGTTGTCGTAATTTTTCACGGCGTTGTAAAACAAGTCGCCCCCCACGCGGGGGCGTGGGTTGAAATGCTATCCATTGTATCATTTAATACTCTTACTACCGTCGCCCCCCACGCGGGGGCGTGGGTTGAAATAGCAACCATGATGTAAACTCACCGCTTTGGTCTGGTCGCCCCCCACGCGGGGGCGTGGGTTGAAATAAGCAAAAATCATTGACTTTGCGATGGTTGAGGTGTCGCCCCCCACGCGGGGGCGTGGGTTGAAATACCCGCTGCAACCAGTATCGGGCAACCCTGCCACCGTCGCCCCCCACGCGGGGGCGTGGGTTGAAATATGTGGTTTACCTCCTGATTTTATTAACCGCAGGTCGCCCCCCACGCGGGGGCGTGGGTTGAAATTTTCAAACGCATCCGTGCACGTCCTAAGCGCATGTCGCCCCCCACGCGGGGGCGTGGGTTGAAATCAATCGTGCGCAAAATCAGCCATTTCTTTTGATAGGTCGCCCCCCACGCGGGGGCGTGGGTTGAAATTTTAATTGCCCTGCAAAAATGTTGAAACAAATCCCGTCGCCCCCCACGCGGGGGCGTGGGTTGAAATAAATAAATTTATCAGCCTTTGGTAATGCTCGCTGTAGTCGCCCCCCACGCGGGGGCGTGGGTTGAAATCTGCTACGTCCCATTGTTTGCTTGCGTGCGGCGAGTCGCCCCCCACGCGGGGGCGTGGGTTGAAATTTTTGGAATGCCTTGAAAACAGCCCTGAAGCAGACTGTCGCCCCCCACGCGGGGGCGTGGGTTGAAATTCGTTCGGTATCACTATACCCATAAATATAAAAGATGTCGCCCCCCACGCGGGGGCGTGGGTTGAAATCCTCTCACCTCTCAAATATTTCATCACAAGCATTGTCGCCCCCCACGCGGGGGCGTGGGTTGAAATACAGATATAGGCTTTCCATTCATCCCCACTGTTGTCGCCCCCCACGCGGGGGCGTGGGTTGAAATGGTTATGCTTAAATTGTCGTGAATTGTAAAATGGTCGCCCCCCACGCGGGGGCGTGGGTTGAAATCACAGCGTTGTAAAACAAGTGCTTTTTTTGCGATGTCGCCCCCCACGCGGGGGCGTGGGTTGAAATCGCTAATCCGTTTCATTTCAACATACAGCCCATGTCGCCCCCCACGCGGGGGCGTGGGTTGAAATAAATACTCTCGAAGGGCTTTGAATGTCAAGGGTGTCGCCCCCCACGCGGGGGCGTGGGTTGAAATATCCGCTGATATAAGCCACGGTGTAGGGTCATTCGCGTCGCCCCCCACGCGGGGGCGTGGGTTGAAATGTCATCACAAGCCTCAATCAGGCAACACTTTAGCGTCGCCCCCCACGCGGGGGCGTGGGTTGAAATGTGTAAAGTAGCCTATTTATCAAAAATGCTCTTTCGTCGCCCCCCACGCGGGGGCGTGGGTTGAAATCCGAAATAATTGGCGTAAAAATGGTTGCAATAACGTCGCCCCCCACGCGGGGGCGTGGGTTGAAATAACACTAAACCAAAGCCTTGCGGACAATTCGGAAGGTCGCCCCCCACGCGGGGGCGTGGGTTGAAATACGCCATATACAAGCAAAACGGCATTTGCCGATGTCGCCCCCCACGCGGGGGCGTGGGTTGAAATACAAAATCACCTACAATCTGCCAACATAGTGTACTGTCGCCCCCCACGCGGGGGCGTGGGTTGAAATTGTTGCATCTTGCACAGTAATTGTGGTTGCGAACGTCGCCCCCCACGCGGGGGCGTGGGTTGAAATACGCCATATACAAGCAAAACGGCATTTGCCGATGTCGCCCCCCACGCGGGGGCGTGGGTTGAAATACAAAATCACCTACAATCTGCCAACATAGTGTACTGTCGCCCCCCACGCGGGGGCGTGGGTTGAAATTGTTGCATCTTGCACAGTAATTGTGGTTGCGAACGTCGCCCCCCACGCGGGGGCGTGGGTTGAAATGTTTTCAGCGAGCGAGTAGTAGCCATCCTGCAGCAGTCGCCCCCCACGCGGGGGCGTGGGTTGAAATAAGTGCCATTTGTTTTGCTGTAACTGCAAAAGAGTCGCCCCCCACGCGGGGGCGTGGGTTGAAATTCAACATGCTCGGTCGGTACGTCATATAGCACATGTCGCCCCCCACGCGGGGGCGTGGGTTGAAATGTCTGATAAAGCTTTATGCTCTCCACTCTCAATGTCGCCCCCCACGCGGGGGCGTGGGTTGAAATTCAACATGCTCGGTCGGTACGTCATATAGCACATGTCGCCCCCCACGCGGGGGCGTGGGTTGAAATGTCTGATAAAGCTTTATGCTCTCCACTCTCAATGTCGCCCCCCACGCGGGGGCGTGGGTTGAAATAACGATGCCCTTTAACGGTTCTGCCTGCGTGCTGTCGCCCCCCACGCGGGGGCGTGGGTTGAAATCCCTCTCAAGATAAACAAGGCAACTTTTACAACTGTCGCCCCCCACGCGGGGGCGTGGGTTGAAATCCTACAATGACACCCGAGGAAGCGCAGGAAGAAGTCGCCCCCCACGCGGGGGCGTGGGTTGAAATAATGGTTTCCTTCGACACTCCAACAATAACATTTATACGTCGCCCCCCACGCGGGGGCGTGGGTTGAAATTCGCTATCGTCTTGTATATTGCGTGGGTTTTGCCCGTCGCCCCCCACGCGGGGGCGTGGGTTGAAATCTTTGACTTGGTTGTGTCAACCGCCATGATAGCGTGTCGCCCCCCACGCGGGGGCGTGGGTTGAAATGATGATTTACCAAGGATAAAAACAAATATTGTTAGTCGCCCCCCACGCGGGGGCGTGGGTTGAAATATAAATCGTGGATTGGCGAATTAACCGAGTAGAAAGGTCGCCCCCCACGCGGGGGCGTGGGTTGAAATAACTACGACCGTGGCAGAAAGTTTAGCGTTGACAAGTCGCCCCCCACGCGGGGGCGTGGGTTGAAATTCCCTTTTTTAATAATTGTGCATGATGCACTTGGTCGCCCCCCACGCGGGGGCGTGGGTTGAAATTTGGCTACCCACAAGTTAGCGGCTTGTAGGTCAGAGGTCGCCCCCCACGCGGGGGCGTGGGTTGAAATTTTCCACCTCCCAGCAAGTGCATCCAATCTGCACGTCGCCCCCCACGCGGGGGCGTGGGTTGAAATTTTCCACCTCCCAGCAAGTGCATCCAATCTGCACGTCGCCCCCCACGCGGGGGCGTGGGTTGAAATCAACGGACGAAATCAAGGAGAAAACTTTTTGGCGTCGCCCCCCACGCGGGGGCGTGGGTTGAAATTTTTGTAACTGCTGGCATAGATTACGACAACACAGGTCGCCCCCCACGCGGGGGCGTGGGTTGAAATCATATTTGGTATTTATTGTTAGTTAAATCCGTACGCTGTCGCCCCCCACGCGGGGGCGTGGGTTGAAATAGCATCTAAACCCGTTTTTGCGAGAAGCATACATCGTCGCCCCCCACGCGGGGGCGTGGGTTGAAATAGGGTTTACTTCGGGATTAACTCCTAAGGCAATTGTCGCCCCCCACGCGGGGGCGTGGGTTGAAATCCTTGATGGCAAAGCTTCATATCCATAAGCGCCGCCGTCGCCCCCCACGCGGGGGCGTGGGTTGAAATTGTGCCCAGGGGAATGCCCCAAATACTAAAAAACGGTCGCCCCCCACGCGGGGGCGTGGGTTGAAATCCTTGATGGCAAAGCTTCATATCCATAAGCGCCGCCGTCGCCCCCCACGCGGGGGCGTGGGTTGAAATTGTGCCCAGGGGAATGCCCCAAATACTAAAAAACGGTCGCCCCCCACGCGGGGGCGTGGGTTGAAATTACTAATCCTACAATGTTTAAGCCTATAAAGACGTCGCCCCCCACGCGGGGGCGTGGGTTGAAATTACCTCAAACTCAAAAGCGGGAGCTTGTGAACTCGTCGCCCCCCACGCGGGGGCGTGGGTTGAAATTCCCCTACAAATACTTGCGCGTTTGCAGGTACTCGTCGCCCCCCACGCGGGGGCGTGGGTTGAAATTATGCTGCGGTACACTCTGTGCTTTGCATTTGGGCTGTCGCCCCCCACGCGGGGGCGTGGGTTGAAATTGTCGCCTTGGTTTACGCGTTGCCCTACAACTACGTCGCCCCCCACGCGGGGGCGTGGGTTGAAATAAGCTTTTGCTTGACAATCTAAGTGAAAACTCTGCGTCGCCCCCCACGCGGGGGCGTGGGTTGAAATAAACCCCATTATCTTGACGGGGATGGTCGGTAGGTCGCCCCCCACGCGGGGGCGTGGGTTGAAATAAGATGCCCCAGCACCACCTTGTATTACCTGCAAGTCGCCCCCCACGCGGGGGCGTGGGTTGAAATCCTTGATGGCAAAGCCTCATATCCATAAGCGCCGGTCGCCCCCCACGCGGGGGCGTGGGTTGAAATAATAACCTCGCTAATTGCCACAATTCGAGCAGTTGTCGCCCCCCACGCGGGGGCGTGGGTTGAAATATACATACTTGCTTAGTTTTTTTACAACAAAATGTCGCCCCCCACGCGGGGGCGTGGGTTGAAATGGGTAGGTATTTTGATTTTGCCGAGGGTCGAGTGTCGCCCCCCACGCGGGGGCGTGGGTTGAAATGTAAAAGTCGCTTGTCCTGTCTGCTTTGGCGATTGGTCGCCCCCCACGCGGGGGCGTGGGTTGAAATGCCATTGTTTTGCAACTCTACCACTTGCGCAAAGTTGTCGCCCCCCACGCGGGGGC
Organism: uncultured Desulfovibrionaceae bacterium; assembly: GCA_964368845.1. Lineage (GTDB taxonomy): Bacteria > Desulfobacterota > Desulfovibrionia > Desulfovibrionales > Desulfovibrionaceae > CAYJAD01. The sequence continues at coordinate 6,991 of CAYJDF010000066.1, forward strand.
GTGGGTTGAAATAGCCTTTGGCGCAAGCGGCATACCGCAGTCAATGTCGCCCCCCACGCGGGGGCGTGGGTTGAAATAGCCTTTGGCGCAAGCGGCATACCGCAGTCAATGTCGCCCCCCACGCGGGGGCGTGGGTTGAAATAAGCTTTAGCATCTCGCCCTCTTGCGCTACAATGTCGCCCCCCACGCGGGAGCGTGGGTTGAAATTGTCTGCGCCCTCTCCCTCGCCAGCGACTACAAAAGTCGCCCCCCACGCGGGGGCGTGGGTTGAAATTTTTGGTTTAACTGGTTCTTTCGGTTTGGGTGGCTCGTCGCCCCCCACGCGGGGGCGTGGGTTGAAATTTGACGGAGATACCACGCTGACACAGGCAGGGGCGTCGCCCCCCCACGCGGGGGCGTGGGTTGAAATTTTCGACACTTGCGCAAGCTCCGAATAAAGCAAGTCGCCCCCCACGCGGGAGCGTGGGTTGAAATTGTCTGCGCCCTCTCCCTCGCCAGCGACTACAAAAGTCGCCCCCCACGCGGGGGCGTGGGTTGAAATAAACTCGAAACACTTGCAGAGGGCGCAAACGTAGTCGCCCCCCACGCGGGGGCGTGGGTTGAAATAAACCCCATTATCTTGACTGGAATGGTCGGTAGGTGTCGCCCCCCACGCGGGGGCGTGGGTTGAAATTTTTTGCAAGCCCATGCGCTCAATCCTATTGCGAGTCGCCCCCCACGCGAGGGCGTGGGTTGAAATGATAAGCCATATTTTGTGAAATCGGTGTCGTATCGGTCGCCCCCCACGCGGGGGCGTGGGTTGAAATTATCAAAATCATGCTCGCCTTTAGAGCTGCAAAGGTCGCCCCCCACGCGGGGGGCGTGGGTTGAAATCCTCTGCTACAAGCCATGTGGTAGGGTCGTCTGACGGTCGCCCCCCACGCGGAGGCGACCCTTGAAATAGCTTAGCTCGCCGAGTAAGCGCAATCATTTCATCCGCAACAAGTGCGGAATGTTTTTCATCAACCTTTGCCGCAAGAAAAAGTCTACTACATCGGTCGGTGATTGCGACAAGGCAGGCAGAGCCTGCTTTCCCCGCCATGGTGTCCGCCTCCCAATGCCCTATCACTTGTCTGTTGGTAGCCTCTTGCGGTCTGTCGTGAATGCTGTTGCTAATCACTATTTTGCCCCTTGTTTCAACATTTCCCTTTCGCTTAATACACAAGCATCTTTTTCCGCTCGTTTATGCTAAGATGCTGATACTGACTCATTGTTTGCAATCCTCCCATAGTTGTCCTCACAAACTCTATGGTATCGGATTTCTTGCTTTGAGTCATTTTTTCTGTTGCATTTACATCGTGAATTCAAGAGATAAAAACCTTTGCTATCATACAATTCTTTAGAAAACCGACGCCAAAATCAAAACTATCCGAAGCACATGATATTTTTCGAAGGTGTGATATGCTGAATACCCACAAAAAGACTTTATTCAGCTCACAACTCCAACAAATATCATTGTTACGATTTTAATAGTTACCAGGATAAATATTGTTAAATACTGCTCTATTATGTTGCATTCTAATGATGTATTTATACTGCAAAATGAATTTGCATGCCGAAAGGAGAGGACTTGAATGCAAACAAATTTCAAACGCTATGAGCTCAAATACATACTGACAAAGGAGCAACACCAAAACCTTTTGGATAAAATCCCTGCTGACATGCAAATGGATGAATATGGCAGACACAAAATAAGTAACATCTACTTTGACACGGATGACTTTAGAATAATAAGGCACTCTTTGGAAAAGCCAAAGTACAAGGAAAAGCTAAGAGTCAGATGTTACGGCAACCCCCACAGCAGCAGCACAGCCTTTATCGAGCTCAAGAAAAAATTTAACGGTGTTGTATACAAAAGAAGAGTGTGCGACAGCAAAAAAAGCATAATGTCTTATTTGTGCGACGATGAAAGCTTTGTGCAAACCTCTCAAATAGTGAGCGAAATCGACTATTTCAAGCACATCTATGGCGAAATTAAGCCAAAAGCATATTTAGCTTACGAACGAGAAGCTTTTTTCTCGACACAGGACGAAAATTTCAGGCTGACGTTTGATTTCGACATTAAAGCTCGCGATAGTGATATAAGCTTGTATGAAAGCCCTGCTGACCAATCTGTTTTATCGGATGATTACGTGTTGCTGGAAGTGAAAACCGTTATTGGATTGCCCTTGTGGTTTTTGCACTTTTTGAGCGAAAACAAGCTATACAAAACTTCGTTTTCAAAGTACGGCACAGCATATCAAACATATTTTTTGCCAAGTTTTGCAAGTTCACTTAGGAGAATATCAAATGCTTAGCGAAATATTTACAGGGATTTTTGACACAACAACCGGCATGAGCATCACTTTGGAGGATTTTCTCATTTGTATGGCAGTTGCCATCGTCTTAGGGATTTTCATGGCAAAGGTTTATTCATTCAAGGAAAAAAGTTCAAAGGGGTTTGTTGTAACACTGGCACTTTTGCCCATAGCCGTCACAATGGTAATCATAATGGTAAACGGAAATATCGGTGCAGGTGTTGCGGTTGCGGGCGCATTTAGCCTGGTGCGTTTTCGCTCTATGCCCGGCACCGCAAAAGAAATCATAGCCATTTTCACAGCTATGTGCACCGGGCTTACAGTAGGCATGGGATACATAGGTTTTGCGGTGGTATTTTCGGTTATCGCATGTCTTTTTGCACTTATTTTGAACACTGTAAACTTTGGCGAAGAAAAGGAAAGCACAGCTCGAACCTTGCAAATCACCATACCCGAAAACTTGAACTACACTAACGTATTTGATGATATATTTAGCCGTTTCACAAAGAAATCCAAGCTGATATTTGCAAAAACCACCAATATGGGCAGCCTCTTTAAGCTAAGCTATGAAATCGAGCTGAAAGATGTGAGCGATGAAAAAAAACTAATCGACGAGCTAAGAACCAGAAACGGAAACCTTGAAATTATTATTGGCAAGCCCGAATCATTTATCAACGGACTATAGGTAAATTATGAACACAAAAAAAGCATCAATAATTTGGAAGCTTTGCGCAACTTTATTTTTGGCCATTTATGTTGCGTTCACGCTGCTAAACAGGTTTGTTATACCCCAAAATGTTGTGATATTGGATGAGCATTATTTAGGTACGCAAAGCAACAGCCCCGAAACAACAAGCGCCCCTGCTGAAAGTGATGTTGCTGCGGGCAGTGGCCAAGCGGCTTTTAACACACAGCAGGATGTCGCCCTACCTATTATCACACAAACCAGCTACACCGACGAAAACATACAAATCACGATTGATACTATCAGAGAATTTGATACGAATATTTATATAGCTGAGATAGTGCTGGCCGATAGCTCGTACTTAAAAACAGGGCTGGCCGAAAATTCTTTTGGCATAAATGTCACGGAGAAAACCTCGGTAATAGCCGAAGAAAACAGTGCTATACTTGCCATCAACGGCGATTACTATGGGTTTCGAGACTATGGCTACGTCATGCGAAACGGCTATTTATATCGTGATGTAATGACAGAGGGCGACAACGAGGATTTAGTGATATACGAAAACGGAAACATGGAGATAGTTAACGAAAGCGAAGTTTCCGCACAAGAGCTCAAAGCAAATGGTGCCATTCAAATTTTTTCTTTTGGTCCCGGGCTTATCGCAGAGGGCGAAATAGTTGTTGACGAGAACAGCCAAGTGGAGCGTGAAGACCCCAGCAACCCCCGAACAGCTATTGCAATGATAGAGGAGAACCACTATATTTTCATGGTGGCAGATGGACGCACAAGCCAAAGCGAGGGGTTATCGCTTGAAGAAATGGCGATAGTTCTAAGCTCGTATGATTGCAAAACGGCCTACAATTTAGACGGTGGCGGCTCTGCCACTATGATATTTATGGGCGAGCTGGTAAACAACCCCACTACAAACGGAAGAGACATACAAGAAAGGAGTGTTAGCGACATTGTCTACATTGGATAGCCAAAAGCAGGTGCGAAAATTTTACTTTCAAAAACGAGTGATGCCTTATCTTGGTGTAACGCTATTTTGCGCTTTATTCTCTTATATATATTCATTCTTTTCTCACGGTGTAACTTCGCCATATATGAGCTATATGTTCCTGTGCCCCTTGATTTTTGGCGTTTTAGCCGGCGTTTTATGTATGCAGCTCCAAAAAAGCACTCCACATCATTTTTTAGCAACTCACCTTTATCACACAGGTGTGGCCGCATTACTATTAAGCTTTGTGCTCCGTGGGATTTTCGAAATTGCAGGAACTGCATCTGTGTATCAGACTATTTTGATGATAATCGGCATTTCGGCTATGGCCTGTGGGGCTGTGGCATTCGCACTCAAAAAATAGCTTTACGAGGTATATAGTTTGAAACAAGTTTCAAACTAACAAATCTAAAATCAATAATGCTCTTATCATTCCTTGTGCTTCGCATGATAAGAGCCGCATATTTCATTAAATTTTGTGCCGATGCGAAGCGGCGGAATGGAGCATTATTATGAAAAAAACTTTAATGGTTTTTTTAATGATTTCACTGTTGGTTTTTGCCGGATGTGCAAAAACAGACGAAAGCACCGCCGGTAACAGCGCCGGCACAGCCCAGCCATCACTTGCGGAGTCTAACCAAACTGCTGCTTCGGAAATGGAATTTCCGGATACTTCTTTCACTGATGAAATAGGCGATAGCGCAATACCAATGAGCGAGGAAGATGTTTCAATCACCGAAAGTGGTACATACGAGTTTTCCGGAGAATATAACAGCATAACGGTAAATGTCGACAAAGACATCGACGATGGTGCAGTGCATCTCATCTTAAACAGCGCACATATAAGTAACGAAAACTCCACGCCTGTCAACATCATCGAAGCGCAGGATGTTGTAATAACGCTACAGGGTGAAAACACCGTTACTCAGGGTGAAATAGTTACCACCGATGAAGAATTCCCCTCGGCGGCGCTTTACTCAAGGGCCGACACTACTATCGTTGGTAGCGGAAGCCTTACTGTTACTACTTCATACAACGACGGCATAAACAGCCGCGATGATTTGATTATTGAGGGTGGCACGATTATCGTAAATGCCGTTGCAGACGGCATAGTGGGCAAAGACTTGCTTGCTATTAGCCAAAGCAACATAACTGTGGTAGCGGGAAAGGACGGGCTTAAAGCTTCTAACGACGAAGAGGCCGACAAAGGAAACCTTATTATAACAAACGGTGATTTTAACATCACCGCACAAAATGACGGCATAAGCTCCGAGCAAACGCTTCAAATAGATGGCGGAAACTTCAGCATCCTATCAGGTGGTGGATTTGTCGAAGTTTTGAATGAAATCACTCGTGGCGAAGGCTCTTCGGGTATCGTGCAGCCAAGCAGCCTGCTTGAAGATAGTATGAAGGGAATTAAAGGTTTGAACATCGTGTTAAACGGTGGTGAATTTGATATTTCCTCTTATGAAGATGCCATTCATGCCAATAACAACTTGACGATAAACAGTGGAACGTATGCAATAATTTCAGGCGATGATGCAATTCATGCCGATATTGACCTTACAATAAACGATATAAGCTTAACGGTCGAAAACGCATATGAGGGCCTTGAGGGAGAAACAGTCACAATAAACGGGGGCAATATTTCAATAAATGTGCTGGATGATGCAATTAACGCAAGTAGCGAAACAGGCTATGTAAGAATCACCGACGGAACAATTTCGCTAAAGTCCATGGGGGATGGAATTGACTCTAACGGAGATTTAACCATCGAAGGTGGCACAATAACAATAGAGGTGAACGCCATTTATTCAGGTGGTGATAGCGAGCTTGATGTTTCGGGTGTGTACAGTATTTCAGGCGGAAGTATTGTGGATGAAAACGGAAACGAAATAGAGCCTACATCTTTGGGTGGTGGCGGTGGTGGTGGCGCAGCCCCCGGCAACCCCGGGAGAGGTCCCATTTAATAACATAGCTTCGATGTAGCCCAAAACGACATGACACAATAAAAGCGACCTCTCTCGTTTTCGGGGAGAGGTCGCTTTGGGCATGTGTTTCTTTAGTTAAATAACAACAATTTAGGCAAAGAATAAGATATCCCCCCGCCTGCGGCGGGGGGATATGCTAAAAAGTTAAACCTAAATTTTGAACTACCTACGCCGATACTATGCGTACACCC
>CAYJDF010000067.1:0-11444 GCA_964368845.1 uncultured Desulfovibrionaceae bacterium
TTAACTTGGAGGTTCTTTTGGACGGAGGTCCCGACAGTACGCTCTGGTCTCGGCTTAGTAAACTTTTTCGCCGAGACGATGAAGAATCATTAGAAAAAGCTATACTTGAAGCCCGCGCTGAAGGTGAAGTAGCTGCAGACGAAGAATCCATGCTTCTTAGTATCTTGCGCATTGACGATATGCAGGTACAAGATGTCATGACCCCACGCACTGATATTGATTGTGTTCCTTCACAATCGCCCATTATAGAAGCAGCAAAGTTTATTGTTGAATCTGGGCATTCGCGTATTCCAGTTTTTCATGACACAAGAGATAATATTATTGGCATTTTGCATGCTAAGGATTTGTTGCGCTCATTGGTAGAACCAGAAAGGCAAAATTTGCCCGTGGATGACCTTATGCGTGAACCATTCTTTGTGCCAGAAACCAAGGGTATACGCGAATTATTACAAGAATTTCGCACTCGTAAACTACATATAGCCATTGCAATTGATGAATATGGCGGTACATCTGGCATTATATCCATTGAAGATGTTTTAGAAGAAATTGTGGGCGATATTGAAGACGAACACGATGCCCCCAAGGAAGAAGATATCCGCATCATTAGTGATAATTGCTATGAAATTAGTGGGCGCACCTACTTAGAAGATTTGGCAGAACTTGGTATAAATATTGAGTCTGACGAAGTGGATACCATTGGCGGATATTTGAGTTTGCAAGCTGGGCATGTACCCACCCAAGGTGAAACTTTTGACCTTGAGGGTTGGTCTTTTATGGTCAAGGAAGCGGATGTAAAGTTTATACGACGTATCTTGGTTGAAAAGTTAGAATTCAACACCATACAAGAGCAAATGCCAGAAGAATAATGCCCAAACAAATTTATATTTTTTGGCTTATCCTTGGTGTACTTGGTATATGGCTTGGCTTTCCTAACGCCATCTATCATGTACCGGCATTAGTACTACTTTTTCCGCTAAGCCTTTATATTATAGGCAGTAAGGCAATTAATAAATTAGATGCCTTACGCAGAGGTTGGCTTTTGGGCTTAATTGGCTCATCAGCCGCACTTTATTGGTTAGCCATACCTATACACAATGTGGGCAAATTGCCCTGGCCCTTAGCTATACCTTGTGCTCTAGCTATTGGAGCATATGTTGGTCTTTACGCTGGTATATTTTCTTTAGCATCCTTTGTACTTAAAAAGTATACTCCCCACGCACTTACTCGCTGCATGGCTTTAGCTTGCATATGGTATTTACTTGAATTTATACGCGGTATAATGTTAACAGGTTTTCCATGGTTACAAATAAGCTCTGCCTTTGTGCCTTGGCCTGTCATGGTGCAAGCTGCAAGCTTAGTTGGTAGTTATGCACTTTCAAGTCTATATGTCTTTGCTGTGCTGTGCCTCACTGAGGCCATAAATTACAAAAAGGCAAACCTAGCCATAGTTGGAAGTATTTGCATTATTATGCTAATATGTTTTGGATTTTATACTTTATACTCAAATCCACCACAAGCCCAAGATTCAACCAAGGATTATGCCTTTATCATGGCTGAGGGAAATATTGACCAAAACATTAAATGGGAAGCTAAATCCCAACAAGCTAGCCTAGATATATATAAAAATTTAACTTATAATGCTGTTGAGCTTTGGCGTAAACAAAATCCAAACGCGCAAAAAGCCATTATGCTCTGGCCAGAAACTGCCATGCCCTTTTATCTTGAGCATCACAAAAGACTTACACCAGATCTTATGCAATTTGTTAAAAATATGCAGCTCCCACTCTTAGTAGGTGCACCAGGCATAATTGTATATGATGAGCATAGGCGCGAAGTATATAATCGTGCCTATTTACTTAGTGGACAAGGAAGAATAAGTAGTTTTTATGATAAAATGCATCTCGTGCCATTTGGCGAATATGTGCCTTCATGGCTATTAATAAATTTTTTAGAACCTTTATTACAGGGTATTGGCAACTTTACCCAAGGTAAAAAAAGCGAACCCCTTGTATATGATGAACTTGCCCTTGGTATGCTCATCTGTTATGAAAGTGTATTCCCACACATTGCAAGGCAAAGAATAGCCCAAGGGGCAAATATATTGGTTAATATAAGTAATGATGGCTGGTTTGGCGACTCATCTGCCCCAGAGCAACATTTACAATTAGCCATGCTACGCGCCATTGAACAAGGGCGTTATCTTGTGCGTAGTACCAATACTGGTATTTCTGCCATTGTAGATAACTATGGTCGCTTTGTATTTAAGGGTGAGCAATTCAAGGCCCAAAGCTACGTTGGTTATGCTCAAACAAAAAATCAACATACTGTATTTTTTAATATTTATCCTTGGTTAACTCCTTGTATCTTGGGTTTATTGTTACTTGCTTTATTCATAGGTAAAAGGCAAATTAAGTTATAATTTTTTACCACAAACAAGAAATATTATGCTACATTTAACAGAATTACGCACCCGTGCCAGCACCCTTTCGCAACGTTTTAACACTCTTTGGGGGCGACTTTGACCTTGATGGATGCAAAAAGCGTCTTGCAGATATTGAAAGTAAATTAAACCAAGCCGATGCCTGGTCAGACCCCACTGCTTTAACACCAATTCTACAAGAAAAACGTAAACTTGAAGATGAAGTTAACAGGCTTGAAATTCTGCTTAAATGTCACAGTGATATGCAAGAATGGTTAAGCCTTGCTGCAGAAGATGAAGAAGCTGAAGCCTTAGATTCATTAAATGAACAAATAGAAAGCCTTGATGGCTTACTTGATACTACTGAAATGAGCATGCTACTCTCCCATGAAGAAGATAGCCAAAACGCCATTTTAGAAATTCATCCTGGGGCTGGGGGTACAGAATCTCAAGATTGGGCCGAAATGCTATTACGTATGTATACGCGCTGGGCTAATACGCATAAATACAAAGTTGAACAGCTAGACTATTTATCTGGCGATGAAGCCGGACTTAAAAGTGTGACTCTACGCATATGCGGACCTAATAGTTTTGGACTATTAAAAGGCGAACGAGGCATACACAGGCTTATTCGCATCTCGCCCTTTGACGCATCGGGTAGACGCCATACATCCTTTGCCTCAGTAGACATTATACCAGATGCAGGACAAAATATCTCTTTGGATATTAAAGAGGCAGATTTACGATATGACACCTTCAGATCTAGCGGGCCTGGGGGGCAAAGTGTTAATACTACAAGCTCGGCTGTTCGCATAACGCACATTCCCACAGGCATTACCGCTCAATGCCAAAATGAAAAGTCTCAACATCACAACAAGGAAACCGCCTTGCAAATTTTACGGGCAAGACTTTATGATTTGGAATTACGCAAGCAAGACGCACAACGCCAAGCCCACTATGCTGGCAAAGATAGCATAGCCTTTGGCAGCCAAATCCGCACCTATACCATGCATCCATACAGACTAGTTAAAGATCATCGCAGTAATACTGAGGTGGGGGATGTTGATGCGGTGCTTGATGGACGCATAGATATTTTTCAACGTGAATATCTACTTTACGAACATGATAAAAAACGCTAAGACCATAGCTATGCCAAGTACTGACCTTAATCAACTTATACAAGAGCTTATTAATGTACATAAGCGTTTAAGCCCCAAGAGCGCGCATAATGGGCCTTATTTCGTATTGGCTCGCCTCATGCAAGGTATGGATCAAAAAGCTTGGACAGAGCTTTGTGCTAAGGCAGAACCAACCAGTTGGTGCGCTCTTGAAGTTCATGATAATCCACCAAGCGTTCAAATAGCCCAGCTTTCAGTAGACACTGAAAATACTTTGACAGACAATTTATTAACAGCAAACTTCATGAAACAGCTAGAAAGAGAAGTAGCCAGAGCCAGTAGGAGCAATGCTCCACTTGCTGTAGTGCGTTTTAATATTGTGCAAAGTAAAAAAAGCTCTGCTAAAGATCCAGGCAATATTTTACAAAAATCACTTCAGCAATATACAAGCGTTTGTGATTTTTTAGGTGGCATTAATCAAGAAGAATTTGCCCTTATTTTACCTGGGGCTAAAACTTTTAAAGCTCAAAACATTGTGGAAGACATTATCGAATTTTGTACCAAGCAAGGGCTTTTATTAAAAGCTGGCATAGCAGGTTGCATGGGCAAAGCTTGTCAGGCCGAAACACTTTTTAAACAAGCTGAACTTGCGCTTATAGACGCATCTAGTCAAAGTGCCCATGTTTATAAAAATCCAGATGTGGATCTTGATGCAACCCTTGTGCATTCACATGAAAAGCGTTTCCTCTTTGGTGGTAATTAATTTTAGAATAATCAAATTGTTATATAATAAATGAACTTCAAACACCTTTTTATCTCTTAGCACGGGGGAATTATGTCTAATACAACACTTAGTGTATGCGTCATGAGCGGTAAGGGAGGAGTTGGCAAAACCAACATCACTCTTAATCTGGCTTATGCCCTGCATCAAATGTCCTATCCTGCCCTACTGCTTGATTGCGATATGGGATTAGCTAACCTTGATGTATTATTAAATATAACACCAGAAGGCAACCTTCAAGACGCTTTACTTGGTAATGCTAGTATGCAAGACATTCTTTATTCCCTAAAAGAAGGTTTAGATATTCTTCCCGCAGCATCCGGTGTGCCGGAGTTGGTGGAATTAGACGATGATCAGCGTGAGCTTTTGCTAAAACGTCTTGAACCCTTGCTTGGTAAATATCACTATGTATTTATGGATCTTGGGGCTGGCATTACCGATATGGTGCAATCCTTTGCAGCCATGGCGGCTTTGCGTATTATAGTTGTAACCCCAGAACCCACATCACTCACCGATAGCTATGCCCTAATGAAGGTTTTACACAGTAATCATAATGTGCGTGATTTCATGGTTATTGTAAATCAGGTGGAAAATAAAAAAGAAGAAAAGCAAACCTTTGATAGGCTTGCCACAGCTTGTCAACGCTTTATGGGTATTGAGCCAGTGCTACTTGGTGCTGTACGAAGCGATAGTAAGTTAATAGATGCAGTTTTGCGCCAAGACCCACTTATGAACTGGGCTGCAGGTAGCAATGCTGGAGTAGACATACAAAACCTTGCGAAAAAACTTCAAAAAATACGTCTAAGTATGCTTGATATACTAGGAAAAAGAAGTGTATTAGAAATTGGTGCATAATAAGCATTTACCTTTGAATAAAATTATGTTATTATTCAAAAGCTTAAATGCAAATAGCTATAATATCTGGAGAAAACATGAACAAAAGCGAACTTATCAAAACTCTTGCGGATGAGGCAAACTTGTCTATGGATGATGCTTCCGTAGTAGTTAACACCTTTGTAAGTTGTATGAAAGACTCATTGCTTGCCGGTGAACGCGTTGAAATTCGCGGATTTGGTAGCTTCAAGGTTAAAGAATACGAAGGTTATACTGGTCGTAATCCTAAAACTGGTGAAAAAGTTACTGTTGAGCCAAAGCGTTTGCCATTTTTCCGCGCTGGCAAAGAATTGAAAGAATTCCTCAATAAGTAGCAATTTTGCCTTGGTTTGTTAAAATTTTTTTTTACCAAATCCTTAAATTTATTTTTCCACTTCCTAATGGCGGCAGTTTTCTGCCGTCTTTAGGATATGTGCATTCTAAATTATGATATAAATTTATTTTTGTTTAAATTTTTTATATCATAAATTATGAATTTCGTATTTTATGGAGTGACTATGCAACTCAAAGGCGCTTTCACAGCATTGGTGACACCCTTTCATAAGGGCCAAGTGGACGAAGAAAAATATCGTTCCTTCATTGAATGGCAAATTCAGGAAGGTATAAATGGTCTTGTGCCTTGTGGAACTACAGGTGAGTCTGCTACACTTAGCCATGAAGAGCATGAAAAAGTCATTGAAATTTGTATAGATCAAGCTAAAGGACGTGTACCTGTATTGGCAGGTGCAGGCTCTAACAATACCAGTGAAGCCATACGTCTAACCAGATTTGCCAAAAATGCTGGTGCAGATGGAGCATTACTAATCACCCCCTATTACAATAAACCAACCCAAGAAGGTTTATACCAACACTATAAAGCCATATGTGAGGCTGTGGATTTTCCATTGGTACTTTATAATGTACCTGGGCGCACTGGCTGTAATTTATTGCCTAAAACAGTTGGTCGTCTAGCTCATGAATTTACAAATATCATTGGAGTAAAAGAAGCCACAGCAGACCTATGTCAAGTATCAGATATAATTGAATACTGTCCTAAAGGTTTTAGTACAGTATCTGGCGATGACTTCACAGTATTACCACTTCTAAGTGTTGGTGGTTCTGGTGTTATTTCTGTTACATCCAATATCCTACCTGGTAAAATGGCTAGTCTTTGTAAGGCATTTTTTGAAGGTGACCTAGATAAAGCGCGTCATTTGCACTACGACCTGATGCCTATAAATAGAATTATGTTTGTTGAAACTAACCCAACTCCAGTTAAAATTGCTCTGGCTATGATGGGCAAAATTGACGAGGAATTACGCTTGCCACTTTGTGATTTAAGTGCCGAAAATAAAGAACTCTTACGGGCTGAATTGCAAAAAGCAAAATTAATTTAATTTGTATTACTTCTAATACTCTGTGTATTAATACATATTAGGGCGTTTTTTTCTGCACCAGCTCAGGCAATTTTGAAAATTTTTTGCCTAATCTTCGTTCTTGCGCTAATTAGCAAATTAAGCCATAATGTAAAAAGTTGTTTAAAAACTCCATATCATTATTATTTGGTACTTAATTAATTTTCCAAGAATTCAAAAATATGCAAGATGACGCCAAAATCACTATTAATACCAATAGCTCCCAAATCAACATAAATTTTTCTGGGCACTGGAACATATCCTTGCATCAACCTAGTACTACAGCTGTCATTGACGCCCTAAAACAACCCCAAGTTAAACATATTGAGCTTACAGCCAATGAGCTTGCTGCATTTGACAGTTCACTACTTGCCATAGTTGTTCGCATAGTACATTACGCCAAAGAGCACAAAATAACTGTTAACCTTGATGCTCTACCCAATGGATTGCAACAACTATTATCCATGACTTTCAAAGTTCCAGCTAAGTTAGAAGCCAACCGCAAGCATGTTAAGCAAAATTTTATTGAGCGCATTGGTGCTGCCACAATTAACCTACCAAAAGTCCTAATAAATGCCGTGGATTTCATAGGGCAAGTGGCACTATCCATTGGGCGTCTTGTGCGTGGCAAGGCAGATATGCGCTGGCGCGATTTTTTAGCCGCAGTACAAGAATGTGGGGCAGAAGCTCTACCCATTATTTCTATAACTAGTTTACTTTTTGGGCTTATTTTAGCCTTTGTGGGTGCTGTACAGTTAACCCAATTTGGAGCACAAATATATGTGGCTGGCTTAGTGGGCATTGGCATGCTACGTGTTATGGGTGCTATTATGGTAGGCGTTGTCATGAGTGGGCGCATGGGTGCAGCCTATGCAGCCCTCATTGGAACAATGCAAGTTAATGAGGAAGTAGACTCACTAACAACCTTTGGTATTTCTCCCATTGATTTTCTTGTATTACCAAGAACCCTTGCCTTATGCATTATGACTCCACTATTAACCCTATATGCCGATGCTATGGGTATTATTGGTGGTTTTTTAGTAGGTGTATTTATGCTCAACCTAAGCCCTCAAGAATATATTAATGCCACCATACAAATGGTTGCTTTCAAACATGTTATCATTGGTTTAGTCTATGGTACAAGTTTTGGTATTATTGTAGCCCTTACCGGATGTTATCAAGGCATACGTTGTGGGCGCAGTGCTGCTGCTGTAGGAATGTCCACAACAGCAGCCGTGGTCAACGCCATTGTAGGTATTATTATTGCCACTGCTATTATTACAGTGATTTGCAACGTGCTTGAAATATGACAGAGCGCAACACACATATAATTTCTGCCCAAGGGCTACAAGTTGGTTATGAGGACTTTGTGCTCATGAACGATGTAAACTTTACTGTTAAACAAGGTGAGATATTTATCATTATGGGTGGTAGCGGATGTGGCAAAAGCACACTTTTACGCGTACTTATGGGGCTAAAATCACCCTTTGCTGGAAAACTTTTCTATAACGGCGTAAATTTTTGGGACGCAGATGAGCAAAAACGCCAAGAAATTATGCGCTGTGTGGGAGTGCTTTTTCAAGGTGGAGCATTATGGAGCTCCATGACCTTAGTGGAAAATATTAGCTTGCCTCTACAGCAATATACCAGTTTATCCAATAACGACATAAGAGAACAAGCCGAACTCAAGCTTTCTCTAGTCGGCCTTGCAGGCTTTGGTGACTATTATCCATCAGAAATTAGTGGTGGCATGCGTAAACGCGCTGGACTTGCGCGCGCCCTTTCACTTGACCCAGACATTTTATTTCTTGATGAACCATCTGCTGGCTTAGACCCTGTAAGTGCACGACATCTTGATGATTTACTTTTAGAGCTTAGAAGCGGATATAAAAAAAGTATTGTGGTAGTAACACATGAATTGGCCTCACTTTTTGCCATTGCTGATACTGCTCTCTACCTTGATGCTGAAACAAGAGCTGTTGCGGCTATTGGCAAACCTCAAGAATTATTAGATAACCATAACACTCCCAAAGCAGTAATAAATTTCTTGACTCGTGGAGAATACAAAGAAAAATCATGAGTTTATAAGAATTAGGAGAATATATGAGTAAGGATATAAGCAAAACAAAGGTTGGACTTTTTGTCATTGGCAGCATAGCCCTCTTTATTCTAGCCATAGTGTCACTAGGTGGTAAGGATATTTTTGCTGAAGACATTGAATATGTACTCTATTTTGATGGTTCTGTTAGCGGATTATCCATAGGTGCACCGGTAGTATTTCGTGGTGTGCCCATGGGCAAAGTCACACAAATTCTTCTTGTAGCCAATTCTCGCGATGAAGGTGTTACCATACCAGTATATATCACCATTAATGCCACAAGCATTGCATTTACTAACACAGCTAAAGAAGAACAAAACAAAATCACACGTGAAGAACTTATGCGACGCATGATTCAACGTGGTTTAAGAGCAAGACTGCAAATGCAAAGCCTTATTACCGGACAGTACAATGTAGAGCTTGACTTCTTCCCTGATACTCCGGCTCGCTACCATTCAGCCAACCATGCTTTTGAAATACCTACAGTACCCTCACCTCTTGACCAGTTCCAGCGTACTTTGGCGCGCTTACCTCTTGAAAATATGGCACAGTCACTAAATGATGCCCTAGATGGTTTTGCTAGGCTTACCAACAATTCAGACTTACATGCATCCTTAAAAGCCATGCGTTCAACCTTTGAAAATACCTCAGAACTAACAGCCAACGCCACATCATTACGCAATGATATTCAACGCGCCATCAATGCCCTTGGAGATACAAGTGCAACCCTTGATAATCAACTGCCAGAAGCCATGACCGCATTCCAACTTGCCATGAACGGTTTTGCAGCAGCGGCCAATGAGCTAGAAACCGTGCTATCTTCAACCAATCAAATAATTTCGCCAAATTCACGTATTGTCCGTGATTTAGATAAAACTCTTAGTGATGTTAGCCAAACTGCCAAAGAAATAACTAGAACTGCACGCGCTTTTAGAGAGCTTGCAGACTTGTTAGAGCAGCACCCAGAATCTCTTATACTTGGAAAAGGAGGTAGATAACAATGTTAAAAAACCCCATAACTCTTATACTCACTTTAAGTTTGCTTCTCACCGCCTGTAGCATGCGTAGTCCAGAAACCACTTTCTATATCCTAGATAGCGGTGAAAGCACACCCATTGCCCTTGGTAACAATAAAGATTTAGAAAAAATGCCAACACTACAATTAGTTCAAGTGGATATGCCAAAATATCTTGACCGCAACTCCATCGTCACCCGTGACAGTAATGGTGTGCGCCTAAATATGGCTAGTTTTGACTCTTGGGCAGAACCTGTGGAAAGTGGAGCTACGCGCGTCATGGCAGAAGTGCTTACTCCGCTATTACTCAAGCAAAATGTACTCCTTCAACCTCTAGATAATGATAGTTTAACTCCATTACAAATCTTTGTGCAGGTACAACGCTTTGATGGAACCATAGGTCAAAGTGTCACCCTAGACGCGCGCTGGACTGTACGTGATAGACGTGATGATATTATAGTAAGTGGTGCTTTTGTAAATCAAGCCGCTGCTGGACAAGACTATACTAGCTTAGTACAGGCACATAGTGTATTACTTAAACAATTAGCCAAAAGTATGGCAGAGCCAATAGCCACGGCCCTTAATAAAAATTAGCTCATATTCATCATTAAAACCTTTACAAATTTGCTTACAGGACTAATTATATAGTAACAAGAAAAGGGAGATATATATGGATACCATAGCACCCCCAAAACCAGCCGATGCCAACCGTAGTCGCGTATTGATTGTTGATGACGCACCAGAAAATATACGCATTCTTGGTGAGTTACTTAGAGATAAATATACTGTTATGTTTGCACGTAATGGGGAAGATGCCTTGCGCATAGCCAACAAAACCCCACACCCAGATATTATTCTCCTTGACGTTATAATGCCAGGAATGGATGGCTACGAAGTATGCCAAGAGCTAAAATCCAATAGATCAACGCATGACATTCCTGTACTATTTATTACAGCTCAAAATGACGAACAAGAAGAATCACGAGGACTTAGTATTGGAGCTGTGGACTATGTTAGTAAACCATTTCGCTCAACCCTTGTGACCACACGTGTGGATAATCAATTAGAATTAAAAAAGCACCGCGACCAACTAGATGATCTAGTTAAAGAAAGAACCCGCGAACTTGTACTTACCCAAGAAGCTACTATTGAGGCCATGGCAAGCCTTGCTGAATGGCGCGACCCAGAAACCGGCCTACATATTAAACGTACTCAAAAATTTGTTCAATTACTGGCTGAATATATGGCCAAAGATGAAAAATATGCTAAGGCCTTAGACCCCAAAACCATTGAACTACTCTACCTATCAGCACCACTGCATGACGTAGGTAAGGTAAGTATTCCAGACGCCATACTTCAAAAACCAGGGCGACTTACTGAAGAAGAATTTGAATATATGAAACAACACACCACCCGCGGGCGTGATGCTCTATCATCTGCTGACACCAAGCTTGGTTCAGATTCATTCTTACGAATAGCACGTACCATTGCCTATAGCCATCACGAACGCTGGGATGGTAAAGGTTACCCGCAGGGCTTAGCAGAAAATCAAATCCCCCTACCAGCTCAGCTTATGAGTGTTGCAGACGTATATGACGCATTAACCAGTAAACGCGTTTATAAGCCATCTATGCCCCATGAGAAAGCCAAAGAACTTATTGTAGAAGGACGTGGAACTCAATTTGCCCCTGACGTGGTGGATGCTTTCATAGCTCTAGATGAACA
>CAYJDF010000067.1:11544-13039 GCA_964368845.1 uncultured Desulfovibrionaceae bacterium
ATAAATTAAATTTTTAATTGCATAACAATACCTTGATGCTCTACCCTTCTTCGTTGCAAAATATATATTACAGCTATTAGCTAGTAACAAGCCAAACGGATACAAAGAATAAATATTTGCTAAGCATGAACAATTACGCTTGGTTTTTATTTGTTTATAAAATTACTCTACTTCACCCATCATGGCAGGCTTAATATCCAAAAGCTTAGTACCACTCACACAATCAAGTCCTTTAACTTGAAGAGTATTTTGCGTTATACTTTCAATTTGCAATACTGCAGCTCCTATAGGGTTAGGTCTACGTGGAGAACGCAAAGCAAAAACACCTTTTTCTTTCCCACTCTTGCGCGAACGTTGCTCTGGGCTTGTATATTCTAAAAGATCAAGCCAATAAAGTATCAGTATTTTTTCACCAACTTGTAAACCCTTTAAACCAGCTTCATATTCTTTATGAATAATAATAGTACAAAGTGGTCCATCCTCGCTAATATTTCGCGGGCAATCATCTACACCAATATATGGGGTTTGAATTTCACCTATAAAATTTAACATATTTATTCCTTATTCCAGGGCATTTTTGAAAGCAATATACCAAGACCACAAAAACCTGATACACCAGCGAAAACAAGACCAGCACCCACAAATCCAGTTAACAACATAAGCGGATGCCATACAAAACTTCCCAAAAAGCCCAATAAAATTAAACTTCCGGCTGCAATTAAAATTTGTCTTTCAAGCGGTATGACTTGCTTTTGCCCTATACGTAGGGGCAAATTAGCATTTTTCCAAGCTGTAATACCCCCGTCTAGCATATAGGCATTGGGAAAGAGTTCTTCCAAAGTTGCGGATGCATTTTCAGTGCGATTGCCAGACCTGCATAAGAAAATAACTTCCGTAGGCTTTTCATTATTTTCATCCAACTTTTGTAACTTAATTACAGATAATGGTGCAAGCAATGAACCTTCAATGGACATTTGAGCAAATTCAGCCGCTGAGCGTATATCAACTATACGAGCTGTACCCTGTGTAAGAAGTTCATAAGCATCTTTAGGTGTTATTTTGGTGAGCATACTATCTCCAATTCATATAATTATTTTTAGTAATATTTCCTAATAAGCAATATATAATGCAAAATACTATTTTGGCAATACTTTTTTATTATTAATATACGAGGAGGATTTTTAAGAAAAGGAAAACTTGGAAAAGCCTTTTAAATAAAAAAGGCTTTTCCAAAAATGAAAAACTATGCTAACTCAATAACTTCCATACCATTCATATATGGTACAAGAACCTTAGGTAATCTTACACTACCGTCTTTTTGTTGACCATTTTCAAGCACGGCCACAAGAGCACGTCCCACAGCAAGGCCTGACCCATTCAAGGTATGAGCAAATTGTGGCTTGCCACCACCCTTAGGTCTAAAGCGAATTTGGGCGCGTCTGGCTTGAAAATCACCACAATTAGAACAAGATGAAATTTCACGATAAGTATTTTG
>CAYJDF010000068.1:0-12895 GCA_964368845.1 uncultured Desulfovibrionaceae bacterium
CGACAGGAGTGGGCTAAAACCCCATGACTTAGATAAAATTCAGTTCAACACATTTTGCCATATACCGAAATCTTAATTTCTTACATGCATAATAAAATATAAATATCTTGACCTATGTATACTTATATGTTTTTTTGTTGAATCGTTGAAACTTAAATTTGCAGGTATTTATGAATTTTTTTCGTCATATTTTATGTGTATTTTGTTTATGTATATTGTTAGTATCATGTACCGGCCGTCAAGTTGATGTAATCCAAACTCAGCAGTTTAAGCTTATGGCAGACCGTATGCCTAATGAACTAATAGCACGTGATATTATAGATAGCTCACGAGACTATTTACCTGCCATGTGGCCGGGATTTTCCGGTGAATTTGGTCAAATTCTCTATGAGCGTCTTTCGTCAAATTTTTTATTTGATGACAAAGTTGAAACTATGGGGAATCTTTCATTTGCTCAGATAGTACGTAAAAAACCCAAAGAAAATAGCATACAAATACGTAAGCATGGTTTTACTGTTACTAATATAAAAACCATCAAATCTAGAAAAAATTATAATAGGATAGAGCGACGCATTGATGTTGACATGGTAGCTGTGACAGACTGGAATGGCGATGGAACAAGTGATTGGCTTGTAGCTGGTACATTGTTACGAACACGCGGTGCTGTCCCGCGAATTTACTATGTTGTTATTCTAAATCCACCTTCAACAGGTATGTTAAATGGCAGTGTAGTTGGTGTATATGAAGATTTGGGTGTTGTAGGTCGTTTATATATGCGTGATAGTTTAGTAAAAAGTTCATCTCAAGTAGAAGACGTTGTGCCTGGCTTAAAGCCAATTACAAAGGCTCCAGAAAATGAAAAACCTAGTTCATCTAATATTAAAGAGCGCGAATTAGACTAGATTGTTTGTGTATTCTTTTATAAACACATATTTTATTTTCAATTCTATGCTAGAAGGCCTAAAACGATCTTAGCAAAGTAAAATACCCTTTTTAATCTATATTTTTAAGGGCGAATAACTTTATCTGCAAGGTGTAGACTAGTTACAATATCTAACATATTGGAAGTTTCACCCACTTGTTTTTCAAGGCCGTAATGAGCAAGGCAAGTACCGCATACTAATATGTTAACTCCATTTTGCTCAAGCTCCTGAAGTGTTTTTAGGGCTGGACCGTTTTGGGCCGCAAGTTTTACACCACCATTTAAGAAAATGATTCGCCAAAGGCTTTTGCCAAGTTCAGGGAGAGTGCTTAAAAAAGTAGCCATGAGTTTTTCTCCCAATTCACCGTCACCGTGGCCTAAGTGTTGGGTGGTTATGAAGATGGCTATAGATTGTTCTTCTGCATTTTTAGTGATGCTAGAAGTATTTTCTGATGTATTTTTTGTGGGAAAGTTACCATCGCGCTGGGCTGATATGGAAAAATCATTACCTTGTTTTGTATTTTGAACCGTAAAACCTTGCTGCGCTAGATAACGACTTACATTTTCTACTGCAGCATCGTTATCAACCAAAATTTGTATTTGCGATATGTCTTCTTGAGTGAGAGTTTGCCGGCATTGGATAACTGGCTGAGGGCATTGTAAAGTGCGTAAGTCAAGTAATTTCACGATGTTTCCTTATATGTTTTTAATTGTATAATTCTTTATATTTATAATTATACATAACATGAGCTTGGAAATAAACTATAAATTATGTTATTATAAAAATTAATTTCATATTGTTGTAGGTATAATTTTTTTTTGCATTTTTCCGATTGTATATATAATTACATTATAGCGGGGAGAGTCATGAAAGTAAGCCTTTGGTATGTTGCCTCTATTATAAGTTTAGTATTGTTAAATATTTTAGCTGTACTGTTGGATTATAGCTTCACTGTGGGTTATGTTTTGCTAGGATGTAGTATTGGTATAGCTTTGCTGGGATTATTTATACTATCAAAGCAAAGTGGTGTGCAAAATAAAGATGCATTAGAATTGATAAAGCAATTACAAAAAGGTATTGATGGTGAAATCCCAACAATATCTAGTAGTGAACATGATGATATATATAATGAAATTGTAATATTAAGCTCCAAGTGGCGTGAGCAATATGTGGATTTACAAAAACAGCTTAATATTAGTAATGGGCAATATCAAAATGCTCTTAAGGGACTAGAAGAGAGTGCGAAGCAAAAAGGTATTCAAGAAAAAACCTTACAAAATATGCAAAAAATTGGCAACAAAGCTGCTAGTGTTACCAAAAAACTAACCACTGGGGTGCGCGAATTTACCCAGGTGATAAGTGAAATTGAAGCAGGCATGGCATCGCAACTAACTAACTTGGGTGAAACTCATGCTGCTATGAGCCTTATGGTACAACATACTGAGGAGTCGGCACAAAAAGTAGATTCTGCATCTCAAGGTGCTGAAATGTCAAGGCAAAACGCTTTAATCGGAGCTAACGATGTTAAAGATGCAGTAGGTGGCATCGACCTTGTGAAGGAAACTGTGCTTGGTTTGCGTGAAACTATGAATGTTTTGGTAGAAAAGACAGTTGATATTGGTAAAGTTATGGGTGTTATTAATGATGTAGCTGACCAGACCAACTTGTTAGCCTTGAATGCCGCCATTGAAGCTGCACGAGCTGGTGAAGCTGGACGCGGTTTTGCTGTTGTAGCTGATGAGGTAAGAAAGCTTGCTGAAAAAACTATTCTTGCAACTAAGGAAGTAGAGGCTGCTGTTGTTAGCATTCAAGATGAAACTAATCGTAATATGGAAGCAGTGTCTAAAGCCGTTGAATATACAGTTGAAAGCGCGAATAAAGCTACTCAAGCCGGAACATTTATGCAAGATATTGTGCGTGGGATGGATGAAACAGCGGCTCAATTAAGCGATATTGCTGCTGCAGCCCAAGCTCAATCTGAGACCAGCCACCATGTTAATGCAGCACTTGACGGAGTGCAAAAGGTTTCTGCCACTACCGGTGAGCACATGCGCAATGTCATGAGTACGCTAATTAGTTTTTCTAGCAGTGTAGATGAGATAGATATAATTGTACATGCGCTTGATACTGGTAATTTGGATGCAGCTACATCGGCTAATACATTTATTGTGTGGAATGATGATTTAAGACTAGGTATTGATGTAATTGATGAGCAACATAAAGTATTATGTAACTATATAAATGATTTATATAGAGCTATGCAAAATAATGCCAGTGATAAAGTATTGAGCGACTTGTTGGATGCCTTGGCAGATTATACTGTAACCCATTTTAAGGACGAAGAAAATATTTTTGGTGGTTCAAGATATCCTGATGTGGCAGCACATAAAGAGGTTCATCGAAAATTTGTGAATAAGCTGGTGGAATTTAAGCAACAGCTTAATAGTGGAAGTGCTGTGTTAAGTATTAAACTATTAGAATTTTTGAAAGACTGGCTCATTAAGCATATTATGGGTACTGATAGGCAATATGTTCAGTATGTGCAAAAATAAAGCATAAACATCAGAAAGGTGGTTTGTAATAAGTTTGAAACTTCCCAAAACATTATGTTTTGGGAAGTTTTTTAATTAACAAAAGATTTATCTGCCCATAGAATTTAAGAAATCTTTATTACTCTTTGTTCCACGCATTTTATCTAGTAAAAATTCCATACCTTCAATGGACGACATGGGTGCCAGAATTTTGCGCAAAATCCATACTCTATTGAGTGATTCTTCACCAAGTAATAGGTCTTCCTTACGTGTACCTGTGCGGTTAATATCAATGGCTGGGAAAACACGTTTTTCTGATAAATGGCGATCAAGATATATTTCCATATTACCAGTGCCTTTGAATTCTTCAAAGATTACTTCATCCATGCGCGATCCTGTATCAATGAGCGCAGAAGCAATAATAGTTAGGCTGCCGCCTTCTTCCATATTACGCGCAGCTCCAAAGAAGCGTTTGGGTCTTTGGAGAGCGTTGGCATCAAGTCCACCTGAGAGAACACGCCCAGAAGGTGGGGTCACAGCATTATAAGCTCGACCTAAGCGAGTTATAGAGTCAAGCAATATGACTACATCACGTTTTCTTTCTACTAGACGTTTTGCTTTTTCAAGCACCATTTCACATACTTGCACATGACGATGCGGAGGTTCATCAAAGGTTGAGCTAATGACCTCAGCTTTTTTAACAGTACGCTCCATATCGGTAACTTCTTCGGGGCGCTCATCAATGAGTAAAACGATAAGATAAACATCTGGAAAGTTGGCGTTAATTGCATTAGCCATAGCTTGCAATAATATGGTTTTTCCTGTGCGGGGTGGAGCTACAATGAGTCCACGCTGTCCACATCCTATGGGCGACATAAGGTCAATAACCCGATTGGAGAAGCTTTTTTCTCCGTTTTCCATGGTGAGTTGCTGGTCTGGATAGATAGGGGTTAAATTATCAAAAAGAACTAGGTTTTTCGCTTGTTCAGGTGGTTCAAAGCCAATTTCTGTAACTTTTAGCAGGGCAAAATATCGTTCTGCTTCCTTAGGTGGTCTAATTTGTCCGGCAACAATATCACCTTTACGTAATGAGAAACGCCTAATTTGTGATGGTGAAACATAGATATCATCTGGCCCTGGCATATAGCTACATTGTGGGGAACGCAAAAAACCGAATCCATCGGGTAAAATTTCGAGTACACCATCACCGTAAATAGCACCATTTTGTGATGCACACGATTGTAATAGGGCAAAGATAAGTTCTTGTTTGCGCATGGAGCTTGCATTTTCAAGTCCATATTGCTCAGCCAGTTCCATGAGTTCGTGCATGGTCTTGGTTTTTAACTCAGTTAAATTGAGCACGCTTTCAACGATGGGAAGTTCTTCCGGAGTTTCTTTCTTTTTACGCATAAAAATCCAGCGGTTAATAGTGAATACTGCAAAGATTACATAATCTACCCAAAGGTAAATATGCCTGCCTACTTAAAACACTTCGATTGATTATGGCATAGACCATTTAGGAAATAATACTATACGCAAAACCATCAGCTTAGCGAAAGTATAGTTATATTATTGGAACAATTTAGCGAATATTTGTGCTCTTGATATTTTGGCAAATATTTATGCATCGAAGCAAGAATGAATTAGCCTTATTTTGCAGTGATTGCAAGAAAAAAATGCTTATTTTTTGAATAATAAATTAATTTTTCATTGGTGGTGGTGGATAATAGGACATAATGTCGTCACGCAGTTCGGTTTCGTCTAGTCCAAGGGCTTCGGCGATTTCACCAGTAATTAAGAGCATGGCTTGTTCTAAAAGTCTACGTTCACCAAAGGAGAGTTCTTTAGTTTTGCCAATAAGTAGTAGTTCGCGTACCACTAAGGCCACTTCTTTTAAGTTAACACTCTTTAATTTTTCAGTATATTCGCGATGGCGTCTATTCCAATTTTGGCCAGTGTGAATAACCACGTCTTCATCTTTACAAAGAAGTTCTAAAATACTTTTGGCTTCTGTTGTATCAATTACTGGGCGCAAGCCAACATTGCTGGCATTATTTACTGGAATCATGAGAGTAATATTGTTGGAAATTATGCGTACAATATAAAACTCACACAACGCACCACCGATTTCTTGGTGGTCAATGCTTTCAATTTTACCTACACCTTGAGCTGGGTAAACAACTAGTTCATCAGTTTGGAACATGCCCGTCCCCTCGGGTTAGAAGGTTTAGAAAAGAGTCTAAACCGCGACGTTACCTATTTACTAACCTAATGTGCAAGGTTTGTCCAGTACAAAAAAATGTTTTGTTTTTTTACACTTAAAGCATTGAAAATAAAATAAATACTATTCTGACCTCAAGCTAAGTGCAAGCTTGCTGGCTTGTTTTGAATCTTCTTTATAAAAAATATTTAGGACCTTTAGTGCATTTTTAACGCTTTGTTCCAGCAAAGGGCTTTCTTCTGAACTTGGTCGCGTAAGTACATAGCTTGCAACATCTTGATTGGGTAGACTTGGCCTGCCAATGCCAATGCGCATACGATGAAAGTCTGGAGTACCAAGGTGTTCGGTAATAGATTTCAATCCATTATGCCCAGCATTACCTCCTCCTGTCTTAAATCTCAATGTGCCTACTGTTATATCCAATTCATCATGGGCTACAATTAATTGACTTGGTTTTAACTTATGCCATGCCAATAAAGGCTGCACACATTCTCCACTTAGATTCATAAAGGTTAGCGGTTTAGCTAAAAGCCACCAATGTGGTGCGTTAAAAAGCTTACAACGCCATAAATCACATTTGTATTTTGCGCCAGACATTGTTTCAAGTGAAGAATTGTTTTGTGCTTCATTGATGATATAGTCAATAAATTCAAAACCAAGGTTGTGGCGCGTACCTACAAACTTAGGCCCAGGGTTACCTAAACCTACGATAATACCACTATATTCCATATTATTTCCATACTTACTTAATGTTAGTTGTGTATAAAGGTAAGCCCAATCCGGCACATTCTGCGGCAATATGTGCGGCCATGTGCGGTGCATAATACTTGCTTACTGCAGCTAAATGCCCCCCACCCATGATGGGAATAAGTTTTTTTTGTGGTGCTTTAATACTTTCTATTACTTGTTTCATAATTGCTAGCGGAAAAAGTTCATCGTCCTTGGGACTAATAAGTATAACCGGGCATTTTATGGAGTTAGCTTCACAGGCCTTGGAAAGGTCTGCGCTAAATAAGCTATAGATATAACATAATGGATATGTTGCACGGCAGCCCTTGCGCGGAGCATAAACTTTATAGGCTTTGGCAAGAATTTTAGATGGTGCAAGATAGGCAAAAAAAGGAATGGGTAGGCGTGGGAAAAATTTTGATGCTTTGTGTAGTATGTTTAATAGCTTTTCTTCATGACCGCGTAAGGATTTGAAGTGTGTAATATCTATGGCCCAAGGCTGGTGCATAAGTAAAGTTCCTATAGGAAAAGTTGCCGCTATGTTAGGATTATTTATGCTATGAGCCAAAGCTAAAATGCCGCCTTGGCTATGGCCGCATGCTACAACAGGACCTTGGAAATGATTTTTAATCCAAACCTCGGCATCGCGTCCATTTTGCAATATATCATTAAAAACAAAGTTTTTTTTGACTTTGGGACTTAAGCCATGGCTTAGAGGGTGAATGGCTACAACATTACAACCAAGTCGATACAGTTCTTGCAAAAGAGTAGGATACATTAATGGGCTTGCCATTGTACCAGGGTAAAATAGCACAGTAACCGCCTTAGGGTGATTTTCTAAGACAGAAAGTGTTATGGGAACTTGAGATTTAATTTGGACGTGGTGAAAAGTTTGATAGATCATATTTTTATATGAAAAAAACAGCCGACCTTTATTGTAAGGTCGGCTATTTCAATTTTTTTTACTACTTGCTACAAAGGCAAAGCCTTGAGTAAGATAGATTAATTAGGCATCTGCACCATCAGCGCCAGCACCATCTTCACCATCAGCACCTTCAGTGTCAGCTACCTTGGATACTACAGAAACTATAGCAAAATTTTGCTCATAAAGTGCTTGTACTCCACTAGGTAGCTCAAGGTCAGCTACACGAATGGTAGCGTTTAGAGTCATATCGGTTACATCAAGTGTAATTTTCTTTGGAATATCATTGGGTTTACCTAATAGTTGCACACGCTCACGGTATGTTTCAAGTCTGCCACCAAGCTTAACACCCTTAGCAGTACCGGTAAATTCAATTGCCACATTAATCTTGACTTCTTTATCTAAATCAACACCATAAAAGTCTATGTGAGTGAATTGATTTTTGTAGGGGTGGAATTGTACATCCCAAATCATAACAGGATGTTTACTTTTTTTGCCACCATCTTCAATTTCTAAGTCAAACACAGTAGTACGACCCATAGCTGCAAACATTTTTTCTAATGGCAATGCAGCAACTTGAACGGCAATATTTTGACCTTGGGGTGAATAAAAAACGCCAGGAACCATATTAGTGGCACGTAAGCGACGATTTGGGCCTTTGCCTAAGCCGTCACGTTTTTGGACAGAGAGAGTTTTTTCAGTGGACATATTTGTCTCCTTAGCAATTTAAGCTTTATTGCAGTAAATTTTATACAAAAAGAACGCTAACTGATGAACCAGTATGAATATTATGTACGGTTTTTCCAATAAGGGCTGCTACTGAAACAACCTGCAACTTGGAACAGCGCGTTAATTTATCATGTAATGGTATGGTATCAGTAACCATAACTTTAAGCAGTGAGTCAGTTGAGTTAATTCTTTCAATGGCTGGGCCAGAAAGTACTCCATGAGCCGCACAGGCTACTACTTCACGTGCTCCATTTTCGTTTAGCACTTCAGCTCCAGAACAAAGTGTTCCTGCTGTATCGATCATATCGTCCACAATAATAGCTATTTTATCTTGCACATTACCAATAACATGCATGGCCTTAGCTTGATTGGGGGCATCGCGTCTTTTGTCAATGATGGCAAGACCAGCATTTAGCCTTTTAGCATAGGCTCTTGCTCTTTCCACACCACCAGCATCGGGAGAAACTACTACAATATCTTCTTGAGGATATTGACGTAAATTCTCCATCATAACCGGAACACAAAAAAGATTGTCTACAGGACAATCAAAAAAACCTTGAATTTGCCCTGCATGTAGGTCAATGGTGACCACACGTTGTGCCCCAGCTGCTTGTAAAAAATCAGCTATCATTTTAGCACTTATGGGGGCGCGAGGGCTTACTTTACGATCTTGGCGCGCATAGCCATAATAGGGTACAACAGCCGTAATCCGTGCCGCACTAGCGCGCTTTAGCGCGTCAAGCATGAGGCATAATTCAAAAATATTATCATTTACTGGCGCGCATGTGGGCTGTACCACAAAAACATCATCGCCTCGTATATTATCCCCAATCTCAATTCTAATCTCACCATCACTGAAGGTGGTTGTGAGTGAGGGGGTTAGCTGGCAACCAAGATGATCACATATGGCTTTTGCAAGCTCAGGGTTAGCAGAACCAGTGACAATTCGTAAGTTATTAAACATATAGGTCTTCGTGGCTTACGGGTGAAAAAAATGGCAGGGGTGGAAGGGTTCGAACCCTCGAGTGACTGGACCAAAACCAGTTGCCTTACCTCTTGGCGACACCCCTGCGTCACAGTGTTGTAATAAAAACCCTGTAATTCTCATACATCTTGGCAGCTTTTTTAGCATGGGTTTTACTTTTGAAAATACCAACCATGCTGCTACCGCTTCCGCTCATAATAGCTATTTCAGCCTTGGCACTAAGCAATGTATGTTTTATTTGAGCTAGTTCGGGATATTGTTCAAAAACCACATCCTCAAAATCGTTCACAAACTCATACACGTCTTTTGATGCATAAGAGAAAGAGTGTTTATCCTTGTGTGCGCGCTTTGTCAAGTCTTGAGATGAAAAAATATTTTTTTGCTGTTCATCCCAAGCCCTATAAGCCCACTTTGTATCAATGTGTATAGGCGGGCTTATCACTAAAATATACTTATCTTTAAATAAATTTTCTACAGACTCAATGCATTCTCCAATGCCCTGCACACGCGCAGGAATATTTTTTAAAAAAAATGGCACATCTGCTCCTACCTGTAAGGCTGCATGGGCCAATTTGTGAGGGCTTAACGTATTTTTTGCATTGTCATTACACCATGTTAACACACAAGCGGCATCACTGCTTCCACCACCAAGACCTGCACCGTGTGGTATATTTTTTTGTAAATGCACATGTACGCCCATGCACTTTCCGCCTGCATTAATGAACGCAGCGTAAGCCTTGGTTAAGGTGTTATTTTGGCAGTCAATATCTGCTATATTACAGCTCATGCTTAAATATTCTTGATTCGGCCTTGGGTGAAATTCTAATATGTCAAATGGATCGCGCAAAGGCCAAAATAATGAGTCAAGTAAGTGATAGCCGTCAGCTCGTACTCCAACAATTTTTAAGCTAAGATTAACTTTGCAGCCCGCTTGGCGAATGTCCATTATGATAAAACTTCAACAGTTAAGTTATTATTTGTAAAGACACATATTTCTGATGCAATGTCCATGGCATTGCGTACAATACTTTCTGCATCAAGGTCTGCTCCACTAGGTACAGCATGGCGAACCAAGGCCCTTGCCGCAGAAAGAGCATACGGCCCACCACTGCCTATGGCAGCTAAGCCATCATCTGGCTCAATGACATCACCTGTGCCAGATAATAGTAAGATGTGGTCTTTATTGGCTAGCAGTAGCATGGCCTCAAGGCGACGTAAATATTTGTCCTTGCGCCATTCTTTGGTCATTTCAACAGCGGCCCGCATTAAGTTACCGTGTACTTCTTCAAGTTTAGCTTCAAAAAGCTCAAATAGCGTAAAAGCGTCGGCCGTTGCTCCAGCAAAGCCTGCTAAAATCTGACCTTTATATAGACGACGCACCTTGCAGGCCTTGTGTTTCATTACTATGCTTTGACCAAGGGTTACTTGACCATCACCGGCCATAGCTACTTGGCCATTGTGGCGTACTGCTAATATGGTAGTTGCATGTGCTTGCATATGATTTTCCTTTTTATTTGTATTATTTTTCCTTAAACCGCGCTATCGTACATTTTTTTAGGTATAATCTAAGTACGATGCATATATCTTAAATCACAATTATTACTATAAGCTAAAAATACCGATAAAAGTTTTTGAGGGAGGGGTCTTGGGGGAGGGGACTTTTTTCAAAAAGTTCCCTCCCCCAAGAAAAACTTTACAAACCTGCATCCCAAATGGCTTGGCGTTCTTTGTATTTATTGTCAAAGCGAGCTAGGGCAGCGGTATTGGAGCTGGTTTTGGCTTTTCCTCTGGCTTGGTCAATGTACTGTTTAGTTTTACGCTTATCATTTTTGTAAAGTGCACTATATGCTAGGTGTAAATAGGCTTCAAACTGTTTACCGCTTCGTCCTAAGGATCGGGCATAAGCTGCGTGCACTTCTTGGTCTTCTGGTAAAATACGCAACACTTCTTGATAAAAAGGTGCAGCATTTAGGGTTCGCCCTGTTTCGTCTAATAGCCTAGCATAAAAAAATTGGGCCATATAATCGCGTGGATCAAGGCGCATGGCTGTTGTTAAAAGAGTTTCGGCCCGTGATGTATCACCCTTGCGGTAGTGGAATGCCCCAGCTTCGCGTAGGATTAAAGGATCATTGGGGCTTGCTTTAAGGGCTTTATCAAAAGTTAAACTGGCATCATTAACCTTATTTTCGCGTGCCAGCAGCATGGCCGAACCCATAGTTGCAAGCGCATTGTTTTCTGCATTAAAACGATGTTTTGCAGCTTGAATGGTGCCATATCGCGCCCAAAGTAAGGTTTGTACACGCTTAAAATGTCTATTATCTACTTTTCGTTTATTAAGTGCTTGTGGTCCAGATTTAGCTTTAGCCACGACACTGGTAATGCGTGCCCCAATTTCTGGATGGGTTGAAAGGTAGGTTGGAACATTACCACCACCACTCATAATGCTTTTTTCACTAATTTTCTTAAAGCCACCAGCCATGGCAATGGGTGGATATCCGGCTGCTGTGAGGTATTGATAGCCAATGTCATCGGCCTCAGTTTCATCCATACGGCTATAATTTAGCATGGCTGACTGTCCAGCACCTAAAGCACCAGCCATAATTGCGCTGCCACCTTCTCCACCCACAAGCACTCCGGCCACAGCAGCTAAAAGGCTTGCAAGAGTAAGGTATTTACCACGCTCAATACGTGCGGCCACGTGGCGTTTGGTTATGTGGGCCATTTCGTGGGCCATAATACCTGCCAGCTCCGCTTCATTATCAAGCTGCATGATTAAGCCTGTGAAAATAAATAAGTGCCCACCTGGTACAGCAAAGGCATTTAGTGAATTATGCAAGATTACTCCACTCGTGAAATTAAAGGGCTGTGGAGGTATGGCCTTGGATAATCTATTAACAATACTTTTTACATAGAGTGAAATTTCAGGGTCTTCTACCAAGGGGAGTTGAGAACGAATAAGAACTTCAAACTTACGGCCCATTTCTTTTTCTTCAGCTATACCAAAATCGCCAAAACCAAAAAAAGCATGAGCCGGAGCTGTCCAAATTTGCCCAAAAAGTATGGCAAAGACCATGAAGGAGGCTGCAAATTTACGAATAGATATATGCATAATAAAACCCACAAGTATTACATGTGAGTGCGGGAAGTTATTAGAATAAAACTAAAGAATATCCCACTCCGCACCATGTGGTGTATCGCGTAGTTCAATACCCATTGCACTTAAAGCGTCACGTAATGTATCAGACTTAGCAAAGTCTTTTTGTGCTCGTGCTTCTTGCCTTTGGGCTAATAGGTCATTGATTTTAGCTACATCAATATTTTTGCGTTTTGCTTGTTGATTACGTAGGTTCACCAAAAAGTCTTGAGGCTTGGTTTGAAATAATCCTAGAATATCAGACCAAGTGTTCATAATTTTTTGAAATTCTAGTAAAAAATCACGCATTCCTTCACTGGTGCGTATGCCCTTATCTTCAAGGCAGCGATTAACTAAGCGGACCATAGCAAATAAATATCCCATGGCAGCAGCAGTATTGCAATCATCCTCCATGGAGTCATTTATGCTGGCTTCAATATTTTGTAGCTCGGTCATATGCTCTGAGGGAAAGGGGCTTTTCTTCCAATTTTGACGTTCAAGTGCAATGCTTACATCTTGTAAACATTGATAAATACGTTTTTGTCCGCGTTCAGCCTCATCCATACTGGTATCAGTAAAGTCAATGGGGCTACGGTATTGTTTGCCCAAGAGAAAGAAGCGCAGGGTTTCGGCCAAATATTGTTGTAAAATATGGCGTATGGTTTGGAAATTATTTAATGATTTTGACATTTTTTCAGAATTTATTTGTACAAAACCATTAT
>CAYJDF010000069.1:0-2079 GCA_964368845.1 uncultured Desulfovibrionaceae bacterium
TTAAAAAGTTAAGCCAATTTTTTTACTTGCTCCTAAGCTAAAGTTTAGATAGAATATTTGTCCCATTGAGGAGGTGTTTCACTACCGGTGTAGTGCCCGGTCTTCAAAACCGGTGGCGGGTAGAGATGTCCGCGGTAGGTTCGACTCCTATACACCTCCGCCATATTGCCATTTTTAATCATTTTACTCATTAAAATTATGACCCAAGCCTTCCTTAATATCATATCCCATTGGATTCACGATAACCCAGCTCTTGCTGTCTTAGCTTGCTTTTCATGGGGAATTTGCAGTGTGCTTCTCTCACCTTGTCACCTTGCCACAGTTTCAATTTTGGCTACTCCTAGGGTGGCTACGTCAAGCGTTGCTTATAAAGTACAAAAGCTTATGCTTGGGCATGTTATTGCTTTATTTGTCATTGGTTTGATTTTAATATTATTTAGTTATGAGCTTGATATACTAGGACATTTTTGGACTGTACCCTTTGGGTTTTTGTTTTTATATTTAGCTTGGCAATTATGTCAAACTAACCATTGTTCCCATTGTAGCCCAAACTCAGTACAAGAAAGTATTTTAGATAAGGTTTTGCAAAAAATTGGGCAAAACTCTTTAGGTTTTTTTAACTTCGGGCTTGTTTATGGTTTGCTTTCCAGTACTTGTGTGCTTATTTTTTTAGCTCCGGTGTTACTTATTGCAAAAACACAAAGTGTAGAGATGCTGATATTGTTTAATTTGGCTTTCGCCGTGGGACACACTCTACCCATATTTATAATGAGCATGCTCGCAAGCTCCATACATAGGCTTGGCTGCCGTACTGAAAATACATTTAAACTGCCAAGGCGTATGGCTGCCATATGCTTTGCGGCAATTGCATTGGTGCTTATAGCTCATCCATTTTTAGAGCTTATGGGTTTTGATTTCCATGGGCATGAGCATGAAAGTGCCATACATGAGCATGAGAGTCACGGTGGGCATAACCATCAACATGAACAACATGAGCAGCATGACCATTAAACCTTGCCTACTTATTGTAAATTTTACAGATCTAAACACACTTCAGCATTATGTATCAAATGCATTGAAATATTGCCAAAATATCTTTATAGCAAATGTGCAAGATATAGATTTACCCATCACTTTCATTACTAATACCACTATTAAGCACAAAAAACAGCTTATTATGCATTGTGTTAGTTTGGCTAAGGCTAGGCAATGCACTCATGTTATCACCATAGATATAGACCAGCATAGTACGCCTAATGACTTACAAAGTATTATCCACGCTATACATGAACACAAGCTTGATATTATTGTAGGGGTACGGGACTTTAAAGTAGGTAATGTTCCCTTATCTAGGCGTGTGGAGCGGGCTTTATCATCCTTTTGGTTGCGTGTGCAAACTAGTGTTAAGTTACAAGATATACATAGCAATACCAGAGCATACCCCATTGAATTTTTAGAATTTG
The DNA here is from genome assembly GCA_964368845.1 of uncultured Desulfovibrionaceae bacterium. Taxonomy (GTDB): domain Bacteria; phylum Desulfobacterota; class Desulfovibrionia; order Desulfovibrionales; family Desulfovibrionaceae; genus CAYJAD01. The sequence goes on from CAYJDF010000069.1 coordinate 1,464, forward strand.
CACGCATAGGAGAGCAGGGATATGCTTTTGATGTAGAAAGTTTAGTACGAGCAGCTTGGGGTGGATTTAATATTAAGGAGCTTAACATAAGTGCTGGATTAAATCGGGCTTCATTGCCAAGTTTTAGTGAACATATGCGTATGATTGCCTTAAATACCCAATTAACCCTTCGGGCCTTAGTGCCATTGCCATTTAGACGTTATGACCGCCAAAGCCAAGCTAGGGTTTCTTTAAGACATCCCATACAAGCCTTGCGCCAACTTATGAATGACCCATACAACAGAGCAACTCCATGGCATTTGGCCCGCACAGCCAGTATTTCTATGGCAATACTTACAGTGCCTGCACCTATTGTTCAAAGTATTTTTTTATTGCTAAGTATTGGTTGGCTTAAATTAAATCGACTTTGTGCCATTGCTATGATTCCACTTACTTGGCCCCCATTTTTACCTGGACTTGCCATACTTGTGGGCTATCGCTTGCGCCATGGTCATTGGCTAACAGAATTTAATATTCAGACTCTTGGTTATGAAATCGGGCAGCGTTTATGGGAATGGGTTATAGGAAGTATTGTCCTAACCCCTATCTTGGGACTTTGCTTAGGGTTTATTGTGGG
>CAYJDF010000069.1:2179-12881 GCA_964368845.1 uncultured Desulfovibrionaceae bacterium
ATTATTTCTTTTTTTCCATAGCTGAAGCTAAGGCTTGGCCCAAAGTGCCTAAGTTGCTACTTTGAGGGCTTGCACTGCTAGCATTAGTATGTTCTTGCCACGAAATATCTTCAATAACTTCAGTTCCTTCAGGGGCAAGGCTGATGCGTCTTTTTTCTACATCTACATCTTGCACTACAAGGGTAACACTTTGACCTTTTTCAAGATTATTTAGCTCTTTAGCAGCTATGCTATTTTTAATATTAGCTTGGGGTAGAAGACCAGTAATACCCGGAGCTAAGTTTATAAAAAAGCCAAATTGGGCGCGACTTTCCATAATGCCTTCCACTGTTTTGCCCACTGGAAATTGCACATTAGCTTGTGCCCATGGATCAGCTTCTGCATCACGCATGGAAAGGGAAATACGTCTACTGTCTAGTGATAACTCTTTAATTTTAACCATTACATCATCGCCAACGCTAACCACATCTTCTGGCTTGTGCACTCTGGTAGTCCAAGACATTTCAGAAACATGCACAAGACCGTCCACTCCTGCCAAAACCTCCACAAAAGCACCAAATGGAGTTAGGCGAACCACACGCCCTTGGACAATATCCCCTATGTGCAGGCGGTCTGGTACTGTGTTCCAAGGGTCACCTTCGGCTTGTTTGCGCGAAAGAGAAATCCTAATTTGTCCTTTGGGGTCTGTCCCAATGGATAACACTTTGGCACGAATAAAATCGCCTGGGCTAACAACTTCATCGGCATTGCCAACTCTAGACCAAGATAATTCAGATATGTGAATCATACCCTCAACACTAGGGGCAATTTCCATAAATGCCCCAAAGGGCACAATGCGAGTGATTTGACCTTCTACAGTATCACCTTCCTTCACATCTTTGAGTATCTTTTCTATGGCTTCTTGGCGGTCGCGCTCAAGCAGGGTACGACGAGAAACAATAATGTTGCGCCCATTATTTTCAATGCGAGTAATTAGGAATTGTGTACTTTGACCAACAATATCGTCCCCATTAATATTAGCAAAAAAACCAATTTGGCTACCAGGACAAAAAGCACGTTTACCTAAAATTTCAACAGTATATCCACCCTTACATGTGGCAGTAATTTTACCATCAACAGGAATTCCAGCATCCTTTGCATCTTCAAGTGCTGCCATACCACCACCACTCATGGAGCGAGAAATGCGCACTTCACCAGCACTAACAGAAATAACCCATGCGTCAATGGTATCACCTACATTAGCTATAAGTTCGCCATCGCTACCCAAAAGGTCACCGCGCTCCATAACGCCATCTACTTTTATACCCACATCGAGAAATACATTTTCCCCACTTATAGCAATTATTTTACAGCTAATTTTTTGCCCTGCATGCAAGTGTGGAGTATCCGCACAATGTGACTCAAGTAAGGCTGCAAAATCTTCATCAAGGGTATCTTTGTTATCATGATTCATGGTCTTTAAAAACTCCTTATGGTAACTGTATGATATTAATTTGTTTTTTGTAAACAATCAATGGTTAAATATAAATCGCCTTGCCATTTGCCAACTTTTTTGCCAAGGCCGCGTAAGCGTATGGGTTTGCCTGCTATAAAATCCTTAGGTAGCATAATTTCAACCGTACTAAGCTCATCTGATAAGCCACGGCGGATTTGCAAGCGAATTCTTGCTCCAGGAAAAAGTGCCGAAGCGGGCATTTTAATGCTTTGGGTTTCATCAATTTGTTGTCGAAACCACCCCATGATTTTACCAGAAAAGTTATTGGCCACATGGGATAAATTATTACTATCACCTATATCCACTTGCACTGTGGGTGGGGTTTGTTGACTTTGTTTGCCTTGTGGTGATGGTTTGCCCTGTGTGGTCTTTGCACTTGAGGATTGAGCCTTTTGTGCCCCTTGTGTGCCTGCTTGTTCATCTTGATTTGGGGGAGGTGCAGCAGGCTTTTCTTGTTTGCTTACTTCACTATAAATATCTTCAAAAACGCGTCTGGCAAAAGGATCATGCAAAAGGTCACGCAAGACATCTTCTTTAGCATAAGCAGCAGAAGCTTGGCGTTGGCGGTGTGCTTCGGCTCTAGTTTTTTGTTCTTGCTCTTTTTGCTCTTTTTTATCTTTTGTTTTTTGTTCTTGCTTAGTCGAAGAGTCTGTGGTGCTTTTTGGGTCTTTTTTAGCCTTGTCAGCTTCATCTTGAGTTTTTTGTTTAGCTTCTTCTTTTTGAGCAGAGGCTTTTCTGGCACCTTCTTCTGTTTCTAAAATTTGTGAAAGCGCCACATAGGCTTCATTTAAGCGTTGAAATTGATAACTTGCGTCTGATACATTGGGATTTAGGTCAGGGTGTAGCTCAAAAGCCCGTTTGCGATAGGCTTTTTTAACATCTTCAAGTGTGGCATCATTTTCGATTTGTAAAATGACATAACACTCTTGTAGACTTATTTGACGCTTTTTCTTCATGTTATCTTATTGTATAGTTTACTTTAAAAGTGCTTTTGCTTGAGTATTTCCATCACTAGCAAATAAATTGTTTTGTTCAAGATAACTTTCGCCCTCTTTGACAAATTCTTTATGCTCAATATCTTGCTTAATACCAGGGCAAAAATCTTTTGCCAAATGTAGGCTTTGGTCGTCAATCATATTGCCTCGAAAATAAGGCCAAGCCCTACAAATATCGGGCTTACTTTGGTGTACAGCGCATCCCTTACCTTGCTGAAAAAAAATACAATATCCATCGTCACCGCTGCGTACCGTTAGCTTGCCATTATTTAATATACCATACTTAGCACTAAACTCCTTAGCACTTATATTAAAGTGTACACAAAGACGCTCTAAATCAGTGGGGCTAACAATAATACCACCACTGCCTTCACAACAATGTCCACACATATGGCAATCAAATGCTGTATTGCTCATTAATCAACCATCAACCTTTCATATTCTGTTTTGATACACAAATCTTCTATAACTTTCATGTTTTGCTTGGATAAAAGCTCCCCTGCTTCCGCGCAGTGTATGCCAAGTTGCATCCAAAAGCACTGTGGCTTCCAGTTAAGCTTTAAGAGTTCTTTAGCATGACCAAGACAATATTGGGGTGCTCTAAAAACATTAACTATATCAACAGGGCTTGGCAATGATGCTAAGTCTTTATAAACAGTTAAACCCCATGCACTTTTGCGCACAGGATGTATTGGGTAAACGGTAAAACCGCGCGACAAAAGATATTGCCCAACCATATTAACGGCTTGGCCCGGTTTATCCTTAGCACCAATAATAGCTATACTATTAGTATTTTGGAATAATTTTTTAAGTGTCCCATCCAAAAACATAAAAAAATTTCATACCTAATACTTGAGCTTATGTAAAGCATTAAAAAGGTATCAATTTCTAATTTTTATAATATGAAATATTAATCATCTAATTGTTGCAAGAATGCCACGAAAGGTTTAGTTTGATTAAGCAAACAGATACCAATTGATACAAATTAGCTGTTTGAAATTATAAGGAAAATTTATGTCTAATACTTGGAAAACTATTGAAAAATTACCCAAGCAAGAAATGCTAAGACGTCATGACTTGTGTCGTAAATTTTGTCAAAACTTAAACCCTGAGCTTAGTGGCTTAATGGTTTTTTCTCCTCTCAATATATATTATTTAACAGGCACATTGGCCGATGGTTTTTTGTGGCTACCTATGGAGGGTGAACCTGTACTATTTGTAAAGCGGGCTTTAGAGCGATGCTTTGCTGAAAGCCACTTAACAAATATTTTATTATTTAAGTCGTATGTGGATAGTATTAATATTTGCAATGACCTTGGACTTGATTTTGGAAAACATATGGCCCTTGAGATGGGTGCATTACCATGGGATATGGTAAATGACTTGCAACTTAGTTTTGCAAAGCAGAATTTTGTTAATGGTGACATGATCTTGGCTAAGGCACGTTCACGCAAAAGTGAATGGGAATTAAACAAAATGCGTATAGCTGGAGAGCGTCATAATGCTGGTTTATATGAACTTTTACCGGAACGCCTTAAAGCTGGTATGAGTGAGCGCGATGTGGCAAGACTGTCTTGGGATATATTCTTTAGTTTGGGGCATGGGGGCATAAATAGGCTAGGTAACTTTGGTGAAGAGTGTTTCTTAGGACATATTGCTGCAGGAGATAACGGTAATTACCCTAGTCACTTTAATGGACCTTTGGGACTTATGGGAGAGCATCCAGCAACGCCATGTATGGGCAATGCCAAGAGTATTTGGGAAAATGAACAAGTTTTAGCCCTAGATATTGGTTTTATTTTTGAAGGGTATCATACGGATAAAACACAAGTTTACTTTGCAGGTAATATGCTTGATATACCAGATGATGTACGGCGCGCTCATGATGCTTGTATATTTATTCAAGACCGCGCAAGCCAAGCCTTAAAGGCTGGTGCTATACCAGCAGAAATTTGGGAATCAGCCGAAAAGCAAGCCCAAAAACTTGGTGTAAGCGAAGGCTTTATGGGGCTTGGTAAGAATAAAGTACCTTTCTTGGGACATGGTATCGGGCTAGTCATTGATGAATATCCTGTTTTGGCCAGTCGCTTTGAAGAACCGCTAGAACTTGGCATGACTATAGCCATTGAGCCTAAAGTAGGCATACCTAATGTGGGTATGGTTGGGGTTGAAAATACCTTTGTGGTGGGTGAACATGGTGGCCAGTCCTTAACCGGATTAGATTTTTCAATAATTTGTGTGGAGTAAATATGTCATTTTCAGCTCAACAACTACCTCTTGATGAATTACTTTTGCGCCATGATAAATGTCGTCAATTATTGCAAAAGCATTTACCCAATACTCAGGGTTTGATGGTGTTTTCGCGTTCAAATATTTATTATTTAACCGGAACAAGGGCCAATGGCATGTTATGGCTACCTCTTGAAGGTGAACCAGTTTTACTTGTGCGCAAGGGTGAGGAACGATGCCGCCTTGAAAGCCCATTAAGCAATATGGCCACATTTAAGTCATATTCAAGTATTCCAAATATATGCGATGAATTTGGTTCGCCACTTGGTTCTTGCATTGGGGCAGAAATGGCTGCTTTACCTTGGTCTTTAGCACAAATGTTAAAGGATAGACTTAAAGATATTCAATTTGTACCTGCCAATATTATTTTTTCCCATGCGCGTTTTGTTAAAACAGATTATGAACTTGAATTGTTAGAACAGGCCAACACATTGCATACACAAGTTTTGCAAGAGCAAATTTTGGGTCTAGAAACCTATGCTGAAGATAGTAAAGTATACCTTGAACAAGTTGGTAAAAACCTTTGCGTAGGAATGACAGAACGTGAAATTGCCCATAACCTGTGGCATAGATTTTTTGCCCTTGGGCATGGCGGCATGTTGCGTTTGCAAGGGCGTGCTCAAGAGTTTTTCTTGGGTAAGATATCAGCTGGATTAAGCTCGCTTTTTCCATCTCCATTTAGTGGTAGTGTTGGGCTTGTGGGTGAGCATCCATCCATCCCATTTATGGGTAATGCCAATAACATATGGCAAAATGAACAAATATTAATGATAGATACTGCATTTATGCATCAAGGTTATCATAGCTCCATAGCCATGACCTATTGGGGTGGAGATAGTGAAAGTATACCAAAGCAAGTACAAGATGCTTATGATTGTTGTTTTGAAATTGTTAATGTCATGGTGCAAGACCTGCAAGCAGGGCAAGGGGCTAAGGCTTGTTGGGAGAAAGCTTGTGCCATAGCTAAACAACAAGGCTTTGCCGAGGGCTTTATGGGCCTTGGTGAAAACAAACAACATGCTCTTGCTTATGGCCTTGGTCTTGAGCTTGATGAAGGTATGATTGTTGGAGAAAATGTTGATGAAGCCCACAATATTGAAGCTAATGTAGTGCTTAACATTGGGCCTATGATTGCCTTGCCAAAGTGGGGTATGGTGGGTCTTAAGCATAGCTTTGTGGTTCAACCTCAAGGTGAAATTAAGGCCATGTCAGGACTTGATACCAAACAATATATAGAATGCATTGAAGCAGTAAATTTTTAAGGAAACACTAAAGCATTACCTTAAAGAAAACATTGACATAAATACAATGTGACCAAAAAACAAAAGTAGGTACAATTTATTTGCACCTACTTTTGTTTTTTTATACCTTTTTGCTAGGCGCCATCGCTAAGGAAGGCGACGAAAAACACCGTAAAACAAGCTAACTTTGAAGTTCTTTATCCTTGTTACGAAACAGCTTTGAAGCTTGGTTGAGGTTTGTTTCATCGCCAAAAAGATAAATAATATCATCATGGTTTAATACAATATCAGCCTCTGGTGAGGGTATCATTTTTTCGCCTTTTTGTATAGCAACCACTGTAACGCCATATTGCTTGCGCAAATTAGACTGATACAAACTTATGCCACAAAGAGCAGCACCTTGTTCTAAGCGCATGGCATGTACTCCTATATGTGGGAGATTGTCTAAAAGTACGCTTAAATCGCCACTGGGTTGGGATGACCTACGCAGCATGGTGTAGTTTTCTTGGCGTATTGTAGTAACAAGTGCATCAATATCTTGTTTTGGTATCATATATTGATGCAATACTCGCGAAAAGACTTCAATAGACGACTCAAATTCCTCGGCAATTACACATGTTGCGCCAAGTTTATGCAAAACACCTACCTCAGTTAAAAAGCGTGAACGTGCAATAATACGCAAACTTGGGTTAAGCTTGGCAGCTTCTGCCACTGTGGCTTGTACAGCAGCTGGGTCAGATATGACAATTGCTAAAACCTTTGCCTTGGCAATGCCCAAATGCTCAAGTACCGACGGGCGCGAAGCATCACCATAAATTATGGGTTCTTTGTTTTGATAGCGATGTACTGTATCTGGGTTCATTTCTAATATTTCGTATGGTATAGAACAGTTTTTGGCAGCACGGGCTAAATGCTGTCCACTAACACCAAAACCTACAATTATAAGATGGTTTTCTAAATGACTTTTATCACCATGAATTTTTTGATTTAAATGATCATCTTTTTTACCCATAAATTTATTGACTATTGTAGCCAAAATAGGTGCGAAATACATAAGGCAAGGCGTAAGCAGCATGGTGATGATGCTAATGGCCAAAAAGTTTTGGTATCTATTTTCGTCAAGTAAACCTGCATCAAGTCCTGAATTTGCAAGTACAAATGAAAATTCTCCCACTTGAGCTAGAGTTAAAGCTACGGTAATGGCGGTATGTAGTGGGTATTTTTGAATCAGTACGGCAGGTAGTATAAGTAATGACTTAAGTATGATAAATACAACTGTAAATGATATAATCATACCCATATGTGAAACTAAGTAATTAACATCTAATAACATGCCTACAGAAATAAAGAAAATACTCATGAATACATCACGATATGGCAATATACCAGATACAACACTCATGCTATATTCAGACCTTGCCAAAAATAACCCGGCTAAAAATGCCCCAAGTGATAGTGAGAGCCCAAGCCAAGCGGTTAGCGAGGCAAGCCCCATACATAATACCAGCGTAGTTACAAGTAATAACTCACTTACACGTGTACTAACAATAATGGCCATGAAGCGATTTAGGCCATAATGTGCAAAGAGTAATACTGCTCCTAGCACTAAAACTACCTTACCAATGGCAAATAATGCATCAGCAAAGTTAGGTTGCACTTGACCGCTAAGCAGTGGAATTGAAAGTAACATTGGGGCTATCATAATATCTTGAAATACTAATATGGCTAAGGTTAGCCTACCGGACGGAGTATTGGTAGTACCTTTTTGTTGTAAAAAGCGTAAAACTATGGCTGATGAGGACAAAGCGATCAAACAGCCCACAAAAATACCTATGGCTATACCTTGATTTAGTGCAAAAACATATATGAGTACAGTGGCGATTATGGTTAATCCAATTTGTAAACTACCACCTAAAAACACAGGCTTTTTAAGGCGTGCTAAAGCATCGCCAGAAAGCTCCATACCAATGGTAAAGAGTAATAGGGCAACGCCAAGTTCTGATAAAATATCAATAGATTGCATGTCGTCAACAATGCCTAGCAATGATGGTCCACATAAAACACCAGTTAAAAGAAAACCAACCGTAGATGGAATACGAATGCGCGTGCAAATAATATTGACAACTATTGATATTAAAAATATGATTAATAACTCAGCAAGTAATGGTGGGACGTGCATAAATGTCCTTTGGGTAATGCGTTGTATGTTCTAATAAGATTATTTGAAATGAGTAATTTTTGCAACTAAAGTATTCTTGCCATGGTGTATACAAGGGGTTAATTATGGGCAAGTTCATAAAAGTTAAATGGATAAAACTATTACTCATAGTAATGTGTTTTTCTTATGGAGTTTTTTTTCTTATGCAAGATTCTATGGCGCATCACGATGAAGCGCACAGCTCAGAAGATATTACCAAGCGTTTTGCCGCCGGTTTTCAACGCTTTCAAAAACAATGGTATTGCGCAGAACATAATATTTATGCAGACTTAAAGGAAGGTCAAAAGCCATTAGCCTTGGTTATTGCTTGTTCAGATTCGCGTGTGGACCCTGTAATGCTTATGGATAGTCACCCAGGAGAAATGTTCGTAGTGCGTAATGTGGCTAATTTAGTTCCACCATATTCACCGGATAGACATTACCACGGGGTCAGTGCGGCCCTTGAATATGCTATACGACACTTGAAAATTAGAAATATCGTGGTCATGGGTCATTCTAATTGTGGTGGTATTCATGCTTTTATGGAAAAACCCCACGAAGGTGACGAATTTATTAGCGTTTGGATGCAAATTATTAGGCGTGCTAAGGAAGTGGTAGAAGCTTTATATCCTGATGCAAAGGAAGATGATTTAGCTCATGCCTATGAACAATGGGGTATTCGTGTATCGTTAGAAAATTTATTAACATTTCCTTGGATTCGCCAAGCTGTTGATGCTGGAGAGTTAAGCTTACATGGTTGGTATTTTGATATACATGAGGGAACGTTATTGCGCCATGATGACGATACCGATAGCTTTGTACCCTTGGTTGATACTTGTCTACAAGAGGCAAAATAAATTTTTGCTAAAATAAAAATAAAATCCCGCAAGCTTTATAGTAGTTTGCGGGATTTATTATTTATTCATTAATTTGGTTTATACTGTATCATCAAAACGCTTTACCCTAAAATGGCAACCGCCTCGACCGGTGCGCTCTGTAAAATCTTGATGATAGTCTTCCGCTGCAAAAAACGGTACTGCAGGGGAAATTTCCGTAGCCACTTCTAGTCCTTTTTCTGTAAGAATACCCACTAATTTGTCCGCAATTTTGCGTTGTTCATCATCTGTATAAAAAATCACACTTCTATATTGTGTGCCCACATCTGGCCCTTGGCGATTTAGTTGAGTAGGATCATGTATTTCAAAGAAAAACTTTGCCAATGTTTCAAAGCTAATCTTAGCAGGATCATATTCAACTTTTACAACCTCTGCATGGCCAGTTGTACCAGTGCAAACCTCTTCATAAGTAGGGAAGGCATTATCCCCCCCCATATAACCAGACACTACATTAAGTACACCTGGTAACTTAGAAAATCCATCTTCTACACCCCAAAAACAACCACCCCCAAAAAAGGCTGCCGCTGGGACTTTAGCATCAGCTATAAAGCTCATGGATATTGAGTTTACACAATGACGTACGTTTTTATCGGTGAAACCTTCACCCTCAAAAACATGGCCTAAATGTCCGCCACAATTGGCACAAACAATTTCGACTCTTCTACCGTCAGCATCCGGTAGGCGCAATACTGCACCTGCAACGGCATCATCAAAACTTGGCCAACCACAATTGGAATTAAACTTATCCTCAGAATGATACAAAGGCGCGTTGCATTGGCGGCAGATATAAAGTCCTTTAGACTTATTATCATTATATTCACCGCTAAATGGTGCTTCTGTGCCTTTGTGAATAATCACCCGCTCTTCCTCAGGAGTTAGAGTGTTCAGCTTCATCTTACGTGTTTCCTCCTTAGCGTAGGCAGAAATGGTTATAGCTCCTAAACAGAGAACAATAGTAAGTAGAATAACAAATTTTTTCATATATCTCCTTTAGTGTGGGTTATGATTTTAAAGTAGTATTAGTTATTATTATGTCAAGAGAACTTATTAATTTTAATGTAAAGTAATCCATAAATATGTGTTGTGACTTAGAAAATTGTATTAGTAAGTAGTAAACTTGTACTAAGTACAGTGATGCATTTTTATTGACATTTTTCTCCTTTTAATCTAGACTATTATCAATTAAACAGTATGAGTTTATGAATTGAAGCAAAAAATTATTTTTTGTAATAAATCAATTTATAGCAAAAGTTAGATAATTTGCATGGCCTTATGGATTGCCACAGCAAACTGCGTTTGCTTCGCAATGACAAAAGCATAGTATGAATGTTGCTTCATGCTCTTACATGCTGTCATTGCAAGATGCGCAAGCGACGAAGCCCAAAGTCATTGCGAGAAGCGTAAGCGACGAAGCAATCCATGCATTTTTGCCCTTGTCATTGCAAGAATCGCAAGCGACAAAGCCCAAAGTCATTGCGAGAAGCGTAAGCGACGAAGCAATCCATGCATTTTTGCCCTTGTCATTGCAAGAATCGCAAGCGACAAAGCCCAAAGTCATTGCGAGAAGCGTAAGCGACGAAGCAATCCAT
>CAYJDF010000070.1:0-12355 GCA_964368845.1 uncultured Desulfovibrionaceae bacterium
AATATACCACAATATAGTTACCTTTTATTTCCCTTTCAAACCTAAGAAGTACGTACCACGGATCAATAATCTTTAACATCGTCTGAACTTCTTCTTCCGTTACATATTTTGCAAACGCTCTATACTTCATCATTTCCTCCTCTTCCTTTATAAACTCATACTTATCACTATCACATCTTCTCTGCTAGAAGTTTCAACAGCTGTGCAGTCTCTGGATTACTCAACAGCTTTTCTATCAAAGCTCCATTATTAGTTTTCCTTTCCTCTGATTCTATCTCACTCTCGTACTCATCTTGATTGTCTAATTGCAATTCCTTTCGATCCCCATTTACTATCGTATTTTCAAATTCCTTTCGATTGTAAAATTGCTCATCGAATTTCTGTGCGTTGAATCGTCTATCTTCATCTATGATATGGCTATATACATCTGCTACCATATCCATTCTAGCATGTCCCGAATCGCCTTGCACGGATTTAATATCGCCGCCATTCCATTTCAACTTATACGTGATACTAGCATGACGAAAGCTATGGAATACGATTTTCGGTAAATCATTTTCTTTGATAAGTTTTTTCAACTCCCGATTGATACACTGTGACTCCATTGGTCTGCCAGACTCATGGCAAAACACAAGATTGTTATCCATGTATTCTGTTCCAAAAACCCTTATCAGCTCATCTATATCATTTTTCCGCTTTATCAACATACGTGCCACAGTAGCTGGTAAGAAAATCTTTCGCACACTAGTAGCTGTTTTAGGAGTCTTCAAAACAAGTTTTGTACACCCATTTGATAAGATCCTCGGAAAGACCTTCTTAATGTCCTTACTATTTAATCGTTCCATACTATCTCGATTCACTCGCTGGAGCTCTTTATCTATATAAATGTATGCCCGATTATTTCGGATACTCTCTTCTGATACCTCTACACAATCCCATGTCAAACCAAGCATTTCTCCAACCCTCAATGAGCAAGAGAAGGCTAGATTCATTGCTAATGCTAGAATCTCACTTTCACAACATTCAAATGCCTTCACCATCGTTTCCGCCGTCCATATTTTTCGCTCTGACTTTTCTTGTTTCGGTAAGTTCGCATGTATTACAGGATTCCTACTAATCATTTCCCACTTCTCTGCTTGTCCAAATGCAGTACGTAATAATTTATGAATAGAACGAATTGTGCTTGCTGATACATATGGGTTCTTTGTTTTTCGGTTATTAACCGTCTTCACCTTTACTTGGGGTAAGCTCTGGTAGAACTGATCCATAATTCTAGGTGTAATATCAGCCAACTTAATATCTCCTATCATTGGTATAATATAATTGTACATCACACTTTTATTTCTTTCATATGTGGAGATTGCCCACTTATTCACGCCATATACCGCAACAAATTCTTCCAGTAAATCTTCTACGGTTGTTGCACTTGGTGGGATAAATGTATTGTTATCTTTTTCATGTTCTATTTGAATCTTTCTCTTCTTAGCTGCAGCGTAACTATCAAAACTTTCCCATTTCTGATGACTATTACCATTTTCATCTTCATATAGATAGACAACAGAATACTTATTTTTTCTTTTTACAATAGATGCCATATACTAATTCCTCCCTCCTTCTAACCACTGATCAAAGCTACGCTTCATAATCCTATATCTTCCATCGACTCTCAGCGTTTCAAAATATCCCTCTTCAATCAATTTATATATGTTTTGCCTTCTTGTTCCTAATATAACTTCAACTTCCTTCACCGTATAACTTCTTTTATCTTCTACCCCTCCATTATTTAATGTATCTATTCTCTCTTCAAAATTCATTTTAATCCTCCTTTTTTTTCTTCACTCTACAATACCGTTCTTGGGATGCATACCAACTATCATATCCTTTTTTGTAGATTCTTCGCTCCCCATCAACCATAAAGTAAGGTAAATTATTCTTTGATATAATTTCAAATACTGTGGTCTTTGATACACCTAAATCCATTGCTATATCCCTTGTGTTCACAGTGGGCTCATAGAAGCTCCCAGGCTCTTCTCCATCTACTTTCTTATAATGATACTGCTTTGAATACCAGTCCTCGAAACTTGCAATATCTACTCTTAGCTTTCCAAATATCACTGTGGTCTTGAAGAAGTTCTTTGCAACCACTCCGTAGCTATTGGTTTTTCTCAAACCCAGAACCCTTCCCATTTCAATAACAGACATGGTGTTATTTTTCTTATAATTCACGACTGTATGTATTGTTCTTTCAAATGTTTTCACATCTTTTTTCTTGCTCCGATACTCCGTTCCAACACGATAGACTGTAAATAACCCCGATCTTACTAAAACAGACGCCTCCTCTTCTGTTACATCTAGAAGTACTTCTAATTCCTTTGTAGAGTAACTCTCCCATTCCTTTTCCTCCTCTTTTTGAATCGCTACGAATTCATTGTATTTATCAACAAATGCTTGTGCCTGTTTACTTAATTTCGGCTCCCACCTCTGTTCCTCTATTGAATCCTCTACATCTTGTATCACCACCTCTTTTGCTATAATCTTCTTATCTACAGTTTCTTTTTCTGCAAATGTTTCCCTTTTCGGTATCGATGTTTTGCTTTTTCTCTTCACCGACTTTTCATCTGGTACGACGGACTCATTTTCGCATTTGCTTAACTTCTTTCGAGTTTTATCAACGTTCTGATTCATTTTTGCAATCTTCTTCGCGAACATTTTAATTCCTCCATGTATGAACTCCAAGGCCTTTACCTTGGAGTCAGTTTATCCTAAGACGGTTTATTGTAAAAGGATGGGATTTTCTGATTCGCATCCTTGACTTTTCTCATCTTCTTGCTTATCCCACTGATCCAACCAATGATCAAAACTCTTTTTTGAGATTCGGTACTGATCTCCTACTTTTACATAACTAAACTCACCCTTCTTAAGTAAGCCATATACTGTAGATTTACTAATGTTTAGGATTGCTCCTATTTCATCCGTTGTATAAACTCTTTTTTCTATTTTTTCCTTCCCCATCTTATCTTCTTCCTCTTCCATTCTTTTCTCTTTTTCGAAGCAAATATTTGTAGCCCAAATCGTTCTCGCAAACTCCACACACATGTCTACTTCGGCTTGTGAAGTCATATCTTTTTAGAATGGTTGCCTTATCCATAAATAGTTCTTCTTTACACGTTGGGCATAATGCAACAACTCTACACTTTCTCTCTTTCCCTGCTCGTGTATCTTTTTGAATGTACTGCTGTGCATTTTGAATCTTTCTCCAAGTTGCTCGATCCGATACCTTCCCCACATAGTCTCCCAAACGTTCTTTGATATCTACTGTATTTAATTGCTCTAGCATTACCATCGAAGTTTCCTTTAATCCATATTTCTTTCCTAGCACCACATGAGATGGTAAGTCCTGCTTTTTCAAAGAACTTGTAATTGCTGCAACGATAACTGTCGGGCTATTCTTATTAAGGTCATTACATTGAATCACTAACACTGGACGTTTTCCTGTTTGCTCCGATCCACGCTTACTCCCTAAATCACACATATAAATTTCCCCAGTTTTCACTCGTCTCACTTTTTGATTTTCCATTTTCAATCCTCATCTTTCTCTTCTTTTTTATTACTCCTATACTTATATCTACAGTGGAGTATCTTTTGTTACCCTTAATTTAGATATTCTTTTAGTTTCTTTATTCCTTCATCAATTGATTTCTTTACTTGTTTGGCCGCAACTTCCTCTTCCCTTGCGATTTCTCTTATTGATTTTCCTCCATAAAAATGTTTTATAATTCTATGCTTTTGTTTTTCACTTAAAGTTAGCACTGCGAGCCACAATTCTTCCCTTTCAAGTAAGGTCTCAATTGTATCTTCTACACCTTCTTTTTCAGAACCTCTTAGCACTCCATACGCATCCAATACTTCTAGCGATTGGAAAACGCCTTTCCTATACTGTCGCATTTCGTGTTTTTTGTCATTTTTCTTATACTCATAGATTGCTTTCCCTTGTGTTACAGACAACAAGACAAATGGTATATATTGTACTACTTGGTCACTATATTTTTCTAAAATCTTATCCTCTGATAACTCTGAAACAATGGCCCAGTTTTCATTACCTGAATAGCCTACATATTCTTTTCTTAAATCTATAACCTTACACTCTTCATTGAATGCCTCTATACTATCATTACCTGTAACTGCTTCTACTTTTGTATTCTCTTTATTCATCTCATGATCTCCTTTAATTTTGAATGTTTTGTTTTCTGTTCAAAATTTGAAGATCATGGATATTTTGCCTTATCACATTGCCAATATTCTTTAATCAAAAAAAGCCCTTTCCCGTGTAAGGGAAAAGACCTTGGCTCGTACAAAGCTATTTATGGAGTGAATAATCGAGTATGGAGCATAGAAAAAAGCACCATAAGAAACCATGGCATTAATATAGTATATTCTTCTATATTAATTACCTTTAGCTTCGTACGGTGCTTGGTAGCTTAACTGCTTTTGCAGCTATCTCCGCTTACTCGATTAGAATTTCAATATTTAGTTGTATCAAATAAATTTCTTTCCTTGTATTTCTTTATTCTTCTAAAGTAGGCCAAATTAAGTACGTGAATCTGTTTGCATTTATTACACTTGATTCTCAAATGACCTGTAATATCCGAATACACAGTTTGTAGTCGAAACTCACAATTGGGACATTTCAAATCCCGCTCTCGTAACTCTTCTACTTCTATTCTAGAGCGAAGTAATCGTTCCTCCACTGATTGCTTTGCTACACCTAACATCTACTCCCTCCCTCTAACTCTAACCTTCTAATAAGATAGTCTTTCATTGGTCTATTCTCTATCATATTTAGATTCTTCAAGCGAATGAGTAATGCGGTTACCGATACACCCAGAACATTTGCTAATCTTCTAAGTGTCTCCTTATCTTCTTGACTAAACGTTGCATCTCCATATCTCTTAATTGGTTTCTTATTCGTAAATTTTGTTAGTGCTCTTCTCATAACTGACTTTGGCATTAGTAAAGATGCTGCTAGTGCATCTGCCTGCCATTCAGTAGAAGCAAATAAACGTACCAACTCTTCTTTCGTATATTGCTTTACTCCACTATATTCTGTATGAAAGCAAGCTTTTTCTATTGTTGGATTCAATTTATTTAAAATGTAATGTGCCACTTCATGGGCTATGGTAAATCGTCTACGACCTCTCTCACTTTCTTCTTGAAGTGATGTAGAAATCAAAACAGTTTTTTTCGGAAATGTAGTTAACCTTCGTTTGCCATTCATGTGAATCAAGATTGGCGCTTTTCCATCTGACAAAAATCCAACCTTATTCGGATCTTCTTCCGCAAATGAAACAAATTCTAATTTTAACCCCAGAATCTTTTCTGCTAAATCCACGATATCTACGTATTCCATGTCTGAATTACCTTTTACCTTGGAATAAGTTTCAATCAGCCCTTCACTGATATCCTCTATCTCTGCTCGTGATAAGTAATTATTCAAATAATTCCTCTCCCCCTTGTATTTCTGTAATGTATACTATGTTGCATATATTTCCGCACTATCCTTTTCAGAATAGCGAATTCCTTTATTTTCACTCGAACGTTTGTTCTTTTTTAATTATATGACATCTGACTCCTTATTGCAACAGAAAAATATAATTGTAATATTTTTTAAGAATTTTTTCATGCTCTAACCATAAACCATTGATTATTATCTTCATAATACAAGCTACTTTCTCTGCCACATACCATGCAGATATAGCGCATTCCTACCCCACCTGCTTTCAGACTTGCGACTCGTCGCATATCTCGAATCTTCTCTATTTCATATACAGAGCCATCCTCCCATCGAAAACTCTTAGGAGTCAGTACACCCTCTTTTGAGAATTCTGCCATTACATCTACGTATACTTTTCTATTTTCCATTACTCACACCTCTTATTCTTACATTACCAGTCACTTCTATTATCCAAAATATCCATGGGGATGAACTACGTGATCTTCTCTTGCATTTAGATGGGACAACACTTGATCCTGATACATCATTCCTCTTTGTATGCTGAAGAAACCAAATCGTCTTCGGATATCATCTACTGCATGATCTACCTTCTTCTGCTTTTCCCGAATCATAGGATCCTGAAATAAATTGATTTGCTCATAATAAGTTTCATTTACTAAATTCGATCCACGTACTCCCACACTTCTAATCGGCTTTCTCCAGATGTAATTACTCTTGTACAGCTCATAAGCAGCTTCTGCAATCTCCCTAGTGATATTAGTTGCATTGCTTACCTTGCACTGTCTTGTGAATGAATAAAGGTCAGAATCTCGTAGACTTATTTCTACCGTCTTACAACGAAACCCATTTTCCCTTAAACGCTTCGCCACACTTTCTGCTAATGTATAGATCACAATTCTTACATCTTTATCGTTTAACAAATCACGCTTTGTAGTAGTGCTATTTCCAATAGACTTTATTGGCGCGCTCTGGTTTTCCCCCTTCACAGGACTATCATCATAACCATTTGCAAATCCCCACAATATTGATCCCATCTTCCCAAGCAAACTATGAAGAATCGGCTCTTCCGTCCTTGCCAAATCACCTATCGTGTTAATTCCTACTTTATTCAATTTCTGCTTCGTACTTCTTCCAACATACAGTAAATCCTCCACTGGTAGCTTCCATGCTTTCTCACGGAATTCATTTTCAAATAAGGTGGTAATTGCATCTGGTTTTTTATAATCGGAACCTAGCTTTGCAAAAATCTTGTTAAATGACACTCCAATGCTCACCGTTACTCCAAGTTCTTCTTTCATGCGGTTACTAATTTCCTGCGCAATTGCTACACCATCTCCTTTTAGCTTCGTAGTGCCTGTCACATCAATCCAACTTTCATCAACACCGTACGCCTCTTGCAAATCTGTATAATCCCCATAGATTTCATGAGCCATTCTTGAAAAGCGTAAGTAAAGATCCATTCTCGGTGGTACAAAGGTAATATGAGGACAAAGTTGTTTCGCCTGAAAAATGGCCATTCCAGTTTTCACTCCATATTTTTTCGCAATGTAATCTGCCGTCAATATAATTCCATGTCGATTCTCAGGATTCCCCGCTACTGCAAGAGGCTTACCATCCAGTTCTGGGCGATGCAAATGTTCAATTGAAGCATAACAAGCATTCATATCCGAATGTAAAATCACTCTACTCATTCCTTTCACCTGCCTTTCTTTCTACTCTTTCATGATTGATATTTCTTTCTAACATTGCACTTTCACTTAGTTCTTCTCGTAAGGCAATCATAACACGTCAATAAATCGATTTCAACGGACACTTCGGCTACATTATCGTTATTATGTCGATTATTATTGATTTTTCTAATTCAGTAAGCTATAATAGCGATATAATATACTAACGATGCAATCAAGTGGATTCTATTTGCCAGAATGCACTATAAAACATTCATCAAGATAATGGAGGAGATGTATATGAATACGTTAGGAGAAATACTCTCAATACACAGAAAGAAAAAGAAACTATCCCAATTAGATTTAATGAATGCTCTAAACGAAGAAGGCTTCCACGTGACGAAGACCGTCATTTCTAAGTGGGAAACTAATATTTATGAACCAAGCATCCCCGTCTTTATTGCTGCGTGTAAGATCATTGGAGTTCAAGATATTTATGAAGCATTCACTGGAACAAATCCATTTCAAATGCTTTCGCTCCTAAATGACGAAGGGAAAGAGTTGGCACAAAACTATATGCAATTATTAATTGATACGGGAAATTATAAGAAGGAAATGACAGAGGTGATTCCATTTACAAGTAGATCCATAAGACTGTATGCGACTGCTGCATCTGCTGGTACTGGAGAATTCTTAAATGACGATAACTATGAATTAATTGAAGTTGGAGATGAAGTTCCTGCTGATGCAGACTTCGGGGTACGTATCAATGGTGATAGTATGGAGCCTCGTTTTGTACACGGGCAGATTGTGTGGGTAAGACAACAAGATCTGTTGTCGGATGGTGACATTGGTATCTTCTCATATGATAACCAAGCCTATTGTAAAGTATTAAGAAAAGACGATGATGGAATTGCGCTTGTGTCCTTGAATCAAAAGTATGTACCTATTGCAGTAAAGGAGCATGACTCACTAACCATCTTCGGAAAGATTGTCGGATAAAAGGAGGGGAATTTTCATGGCTATTATTTCTCACTTAAAAGAAGAACGGATCAAACGAGAGCTAAATCAAGAGGAGCTCGCCTACGCCATCAACATTCATCCTAAAAGTATTGGACGAATTGAACGTGGCGAGCGAACTCCTTCTGTTGAAATTGCCTTAAAATTGGCTAAGTATCTTGGTTGTAGCGTGGAGCAGTTGTTTGAGGAAGAGCTTTAAGTAGTAAAGTTCTTCTCAAATGACTCTGGATTTTCTGAATAGTTAGTGCGGCGCTTTTCTATGAATTGGTTTCACATGCCAATGCATTCCCTTTAGAATACTAACATTACCCATACTATTTTCACCTCGTAATAATATTAAATAATAGTTTTCTTCTATTCATCACTCTTACTTGGTCGTGCACTATATACGAAATCTTCTTCTATGTCCAAATCATATTTTTTCATCAAGGCTCGAATAAATGCTATGCAATCATATGCCGAAAAACCTGTAGCGATAAATATTCCACTCGAATTTTCTAGGGCTACACACCTTCTTATTGTATTTTCATCATATGAAAATACATGATTTTGCCAATTTGGAAAAGCTTCATTATTTTTAGCCATATGATGAATGACACTATTATCCATTTCATATAGCTTTTCAGCAACAGATCTTATCATTCCAGCAAATGTATCTATGTTCACTCTTTCTCCGAATAATTCATAATAATTCACAATCTTATATGTTGCATTTTGAGGATCTGTTACTTTATATTCATTGAACCGAGGGTCACTAAAGTCTACCTCCCTTTCTGGATATTGAATTTTAAACAAGTTCATAATTGTTTGGGTTAAAACCTCTGCCCTTCTTGTTATTGTGCTCTCTGTCCATTCTTTTTGATCTAGTACATCCTTATACAAAATAGTTATGTGCGTGTGCGTTTCTGGATGTTGAAGTAATTCTTTCTTATCCTCAAACGGCTTATCGCCTAGTTCGCTATTATACCCTGTCAATGTTAAATTTCCTATTGTATGAAGATACTTCTCGTGGATAACACGCCAATTCTCACCTAACATCATTCTCCAACCTCTAGAAAGATTCTTATTTTGTGGCATAATATGCTCTATGCTTAATGTATCTATCACAACCTTCTCTTTTCCTTGATTCTCTATCTCTGTAAGTAGATACTTACATAATGCATTTTTACGATATAAATTATTATCTCTTAATGCAATTGAGAAATACTCATCACTTGGCATTGCATCTTTAGTAGTTAACTGAAGTAAGAATGAAGCGATTGAATCGTAGTAATAATCTCGATTTTCAGCGCGATTAAACACTCTATGGTACATTGTCTTATACAGGCCTCGCAGTGAATTGGATCCGACTTCACAAGTGAGCCTTCTAATGCTGTAACTCAAAAGCAGATTCAAAACTTTTCCTAAAATATACGTATCAATTATTCCCTCTTCAAAATCATCAAATACACTAAATAAAAAAAGATATACTGTAGATTGCTTCAAGTTGCGCAGTCCTTCTAATGCTTTATTGGCTTCTTCCCCTATTGATTTATCACCATTCAGAAATATATTATATTGTTTTGCATAATGCAACAATTCTTTTAGTATCTCTTCATTCGTATACTTTGATTCTTCGTAATTTATTTTAAATCTGTCATATGCATCTTTCTCACGTGTAAATCCATCCACCTTAATATTTAAGTAATCATAGAAGAATGATGGCATATGTTCTTTTGTTAGTAGTTCTTCCATTTGAAGCCAATACTCTTCGTATAACCGTTCTTGGTCTACCTCTGTCATAAGAACAAAGTTCCTAATTTTATCTGCTAAACTAAGCGGCTTTCCTGTAGAATTTATACGTTCAAATATCTCTTGCTCTTTTCCAACTTCTTCCTCTTCAAGTTTAATCATAGCACAAGATAAGTGCTGGATACCATCGTATATTTTTTCTATATTCAAATCTGGATCTCTCTCTAGTGCTTTCTGAATAAGTTTGCAGAAAACTATGTAGTTTTGATAAATTCCACAAGATTTATCCATCTTATCTTTTTTACCTTCCATAAGAAGCAGTAGTTGCTGATTGTCCGATTTTATTGGTTTTAACTTTAATTTACTGGCTTCATCTATGTTGTATTTTTGAAATTTATCATTATTATAAAGAAGCTGAATTAGTGCCTCTTTTTCTCGTTCTGTTTCTGCCACATCAATTAACGATTTGATCAATATATATATAGTAGTTAATCTCTGCTGTCCATCGATAATAATATAGTAATCAATTTTATTCTCTGTTTTAAGAAGCTCGTACACTACCGAACCAGTGAAGTGATACCTGTCTGATTTGTACGCCTGTATGATATCTTCAAATAATTTCTCGCACTCTTCCGCCGCCCATTCATAATCTCTTTGATAAACAGGAATAGTATACTGTCTCAAATTCTTATCAATAAAATCATTAATAAAACTTCCCTTATCTATTTTCATTATATGCCTCATTTCATTTGGATTTTTCAATCTGCTTCTCTAATTATTTTCTATTATACATAGTGCTTGAAAATTAAACAAGTATTCGACTTATATGGACTACTTTTTCACCAGCGTGTTGTTGATACCTACCTTAGTCCTGATAATGAACGCATCATTAAATCTACATCTTTATTCTCAAGCTCCTGTATAATATGTAAATATGTTTTTTGTGTTGTTGTTATACTTGAATGTCCTAGTCTCCTTGCTACACTAGCTATCGAAACTCCAGCAAAAAGTAAAACTGATGCATGTGTATGCCGTAATCCATGTATTGAGATTACTGGAATCTTTGCTTTTTTACAATATCTCTCTAATATACAATTAACTGTTGAGTTATATATTTTATCAGTGACAAATATAGGTTCTTCTATTGGTCTATTTTTTACCAACTCTGAAAATTGTATTGCTGTTTGCCAATCTATTTGTATTTTTCTAACAGATGACTTATTCTTTGTCGGAAGAAATCCACCTTCTCCCTTATAATCCCATGTTTTACTGATCGATATCGTTTGATTTGTAAAATCAAAATCATTAGGGGTTAATGCTAGTGCCTCTGAAAATCGCATCCCTGTCTTCGCCACTAAAAGAATAAACCACTCCCAGCTAATATCCTTACTAACATTTAGTTTTGAAATTAATGTATGTAGTTCAAACTGATTGAGATATTTCACTTTTTTAATTCCAGGATTTTTCCCTTTAATAATTGCTTTTCTTGTTGGATCTCTGAAGATTAAGCCATCATCAACTGCGTCTAATATTGCTCCTTTTAACTGGTGATGAAAATCCATAGTGGTTTGTCGTTCATGAACTAATGCGTACTCATTCAACATTTGCTGATAAGTTATACGTGTTAAATCTTTTACCTTTAATTCTGGTGCCAATTTTTCAATCCATGATAATGTCATCATGTATTTTTTCATCGTTATCTCTCTAATGGCACCTTCTTTATATACATATATCCACTTTTTAAAATAACTATAAAACAATTCATCTTCATCAATTTCAATCATCTCTTATCTCCTCCTTATTGGTGGCTCACGCTGATGACAGGTGATAAGGTTGTCGAGGGTTTTGAAGAAGTTACCTATCTGGTTTTGTTCTCCTAATTTTGGTAATGATATATTCAACTCCATTGCTTTTGTTTTTGAAATATTGTATCTTGAAATACCTTGTGCCAAAAGTGTTATACTACTTCTAAAGTTATCAGCTCTCAAGTTATAGGCTAAATAATGATTGTCTATTTCAATATTAGGTCTATAACCAAAGCAAAAGCTATTTAAGTAAGTATTTGGCTTATTCTCTAACCAAACTGATGACATTCCTACTTCATTTGGAGTTTCTGAAGATGTTGTAAAAAGCACATCACCATATCTAACTTCATTTTGTGACTTATCGATTTCCACGCTCTCTACTAAATTTTTATTTGCAACAGGATTAGCGAAAACGTTCATATATGTAATAAACTCTGCTGTACCATGACCAAAATCTTCTTTAGTTTTTCCAGATAAACCTGTGTACGTTTCCCCAATCGCTCCTAACTCACGCTGTTCCCAATCATAATTATTTTCATTCATTTTTATGATTTTACATGTCATCCCTATGCTGTATAAATATACCCACTTACGCTGATGACAGGTGATAAGATTGTCGA
>CAYJDF010000071.1:0-12194 GCA_964368845.1 uncultured Desulfovibrionaceae bacterium
AGTTCTATAATAGCAACTTCAGCTGGAGCACCTATGCGCATAGGTGGCCCCCAATAACCAGCACCACGGCTTACATAAAGTTGCGTACCTTCCACTTCATAAAGACCATAAAAATATGGCTGAATGTAGTCAGTGACAAAGGTCCAAGGGATTATTTGTCCCCCATGTGTATGTCCAGAAATTTGTAGATCATAATTGACCTTAACTGCCTTATAAATACTTTGTGGTTGATGGGCTAATAAAACCTTTATATCTCCATCTTTACTACCGCTTTGAGCTAAAATTGGGTTTGAGACATGGTTTGACATGCGCGGGGCCTGAATGTCTGGTACTCCGCACATAAGCAACCTGCTACCACCTTGTTCAATGACACGATGTTCATTTTGCAAATTTGTTAATTCAAGGCGGTCTACCTCTTCAAGCCAAGCTTCTATGCCAGTATAATATTCATGATTACCGCTTACAAAATACTTTCCATGCACAGCTTGAAGGTGACGTAATGGCTCAAGCTCAGCCCGCACTTGCCAAGGTAGACTATCAGATAAATCACCTGTAATTACAACAGTATCTGGGTTCAGTTTGTTAATTTCGCTGACTATATTTTCAAGGCGATCTATGGGTATGGGGTTATTAATATGTAAGTCAGTAAGCTGTGCTATTTTAAATCCATGTAGTGATGGTGGTAAGTTTTTTATGGGTACAGGTATATGCTTTATGGTTGGCATGCCCATAGCTTCGGTTAAACCATAGCCAACAAATGCACCACTAGCTAATACAATTCCGGTACTTAAAGAGTTTTGCAAGAATTGACGACGGCTAAGATCTAATGCTTTAGGTTGTGAATCAGGTTCTTTTTGCTTAGTGGTCAGACGATTTATTATGCTTTTAATTAATAAAATACCATCCGAAATAAAGACTATAGTAGCCACAATAGATAAAGAGCCTATGAGAACATGTGAAGTAAATAGCAGTACATCCAGCCAGTTAGGTATGCTTTCTCCTATACTAGACATATTGCGTATAGCATATCGAGTGGGTAAATAAATAAGCGGCAAGTAGCATAAAACATAAGCTGCAAGGCGTTTATATCCTTGTAATGAGGTTCTATACACAAGCCTTAAACTTATATAGGAGCAACCTAATAATATAACACTAGTAAATATAAGAAAAAAATTCATACACAATCCATGTTAAAATTTATTTATAAATAATAATTCTATGGTAAGTGTCAATTAAAAAAATAACTCATAATTTTTTGTAAAATTTGTATGGCCATAAAATTCTGTTTTTTTTAATGCAAAGTTATAACTTTAAAAAACTTTCAATGTAGAAGGTAAACAAATTATCAGGTAAAGTGGACATATTGCTAAAAAAAATTCTTATATACTGTTTATGAGGTATGGTTAAGACTTTTCATCTGACGTATTTTAGGTTAGAATGCTCAAGCAATTTTGTATAATTTAAGTAATATCCATAGTTAGGAGTATATATGAATAAGAATATGGCCCTTACCATTGTGGCAGTTGTTTTATTGGGTATGGTTTTAGTAGTTTATAATGAATATAATACCACTCCGCCCATGCCCCAAATTTCATCTACGCAAAGCCCAATTCCAAGCTCTACTCCAGAAAACTCTGAAAGTCCAGATGTGCTTAGTACGTCAGAAGCTAAACCTACAGAAGCAAAAACTGTGGATCAAGACGTAAATGAAGAAAAGAAAGCTGAACCTATGGAACAAGCTACACTAACACCTCCTGCTGAGGAAGCAAAGTCTTGGGGAAGTAATGCTCCTTTAGCTCCAGCTACGCCATCACCCACAACTCAAGAATCTGAATATAGACATCCAGCTCTTTCTCCACCCGATGTAGAGGCCTTATTAGAAGAAAATAATACTTTAGCCTCAGAAGAAAAGGCGCCAGAAAAAGAAGCTGGTGGCGATACAAAACCCGTTGAGCATGCGTCTAAGCAAGAACAACCTAAGCAAGAAGTAGCTAAACCAACGTCCCCTAAGTCAAGTCAAAGCACCACTAAAGAGATAAAGAAAATTACCATAGCTACTATTGGTGATGGAGTAACCGTGCGTATTGATAGTTTACAAACTCCAGATTACACGTATCTGCGCTTAAATTCACCCGAGAGGATTGTTTTAGACTTTGAAGGAAATTGGAAGGTAAAAGCCCCAGGTGTTCCCAAAAATGAATTTGTTTCTAATGTGCGTATTGGCGAACAAAAAAAAGGAACACGCATTGTTATTGATTTGAAAAAAGCACCAGCCTCTGTACGCTATTTAAAGTATGGCGAAACTGGGCTTGATGTTCGCATTCGCTAAATGGGTTAAAAAAATACTTATGGCAAGCCATTAAGAAGTGGGATTGCCGCTTAGTGTAGCTAATAAAAGGTAGGCTTAAGTTTACTTCCAGCAGGCTATGTCATTCATAGTTTGTGTTGTACAGGGCGTTGATTAAGTATTATTTAGTCGATGCTGAAAAACGCATTTCCATGCATTTTTCAGAAAGGCACGCCCACTCCAAATGCCCCTTCGGGGACGCCGGAAGCAAGTTCCGGCTCATTTTACGTGGCGCAAAATTTTTGCTGTCGCAAAAATTTTGTTAGTCGCCACAGAAAAACTAAAATTTAGCGTCATAAAAATGCCAGAAAAGTGCATCCCATGCCCTTATTTCTGGCATTTTTATTTGCGCATTTTTTCTAAAAAATAGTTTATTTTCATCGTGTTGTATAGTTTTTCAGTGTCGACTATTTAATCAACTACCCTTTGTTCCACATGTAAGGCATCATCTTCTCGTCCGAGGGCGCGCAAACTTAAAGCTAAAACTTGCCATGCCGGCGTATATTCTGGCCTTAGCCCGACACTTTTGCGAGCGAGCATTTCAGACATACTTGGGTCTTCGCCACTGTCTAAATAGAGTTTAGCAAGCATGCATAGAGCAATGGCATCTTGAGGATTACGTAGTATAGCTTCATGAATGAGCTCACGTGCTTCAGAATCTTTACGTTGGCGCAAAGCAACACGGGCTAGATGTCTTCTGGCCATACCACCATATTCTTTATGTACATCTTCATAGCTTGCAGCAATACTAAAATATTGACGTGCTTGACGGTATTTTCCCGAACTTTCTGATAGTTGTCCTAATCGTATGTGAGCAAAATAATGTTCATTATTGTTTTTTATACATTGACGAAAATAGCGGGCAGCACTACGTAATTCTTTAAGGTTTTGACAAAGAGTGCCTAGGTTATAAAGTGTGGATGTATATTCGTTATTATTTTGCTCAGTGGGTGGATGTTTTTTCCAAAGTTTAAGAGCTTCTTTAAAATATTGTTTGGCTTCACTGTGGCGCGCAAGGGCAGCCATGCAAACCCCCAATGAATTCCATGCCATGGCATTATTAGCATCGTCCAATAGGGCTAGTTTGTATTCTTCTACTGCTTCAAATATATTGCCGCGGCTATAGTGTTGGTCTGCACTAATATTAAGAGCTAAAGAACCCATAATCCCTACTTGTGGTGAGGGTAATAGTAGGGCTAATTCAAGAGCTTTGTGACAATACTCTACAATATCGCCCTTACTACATTGCAAGTATGGATACGCTGCAATACCAACGGCTACTTGTAGGCCTTTTTCTGCTGCTTTTTGGACTAAATGTACGTAAAAATCGTGCAAATCTTTGGCAGTTTTTGTAGGATAGAATAAAATGAGGCTTGTTTGCCCATATTTTCCGCACAGGGTAGGGGGGCTAATTTTGTTATCATGCTGTTTGGTATGGGCCTTGGTGCAAAGCTCAAACAATGTTTGCATAGATTTTTCTTGTTCGTGACCAAAAATTTCCCCATTCTTGGGTTTTAGACGTAAGAGAGCCATGGCGAAGCTTGCTTTTGATTCTCGCTCCCTTGTTAAACGATTTAAAAAAGCATTATGACTAAGTAATGGTTCATTGTTTTGTGTAGTATCACTTTTAATGTTTTCTTGCTTTTGCTTATTGTCAAGCTGTTGAATATGTGCATGTTCTAGCTGTAAACTATCACCTTGTTGCCATGAGTGGGCTGGGTCATGTAGCATGGCCTCAGCAACGGCATGGGTCGGTTTAACATCGGTTAAAACTACCTCACCTTTACAATTATTATGCTTATCCCATACAGAATAACATTGTCCTTCTTGACCACCCATGTGTGATCCTAGGTTAGTCAGTATTTGCCCATGTGGTAAAATATCACGTATAAGCCCACCATTATTAATTATTTTGGCATAGTGTATAATATTGCTGCTGGCTTGATGATAAATATTTCGTTCAAAAGCTATGTCTGCTGCAAGTCTTGCCTTATATAGCAAATGATGAGCCTGCTCTGACATGGGTAAGCTCATACGCTTATTTTCCATATCTTGAGGGTAAAGGGCAAAACCTGCAACACTTTGTATTTTAATCAAACGTTTACTTTGATCATGTGTTAATTGTAACTTGTTGACACGCGTAAGAATTTCTTGAGCAAGCTTAGTACAGGCTGTGGGCGTGGCAGCAGGCACTAAAATGGTGCATTCATTTTCTGCACTACGTGCTGCAAGAACTTGTTTGGGTAAATTTTCTTGTATGCTTTTGCCCCATGCGGATATGGCTTTATTAATAATCATATAACCAAATTCCGAAGCCAAGGTTTGCAAGGTAGGGCATTTAATAACAATTAACCCCATACAGGCTTTATATGAAGGGTTTTGATATTCTTTGTCAGCACTAGCAACCATGGGTGTGCGCACCATTTCGGCATCATGTTCCATGCGCAAAAGCAAGCGACTCATTCGTGCAAGACCAGTCAATTCATCGCTACGACTTTGTTTAATGCAAAGCAAATGCTCAAGGCAAAATGTTGCTAAGACAGGTAAGCTTGGCAAAAGACGACGCACTTCGCGCGCCTTAATTCCTCTAGCCATAAATACGCCAAGAGTTTTATTGTCAAACGACAATGGAATTAATAAGGTTCGCTCTCTTGAAATCCATTGTATTTCATCTGGTGTATTGTGAGCGGTAGGAAAATATAGGCTGTGACTGGAAAAAGAGAGTATTTTTTTCAAAGCATGCACTAATTCTCCCTCGAATTCTATTAGATCACTACGTTCGAGGTTGGTAATGTATAAATTTTTCATGAACATTTACATATCAAATTGTCAAGAAAAAGTCTAGAGTTAGCGTAATTATCAATTAATTTAGCTCTTAAAAAACATTTCTAAATTTTTGTAAATTGTCGCTAAGCTGTATTCATGTTAATAAGTTAATAATTTTAATTATACTCACTACATTAAAAAATTTTTTATATTAATATATTACCTACGTCTCAGGGGCGAATAATAATTTTTTGCTAAAACACAAAAAACCTATTGAGGACTACACTCTCAATAGGTTTAATGAATTTCAGGTACTAAATAATAATTAAGATTTTGGACGATTAGAAACAAAAAGAGAATTTCTTTTTATTTGATGCAAAATATCTGCTCTGCGTACATTGGGGAAGAGTACAATAGTGCCCCTGTGTACATAGTGAGGTGGAAAATCATTTAATGTAAGTGCGTAAACATCTTGAATATCCTTAGGACTGAGATTCAGTTCAGGATTACTTTCAATATATTTTTTAAGTTCTGTGCGAACCATAAATTCATTACGATTGTAGACAGCGTCAAAGTCTGTGCCTTCAATGTGGTATCTTTTGCGTTCGTTGCGCATGTTAGCTCCTAAAATGTTAAAATATAACAAGCTTCTGGAGTTAAGAGTAGTTTAGTAGCTTGTTTAACTACATTGCTTTCACGTAGTATATACGGAAAAAAAACAAAATGGAATAGGGATTTTGTCATAAAAAGTTTATAGAATTGTTCTTTTTTTGATGAATCACTACTTGGGTACTTAAAATTTTAATCTAACATCCTCTTAATATCTTCCTTTTCTTGCATAGGAAAGGAGTGCAAGGCGTGATCGAGTAAGGCTAAACCTTCAGCCCAGCTAAGATCATATGGGTCAGTTATTCTACAAAATGTACTAAAATCTATGGCTGTTAGGTAACAACCTCTCACAAAAGCAGGGCCAATAATACACTGTTTTTGTTCACGTTTGAGTGCATGTAGCCAATTTAAGGCCATGGGTATGGTACTTTGGGGTAGTGTTGTTGGGCCAAGTTCTTGGCATAGTTTTTCATGTATACGAAAATAAAAAAAACTACGTGCCGTGTCATTAAGCTCTAAAGCAAATCCTCCGCAGGCTATGCTAAGCATTTTTTTGTGCTCAAGTTTTATATCTGGGTTTAAAATGCATATATCTGCTTCATGCAAAATATTAGTAGCTTGATCTTGTTGGTTAACATTTAAATCTGCTTGCATATCTATACTTAATAGTTTGATAAAAATTTCAATCGCTTTAGAGTTAAATACATAATTTTTAAAGCTGGTATCTACCTTAATAGGCCAGCAATCATAAATATCCAAAAAAAACAGAGTTAACTGTATTAAATCATAATCTTTTTGACGCGTTTGCTCATCTCCATCTATGGCCTTTAATAATTGAATAGCTCTGTGCTGCTTACTATGTTCTTGTTGTACTCTTTGCCAAGCCGCAAATCCAATTTGCTCACAAAAGCTTGGGTCGGCAAGGCAATGTTCAATATGGCCTTGTAGTTCATCCATATTGTTATATATTAATATTTCTTTGCCCGGTTCAAATAATATATCTTGGTCTTGACCAACATTGGGGCTAATGACACATGACCCACAACTAGCCCCTTCCAAAATACGAAAATTTACCTCATTGGCAATGGACTCATTGGGTATAATGCAAGTGTTGGCGTATAGATCCATCATAGGGGTAAAGTATATATTACTAATGATTTTTACATCATAATTTTTAAGCAAAAATTCTGCTATGCGCTCTCGCTGAGGGCGAGTACCTTCTAGCCTACCTACAAAGTTAATTTTATGCTGGCGTTTGCTATGGGGTATAAATGGACGTGCATGACCGTTTTGGGCTAGACGATGCATATTTGGATGCAGCCATTCTTTGTTTAATCGCTCAATGAAGCTTTTGTGTGGAGTGAGGAAAACATCAAATAGCGCACCATAATGCATTTGCCAAACATAATTAAGGTGGGTATCAATGGACCAAAATGCACTACGGCAGGGTAGTTTATGTATATCGTGAAAAATAATTTTATGGGCTAAATCTTCTCTTTGTATGAAAAAATCAGGCTGTTTACTACATTGACTTAAGAGCTCAAGTGCAGAATATATACCTGTTTTTTTTAATGATATAGAAATGACCTCATTACCTAATTCTTGTAACTCTAAGTCAATATTACCATTAACTGATAAAATTATAGCCATTTTATAAAACCTAGTTCTAAAGTTTTTCTACAGTACTCTAACTCTAAACATGTTTATAACCCATAAAGTTAGTTTATATTACCATATATTATCTAATAATTTTTTGCTCAGGGCAAGATTATATTTTTAAAATTCTCGCATCAAATCAAGGATGATTTAGAAATATTCAATATGACAAAAATTTATGAAATTAGAATAATGTGAGAGTTTTTCTAAAAAAATTAAATTAACCTTGACATAATATAAAAAATCAAGTATCTTGTAAAGATATGAACGCAGCAATAAAATTTTTTTGTTATAGAATTTTAATTTTTCCTTTATTATTGGTGACCATTGGATGCTCGGCTAAGTCTCCACCCCCAAAAGAATACTCCATTCAAAATAAATCCGCACAATTTTTTCAAGAACAACATAAAGCAATACTTGTGCCTACTGCAGAAAGTGCAATAGGAACACCATATAAATTTGGTGGAATAGATGGCAAAGGTTTTGATTGCTCTGGATTTGTACGCTGGGTTTATAGCCATGCTGGGGTTAAACTGCCAAGAACAGCTCGTGAACAGTCAAAACTTGGTGAAGCGATTAAAAATCAAGATGATATGCAAGTTGGAGATATAGTTGCTTTTTATCATAAAAAACGTGGTTATCATACTGGTATTTATGTAGGCGATGGTAAATTTGTACATAGCCCGCGTAGACGCACTAAGGTTCGCATTAGTGACTTATCTACCTCTTATTTTAGCAATAGTTTTTTAAGTGCACGTCGTGTGGTGGATAATATCAAAGACTCAGAAATTGCCGCTGCCAAGGAGTTGTTGGCAGAATATCAAGACCAACAAGTTCAGGCCAAAGTAAAATCAAAAATCAAAACTAAAAAATCCAAAACAAAAACCGTAGCAAAAAACAAGACTAAGTCAAAGGTCGTTGCTAAGGCAAAGTCTAAACCTAAGTCAAAAGTAGCAACCAAATCTAAAGCTAAAACAAAACCTGCAGCCAGTGTTGCTAAGTCTCAAAATCAACCTAAGGCAAAGGTGGTGGCTAAGGCCAAAATAACATCAAAACCAAAAGTTAAAGCCAATTCACAACCCAAGTCAAAGTCAACATCAACTGCTAAAACTGAAAAACCTAGCAAGTCTCAAAGTAAATCCAGCCCTACAAAAAATTTAGTTAGTGCCAATTAAAAAATTAACCTCGGAAGAAAGAGCTTCTCCCGAGGTTTTTTGTCTACAACTTAAACTTAGTAGAAAGTTTATTTAAAGGCATTTTCAAAGTTTGGCACTACTTGTTTTTTGCGGCTCATAACGCCATCAAGCCAAACGGATTTATCAGCGCATTTTACGCCAAAGGCCTTTTCTACTACAGAAGGATCGTCAGATACTACTAGCATTTCTGAACCTTCTTTCATAATGTCGGTAAGAAGCAAGAATACGCTATGGCGTCCTTCGCCCTTTACGCGTACAATTTCTTCATAAAGGCCATCTTTAACCTTATCAAGTAGGCTTAGGTCAACCACTTCTAATTGGCCAATACCAACTTTTTTACCACTCATGTCAAAGTCTTTGTAATCGCGGAAAACAAGGTCCTTCATGGAAGCGCCATCAACGGCAGATTTTACTTTGAACATTTCCATACCAAGGGCCATGATGTCACCAACGCCAGCAATTTTAGCAAGGGCTTCAACAGCCTTCTTGTCAGCATCGGTGCAAGTGGGGGACTTAAACATAACAGTGTCAGACAAGATAGCACAAAGTAAGCCACCAGCAATACTCTTTGGTAGCTCAATGCCATAAAAATCATACATAGATTTGATAACTGTGCCAGTACATCCTACAGGCCAGGTCCAGATTTCAAGAGGGTTGGAGGTAGTTACATCACCTAGTTTATGGTGGTCAACTATGCCTAAAATTTCTGCATCAGCAATACCTTTTGGAGCTTGAGCAAGGTCAGAGAAGTCAACAAGTACAAGTTTTTGTCCAGCTACGTCGTCCACCACGGCAGGTGCGCTCAAGCCAAACTTTGATAAAACGAACTCAGTTTCTGGGGTGGGTGCTCCTTGAGCTACAGGCTTAGCTTCTGTACCACGTTTGCTGTAAACATCAGCTACGGCGATGGCAGAAATAATGCTATCTGTATCTGGGTTCATGTGACCTATAACTAGTGCAGACATAATAAACTCCTTAAATAAGTTAGTTTTTGTGTGATGTCGCTTATATCGACTTAAATACCTTGTTCACTTTAGCACAAAGTCTGATAAAAGCCAAGAGAACAAATAAGTAAAGAAGTAATTTTGGGTTAAAAAAATGAGTTTCAAGTTTTAAGTATATTATTTTTTTGATGAAATTTGACTATAAAAAATTATATATTTAAGCCTGCCAAGTAACCACTGGCAAAGGCAAAATGTAAGTTATAGCCCCCAAGTTGGCCGGCTATATCTAATAATTCACCGATGATATAAAGATTATTTTCTTTTTTGCTTGCCATACTCCAAGGGTCAACCTCTGTAGTGTTAACACCGCCCTTAGCAGCCTCTGCGCGACTTAAATCTGCAATATTTTGCGGAATAGTGCTGTAAGAGTGAATATTGTTACATATTTCATTGCGGGCTTTGCGCGAAAGCTCAGCTATTTTACGTCTTGCATAGTCATGAGGAATGAGTTTATCAGCAAGTCTTTGGGGCATATGTCTACAGATTAAGGTTCGGGAAAAAAGTTTTGCGCATTCTCTTGCATCTAACAGGTCAGAGAGGGGAGTGTTAGGTAAAAAATCTATAAAAATTGGGTTATTTTTTTGCCAATGTCCAGAAGCTTGTAGGGCAGCAGGGCCACTGAAGCCGTTGTGGGTAAAAAGTAAATGGTCGGTGCAACTATAGTTTGCGGTTTTTATATTAGCTATAAGACTAATACCTGATAACTCTGCTAAATTCCAGTGTTTTGGCATATGAAAAGCACAAAGAGCCGAGCTAAAAGGGCTATAGCTGTGACCAAATCTATCCGCTAGTTTAAGTCCTGTATCACTAGCACCAATGTTTGACCAAGCAGATGAACCTAGTGCCAACACAAGGTTTTTAGCCTTCAATTGAAGTTTTTTTTGCTCTGAATGGCAGTTAATATAATAAATATTTTCTTCTTTTTTTAAATTTTCTATTTTGTGCTCAAGAAAAAAATGGCAACCAAGCTTAAGGCAATCTTGTACTAGAGCCCGTACAAATTGCTTGGCACTTTGAGTTCCAAAAAGTTGCCCATGTTCACGCTCTTCCCAAGATAAATTATATTTTCTAAACAAATCAAGCGTTTTTTGTGGTGTAAAAGCATCAAGGGCTGGTTCAACAAAGCTTTGTTCACCTATGTAATGGGTGCTTCCCATATTCAAATTGGTGAAGTTACATTTTCCACCACCACTGATGCTAATTTTACGTCCAGCATGAGAGTTATGGTCTATAATAGCTATACGCAACTTGCGGTTTGCGGCTGTTAATGCGCACATAAGACCAGATGCACCAGCCCCAAGGATAATGGCATCGTAGGTATAGTTTGCTTGTTTTGAAATTTGCATAAAGCATTTTAGCAAAAACTAATGAAACTGCCAAGTTAAGAAAATATAGCCAATGACAATTGCATAAGCCGAAATTTATGTTGTGTAATATACTTAAATTATTGCATCAATATTATATATAATGGTATTTTCATGTTTTACTTTTGACTTAAATTCTTGACAAAAACTAATTCCAAAGGCAGTATGAATTAATAATTTTCACGTTTTTATTAATTTTAACTGGAGGCAACTATGGCATCCCAGTATAGATTGGTGACACGAAGTGACTTTGATGGTCTTGTGTGTGCCGTCCTGCTAAAGAAAATTAATCTTGTAGGAGATATTCTTTTTGTACATCCAAAGGATGTGCAAGATGGACGTATTGAACTTGGTAAGGGTGATATTACCACAAATTTACCGTACAGTCCGTATGTGCATATGTGTTTTGACCATCACCTTTCTGAAACTTTGCGTTCCACTTCAAGTACTCAAAATCATATTATGAATGCAGCAGCGCCTTCGGCGGCGCGCGTTGTTTTTGAACACTTTGGTGGTAAGGAACGTTTCCCCGATGTTTCTGATGACATGATGATTGCTGTTGACAAATCTGACACGGCAGATTTTTCCATTGAAGAAGTTTTACATCCTAACAGATGGGTTTTGCTTAGTTATTTGATGGACCCACGTACAGGGCTTGGGCGTTTTCGTAATTTTACCATCAGTAACTATGAACTAATGATGAAGATGATTGAGCTTTGTGGTTCAGGCATGGGTGTTGATGAAATTGTAGAAGATGCTGATGTGCAAGAGCGTGTGAAGCTTTATTTTGAACATGAAGAAAAAGCCAAAGAGCAATTAAAGCAATGTTCTAAAATTCATGGCAACTTAATTGAGCTTGACTTGCGCGATGTAGACCCAATTTGGGCTACCAATAGATTTACACTTTATGCACTGTTCCCACAGTGTAATATTTCTTCTCATATTATGTGGGGCTTGCAACGTAAAAATGTGGTTTTTGCTGTGGGTAAATCTATTCTAAACCGTTCTTCCAATGTAAATATTGGTGAGATTATGCTAACCTATGGTGGCGGTGGGCATAAAAATGCTGGCACTTGCCAAGTCCCCACTGATCATGCTGAAGATACCTTACTTGAGCTACGCAGGCTCTTGCAAGGCTAATAAAAATATATACAATTAAAATAACCATCCTTACGGCTTTTGTTGTAAGGATGGTTTTTTTTGGGGCTTATCAAATGCTAATATTGTTATAGTAATTTCAGATGAAATTACT
>CAYJDF010000072.1:0-11905 GCA_964368845.1 uncultured Desulfovibrionaceae bacterium
AGCGTGTAGCCCCCTGCAAGTGTCGGCTCGTAGTAAAACTCGCCCTGCGCAGAGGCAGAGAAAGCACCGTCCGCTGTGCTTGCGTACACCAAGCTCCACTCGGTCACGGGCACGCTCTGGCCTGCCGTGCCGTTTACGGTGGCGGACACAGCATCGGGAAAGCCGTCTTTTATTTCCGCCTCGGTGCGCTCGTCGCCTATTGCGATTTCTATCACATCAGGCTCAACGAATGCGGAGATGAGCGATATTTGGGGCGAATCGCCGTCATCATCGCCACCGCTGGCAAAGACGCTTAACGGCGATATGCCAAGCAGTATCGCAAGTGTTAAAAACAGGGCCGCAAATCTTTTGATTTTCATTAAAAAATCCCCTTTTGTGGATTGTATGTGCAGAAGCATAACCATACATTGTATATTGTAGCATAATGCGTGCGTAAAGAAAACATGCGAATTGACTAAAAAAGAGGCCTTTCCCATTCGCAGAAAAAGGTCACATTGCGCCACAAAAAACGACCTTTCCCAAGGCAGTGTCTACACGAGTTGAAACAAGACGCTTCACTTTACATGAAACGCCCTTGATGGTTTTGTGGGTAGTTGTTTTTCGTTGGCTATTTGGGGTAAATACCGCTTGTGACTGTCTATAAAACCGCATTGTTGCTGGGTTTTTTGTCAAGTTCTATATCGCCAATCGCACCAAAATAAGTTCGAGACGGTTTTCTGTCTCGAACTTATTTTTTTGTTTTAGAAGGGCCTTAAACCCTAAGAGGGTTTTGCCGCAAAGAAAATATGTCGGTGGCATGTTTTTAGGCAAAAGGCATGAAGGACGCAAGTCCGAATGCGTCCGAATGCGATAGATTTGCGAGAGCAAATATATGTCCCTTCGCGCGCACCATAATGAGCACTCATAAGGGGCATAGCCTTTTGTGAGTGCTCATTTTTATGTCTACTCACTTTTTCTCTACCAAAACATCCAAGATACCGTTCCTTTTCTTCGCTATCCATTTCGGAAAGTTCGACCTTGCCAATCATCTTGTAGAAAAACTCAACCTTTTGCACCGTCTCGCCAAAGCGCTCCTCCCTGTAGTGAACAATGATTTTATCAATGAAGCGATTTAAGCTGTTCCTCGAAAAATTCGCATGATATACTGCAATAAAAATTTCTAAAACGAGGTAATGTGAGATACCAAAGGCAAAATGCCGCTTGGTAATTCAAGGAAATGTTCACCAAAAACATAGAAATTCGTTGAATTTATTTTGTGTTTATGCTAAACTTGAGAATACTAAAAAACTGAGCATTGTTGCTCTTCTGAAAAAGGATGTGATGTGACTTGAACTGGATTGCACATCGACGTGAAGATGGTTTTGAGCAACCTCTTTCAGAGCATCTCACAGAAACTGCTCGTTTAGCGTCGTGTTTCGCAAAGGGGTTTTCCGGCGACAAAGACGCCTTGTTGGCAGGAACATTGCATGATATTGGCAAGTATTCACAGCATTTTCAAAAGCGAATTCGTGACCCGCTTAATGTGCCGGCGCACGACCATGCAACAGCGGGCGCGAAAGTGGTCGGCATGAGCGCCACTACCATCCCGGTGGCCTTTTCGGTAGCAGGGCATCATGGGGGAATTCCGGATGGGGGTTGTCTTGCGGACACGGCGGAGGAGTCCACCTTGCTGGGGCGTCTGCAAAAAGAAGTGGACGACTATAGTGCGTGGCAAGAAGAAATTTCTTTGCCGCTTGCAGACCCTCCCTCTTTTTTTCGAAAAGGGGATGCTTTTACGTGCGCTTTTTATACACGAATGCTGTTTTCTTGTCTTGTGGACGCAGATTATTTGGACACGGAAGCCTTTATGCAAGGCGCAAGAGCACCTTTAGGTTATCAAATCATTGCCACGCTGCACAAAAAACTCAATGAATACTTTAACGAATGGAAACCGAAGGATACACAGCTCAACCGCATTCGCAGCCAAATACGTGAAGACTGTGAAATGGCGGCAAAAAAAGAAACGGGGCTTTTCACTTTAACCGTGCCCACCGGTGGTGGGAAAACTTTATCTTCCCTACAGTTTGCGCTGACCCACGCGGTAAAGCACAAAATGGAACGTATTATCTATGTCATACCCTATACTTCCATTATTGACCAAACAGCCGATGTTTTCAGCCGTGTTTTGGGAGAAGAACAAGTTTTAGCGCATCATAGCAGTGCTTGCTACGATGCTGAGGCTATTGACGAAAAACAATATCGCAAACTTCTTGCGAGCGAAAATTGGGATGCACCCATTATTGTGACGACGGCTGTTCAGTTTTTTGAGTCGTTATTTTCAAACAGGTCATCGCAATGTAGAAAATTACACAATATCACAAACTCTGTGCTCGTGTTTGACGAGGCGCAAACTTTGCCAATTCCATATTTACGTCCCTGTGTGGCCGCCATTGCCCAGCTTATCAAGCACTACCGTTGTACTGCGGTGCTTTGCACGGCAACACAGCCGGAGCTGGAACCCCTCTTTTTGCAAGAAGGTATTCCTTCTTGTGAAATCGCAGGTGAGCCAAAAAAACTGTATGTTGCTTTGCGTCGCACAACTATACAAGACGCAGGAAAAAAGGACTGGGAAGAAATCGGAAGTGAGATAGCCGCCGCAAAAAGTGTTCTTTGTGTTGTAAACAGAAGGAAAAGAGCACAACTTCTTTTT
This sequence comes from uncultured Desulfovibrionaceae bacterium, assembly GCA_964368845.1. Lineage (GTDB taxonomy): Bacteria > Desulfobacterota > Desulfovibrionia > Desulfovibrionales > Desulfovibrionaceae > CAYJAD01. Next base: position 2,690 of record CAYJDF010000072.1, read on the forward strand.
GAGGAGCTCCCAAAAGAAGGGAGCTATTGCCTATCCACCCTGTTATATCCTACGCATCGTAAGCGAATTTTAAGTGAAATACGTCAGCGTTTATCCAAAGGATTGCCTTGTCGGGTTGTGTCCACAAGCCTTATTGAAGCAGGTGTGGATTTGGATTTTCCACTGGTGTATCGAGAAGAGGCAGGATTAGACTCTCTTTTGCAGGCAGGCGGGCGTTGCAACAGGGAAGGCAGGGCGGATGCCGAAAAAAGTTATGTGTATTTGTTTCGTGCCGAGGATAAAACCCTGCCTATGATTTCTCAAAATGTAGATGCCTTGCGAGAAATTGTGCGCAAATATCCACAGTTTGACTCACCAAGCGCTGTGCGTGACTACTTTACTTTTCGCAGAAGCCTTTGCGGCGTGGAAGCACAAGACCGTGACGGAATTTTAAGAGCCTTTGAAAAGGGAATCGGCGGAAAAATGTTCCCTTTTAGGGAGGTAAGCACACGGTTTCGCTTGATTGATTCTGCCGCACAAACCGTCTACATCCCCCTCGAAGAGGGAGAAGAGCTTATACAAAAGCTACAAAAGGGTGAAACAAGCCGTTTTCTTTACCGCAAGCTGGCACAGTTTTCGGTCAGCGTATATCCAAGTCACATGCACGCACTTTACAATGCAGGAGCCGTGCACATGCTGGACGGTGAAAATGCTGTTTTGCTTGATATTTCTTTATACCATGAAAACACGGGACTTGCTTTGGACGTGGAAAGTGGTGCGGGTATTTTCATTTGAAAGGAGTGGTGAGAATTGGCTGTAAAGGTGGAGGTTTTTGGCGAATACGGATGTTTTTCAAGGCCGGAGTTAAAGGTGGAGCGTGTGAGTTATGAAGTGATGACCCCCTCGGCCGCACGTGGGCTGTTGGATGCGATTTTTTGGCATCCGGGTCTGCGCTGGGTTGTGGACAAGATTCACGTGCTCTCCCCCATTCGTATGACAAACATTCGCCGAAACGAGCTAAAGAGCAAAGTGCTTGCATCAGACCTAAAGGCGGCTATGTTGGGCAAAAAAACAAACCTTGGGATTCATACAGGAGAAGACATTCAACAGCGAGCCGCACTTGTGCTACAAGATGTGCACTATGTCATTGAGGCGCATTTTGAAATGACAGAAAAAGCGGTCAAAAGCGACAATCCCGGAAAATTCCAAGACATCATGTGCAGGCGCCTTGAAAAGGGACAGTGCTATCACCGGCCGTGTTTTGGCACACGCGAATTTCCGGCACAGTTTCGTGCATGGCCCAGCCAGAGCATTCCCTCCATCGGGGAAACACGAGAACTTGGCTACATGCTCTACGATATGGATTATTCAAACCCCGAGGACATTCGCCCGCTTTTCTTTCGTGCCAAGCTTGAAGACGGGGTGCTTCATGTGCCGCCGCCACACAGCAAGGAGGTGGTGCAATGATTTTGCAGGCGCTAACAAAGCATTATGAAACCCTCTCTAAAAAAGACGGCACCTTCCCCACACGTGGCTGGAGTATTGAGCGAGTGAGCTTTGGTCTCAACATCGGGCAAAACGGCGAGCTGATTTCTGTTTTGTATCTAAAGACAGAACAAGCGCGCGGCAAAAAACTTGTGTTTTTACCAAGAAGCATGAAAGTGCCACTGCACAGTGTACGCTCCGGGAAAGGTCCACCTTCGTACTTTTTATGTGACAGTGCACGGTATTTTTTGGGGCTGAATGCAAGTGACAGCGGGCAAGTTTGCATAGATAAAGATTACTTTGCCAAGGCGCAAAGTTTGCACAAAGAGGTTTTGGCCGATGCAAACAGCACGGCGGCAAAAGCTGTCACGGCCTTTTTCGATACATGGAATCCCGAAGAGACGCTTACACATCCTTTTTTGCAAGAAAAATGGGATGAAATTGTGGGAAATGGAAATTTTTTGTTCTATGTCGAAGGCGAGTGTACTCTAAACGATGTGGAAATTTGTGCCGCATGGGAAAGATATTCTCAGAGCGAGGCGCAAGACGAAGCGGAAATGCAATGTCTTGTCACGGGGGAAATGGCATCTATCCCCAAAACTCATTCCAAGATTAAAGGCATTGCCGGGGGGCTTTCGATGGGTGGCACCTTGGTTGGGTTCAATGCACCTGCATTTGAATCCTTCTCACGCGAGCAAAACCTCAATTCCCCCGTTGGTGCTCACGCCGCTTTCGCCTACACCACGGCTTTAAATCATCTGCTGGCTCAGCGTGAAAATGTGCACACATTGGGAGATACCACCCTTGTGTGCTGGGCAGAAAACGGAGAAAACGCCTATCAAGAGGTGGGCATGATGTGTATGCTGGGCAACGCTTCCCAAGACATCGAGCCTGTTTTGCAAGGGGCGGTTTCCTTGTTGTGCTGTGGCAGGGCGGCACAGTGGGAAAATATCACCTTACAGCCGGACACGGAGTTTTATATTTTAGGGCTTTCCCCAAATGCCGCACGCATCAGTGTTCGCTTCTTTTTACACAATCAGTTTGGAGCCTTTCTTTCAAATATAACTGCGCACAAAGAGCGGCTTGAGATTGTTCGGCCTTCTTTTGAAAAATATACCTCTTTGCCGCTTTGGCATCTCTTGCAGGAAACAGTAAATCAAAATGCAAAAGACAAATCCCCACAGCCTCAACTTGCCGGCTCGCTCTTGCGCTCCATCTTAGAAGGGTATCGCTATCCGGCCACCCTGCTAAGCGGACTTACGCTTCGCATTCGAGCCGAAAAGACCATCAACTGGAAACGGGCGGCTATCTTAAAGGCTTATTATTTACAAAATCCACATCCGCTTTTTCCAAAGGAGGAATTGACTGTGTCACTTAATGAAAACAGCACCAACATCCCCTACACACTCGGACGGATTTTTTCTGTTTTGGAGGCCATTCAAAAAGACGCAAGCGGAGATATTAACACCACGATTAAAGACAAATATTTCAATTCAGCTTCAGCAACACCGGCGGTTATTTTTCCCGTGCTTATCAACCTTTCTCAAAAGCATTTGCGCAAGCTCGACGATGGCAAAAAAATTCACTGGGACAAACAACTGCAAAGCTTGCTCAGTGTACTTTGTGAAAGTTATCCACAACGTCTTGCTCTTCCCGAGCAGGGGGCGTTTCAGTTAGGGTATTATCACCAAACACAGCATCGCTATACAAAAAAGGAGGAAAAGTAACATGGCTGTTATCGGAAATCGGTATGAATTTGTGGTTCTTTTTGACGTGGAAAACGGAAACCCAAACGGCGACCCGGATTCAGGCAATATGCCACGCATCGACCCGGAAAGCGGGCACGGCCTTGTCACAGACGTTTGCCTTAAGCGTAAAATCCGAAATTATGTGGAAACGGTAAAAGAGAATGAGGCGGGGTTTGGTATTTATATCAAAGAAGGTGTTCCACTTAATAGTTCAGATGAGCGAGCCTGTGAAGCACTTGGCGTAAAGACCGATGAAAAAGAACTAAAAGCCGCCAAAAAGAAGGACCCTGATTTGGATAGAAAATTGCGTGATTTTATGTGTCAGAACTTTTTTGATGTGCGTACTTTCGGCGCAGTAATGACCACTTTTGTAAAAGGTGCATTGAACTGTGGCCAGGTGCGAGGGCCTGTGCAACTTAGCTTTTCAAAATCGGTTGACCCTGTTGTGCCGCAGGAGGTGACGATTACACGTGTTGCCATCACCACCGAAAAGGATGCCGAAAAGAAAAGCAATGAAATGGGGCGCAAATATATTGTTCCCTATGGTCTATATCGTTGCGAAGGTTATGTTTCTGCCAATTTAGCACGAAAGACAACAGGGTTTTCCGAAGACGATTTAAGCCTTCTATGGGAAGCGCTGCTCAACATGTTTGAGCACGACCACTCCGCCGCACGGGGGAAGATGTCGGTTCGGGAGCTGATTGTCTTTCGGCATGATAGCGAGCTGGGCAATGCGCCTGCGCACAAATTGTTTGAATCGGTGCAGGTAAACCGCAAAGAAGATGTGGTTTTGCCACGAAGTTACAGCGATTATCATGTGACTGTTGGTGATATGCCAAACGGTGTAACCTGTAGGCGCATGACATGAAGCATTATGTAGAGGAAGAATTTTTACTGCTTTCGGGTTTGCAACATTTTGTTTTTTGCAAGCGCCAATGGGCACTTATTCACATTGAAAAGCAGTGGAAAGAAAACTTTAGAACGGTAGACGGCAGCCTCATGCACGAAAAGGCGCACGACAAAGCCCAAACCGAAAACAGAGGTGATTTACGCATCACACGGGGGATGTCTGTTTTTTCCGCACGGCTTGGGGTGTCGGGTGAGTGTGATGTGGTGGAGTTTCGGCGCCGGGAGGACGGAGTTACCTTAAACGGTGTCGAAGGCAAATGGCATCCCCTTATTGTAGAGTATAAGCGTGGCAAACCAAACCGAACAGCCGGGGACGAAGCCCAGCTTTGTGCACAGGCCATGTGTCTTGAGGAGATGCTGTGTTGTTCTATTCCTGCGGGGGCTCTGTATTACGGTGAAATACGTCACCGAGTTTCGGTTGAATTCACAGACGAGCTGCGCGGGCAGGTGCAGAGCAAGCTTAACGAGATGCATGAATTGTATCGGCGTGGGCACACCCCAAAAGTAAAACCGTCAAAATCTTGCAATGCCTGCTCCTTAAAAGAACTTTGTGTTCCGACGCTGATGAAACGCAAATCAGCCATGAAGTATCTCCACGAGAAAATGGAGGAAGCCGAATGCGACAGCTACTGAACACCCTATTTGTCACCACAGAAGAGGCCTACCTCTCATTAGACGGAGAAAATGTGGTTGTACTCCAAGAGAAGCAGGAGCTTGGACGATTCCCATTACACGCTTTGTCCAATATTTTATCATTCACCTATGCAGGGGCGTCTCCTGCTTTGATGGGTGCATGCAATGAACGGGGTGTTTCCCTCAGTTTTTTCACCCCACGCGGCAAGTTCCTTTCACGATGCAACGGAAAAAGCCAAGGGAATGTCTTGCTTCGACGTATGCAGTATCGTGTGGCGGATGACCCACCTCAAAGTTGCCGTTTGGCAAAGTGGTCGGTTTTCGGAAAAGTCTATAATGCTCGTCATGTTTTGGAACGGACGCGTCGTGACCATCCCGAGCGTGTGGATGTAGAAAAACTGTTCGCTGTGTGCCAAACATTAAAAGGCTTACAAGACAATGTATTCACTGCCATGGATATGGAATCACTGAGAGGGTTTGAAGGCGCTGCGGCAACAGCCTATTTTTCGGTGTTCGATGATTTACTTTTGACAAATAAGGAGGACTTTATTTTTCAAACAAGAAACCGCAGACCTCCTTTGGACAGAGTCAACGCCCTGCTTTCTTTCGCCTACAGCATTTTAGCAAATGACTGTGCCTCGGCTTTAGAGGGTGTCGGGCTTGATTCCTATGTTGGTTTTTTGCACAGAGATAGGCCGGGGCGCACCTCTCTTGCGCTTGATTTGATGGAAGAGCTAAGGCCCTGCATGGCAGACCGTTTTGTAATAACGCTGATTAACAACCGAGTGATGAGGCCGGAATTTTTCCAAACAAGAGAAAATGGAGCAGTATTATTAAGTGATGAAGGAAGGCGAGTGTTTTTTAAGCATTGGCAAAAAAGAAAGCAGGAGACGATTACACATCCCTTTTTGGAGGAAAAAATCCCATGGGGTTTGCTTGTGCATATGCAGGCCTTGCTCTTGTCACGTTACTTAAGGGGTGATATGGATGCCTATCCACCTTTTTTATGGAAATGAGGACAAACAATGCTGGTACTTATCACCTATGACGTCAATACAGAAGACGCCGCCGGACGCAAACGTCTTAGACAAATTGCAAAGCAATGTGTAAATCATGGACAGAGAGTGCAGAATTCTGTGTTTGAATGTTTATTAGACAGTGCACAGTGCCGTATGCTGCAGGCGAAACTGCTTGCAATAATAGACGAAGATAAAGACAGTTTGCGGTTTTACTATCTCGGAAAAAAGTATGACACAAAAATTGAACATTTCGGAATAAAGGAGGGGTATGAACCTGAAGGTTTGCTCATGATTTGAGGTGTGCGAAGCAAATGCACACAGGAATCCCCGGAGGGTTCGCACGGGAATTCTTGAAAACAAGGGTACTTTGCAAGAAGATTACAGAGACAAAAGAAACACATTTTCTGATTTTTGCGAATATTTCATAAAAAAATGCATAAATTATGGTTTTTTTCGTGAATGTTTGCTGTCGCCCCCCACGCGGGGGCGTGGGTTGAAATCGGCACTGTGTTTGCGCCGATTGCATCGTCTGTAAGTCGCCCCCCACGCGGGGGCGTGGGTTGAAATACATCGTACACGTTCGGCCGGTTTACAATCATACCGTCGCCCCCCACGCGGGGGCGTGGGTTGAAATATTTTATCACCTCCTTTACTGAGTTTGACATCTGGTCGCCCCCCACGCGGGGGCGTGGGTTGAAATATAGTTAAATCGTAAGTGTTTACTATCATCATTCGTCGCCCCCCACGCGGGGGCGTGGGTTGAAATCACCTGTGCCGGCACTGTTGTTTTTGCCGGGTGGGTCGCCCCCCACGCGGGGGCGTGGGTTGAAATCAAGAAGTCCTTTATAACGAATTTTTTGCATCCGTGTCGCCCCCCACGCGGGGGCGTGGGTTGAAATGGCCGGTAGAGGTGTAGGCTGCTTAAAGCCGTTGGTCGCCCCCCACGCGGGGGCGTGGGTTGAAATAAAACATGAATAGGAGAAAAACAATGAAACGTAGTCGCCCCCCACGCGGGGGCGTGGGTTGAAATATAACTTGGCTTTTGACGGTGATTTTTTACACTACGTCGCCCCCCACGCGGGGGCGTGGGTTGAAATGACATAGTGATGTTTGTTCGCCCAGCTTTCCCCGGGTCGCCCCCCACGCGGGGGCGTGGGTTGAAATAAAACAAAATGGCAGAGGCTGGGTATTTGGAGCGCGTCGCCCCCCACGCGGGGGCGTGGGTTGAAATACCTTTAGCGAGCAACTTGGGTATATTAACGGGCAGTCGCCCCCCACGCGGGGGCGTGGGTTGAAATAAAAGCAATATCGGACAAGTGTGAGTGATGCGCTTGTCGCCCCCCACGCGGGGGCGTGGGTTGAAATCGGAAAATGTTGCCGGGCTTAGCGAGTATATCAAGTCGCCCCCCACGCGGGGGCGTGGGTTGAAATACGAGACAAAAAGTTATTAACCTGCCAATACAAGTCGCCCCCCACGCGGGGGCGTGGGTTGAAATTTCAATGTCACCATACGTAAGGCAGTTAGTAAAAGTCGCCCCCCACGCGGGGGCGTGGGTTGAAATAAACTCTGTCACGAATTTTTGCAAGTCGTCAACGGCGTCGCCCCCCACGCGGGGGCGTGGGTTGAAATGATATTATAGCCATTTTTACCCTCCTAAAGTGTAAAGTCGCCCCCCACGCGGGGGCGTGGGTTGAAATACAAAAGGCGCAATGATTGGGATAAATGGAAGCAGTCGCCCCCCACGCGGGGGCGTGGGTTGAAATTTCCATCTATGCCTGTCGGTGTGTCGGTACCGTACGTCGCCCCCCACGCGGGGGCGTGGGTTGAAATCGCTAATCCGTTTCATCTCAACGTACAACCCATAGTCGCCCCCCACGCGGGGGCGTGGGTTGAAATACGCAATGAACTTTTGAGCTCATCGGACAATTCGGGTCGCCCCCCACGCGGGGGCGTGGGTTGAAATGGGATGTGCATAATAAGCTGTAGTTCGGGATACGTCGCCCCCCACGCGGGGGCGTGGGTTGAAATTCCCGATTTTAAGCAGTGCCATCATCACAGCCACGGTCGCCCCCCACGCGGGGGCGTGGGTTGAAATCGATGTCGCAAACTTAGTTGGTACTTGCTTTTGGTCGCCCCCCACGCGGGGGCGTGGGTTGAAATCCGAAAATCTGTCAATAATCACCAAATAAAGGTAGTCGCCCCCCACGCGGGGGCGTGGGTTGAAATTTTTGATAGGCCATATTTTGTAAAGTCGGTGTCGGTCGCCCCCCACGCGGGGGCGTGGGTTGAAATCTGTCAGCTGTTGATTTTGAATTTGACCTATTAGCGTCGCCCCCCACGCGGGGGCGTGGGTTGAAATAGTAATAGGAGGCAAAAATGACACCTTTTGAAGGTCGCCCCCCACGCGGGGGCGTGGGTTGAAATACTTTTGGAATGTTTACTTGCATTTTTACCTCCGTCGCCCCCCACGCGGGGGCGTGGGTTGAAATTCTTTATCTTTATCTTTATTGTCGTTACTTTTTGTGTCGCCCCCCACGCGGGGGCGTGGGTTGAAATCTCGTTGTATGGCACGGTCTCGCTAAACCTCAAATGTCGCCCCCCACGCGGGGGCGTGGGTTGAAATCCAAATAAGTACGGGCGATTGCACGAGCCCAGCAGTCGCCCCCCACGCGGGGGCGTGGGTTGAAATTTGTCTATGAAGTAAATATATCTTAGGTTATAACGTCGCCCCCCACGCGGGGGCGTGGGTTGAAATCCGAGATAATTGACGCAAAGATGATTTTTATAACGTCGCCCCCCACGCGGGGGCGTGGGTTGAAATGACCGTCAGCTATGATGGCTTGGGCTTGCGTGTTGTGTCGCCCCCCACGCGGGGGCGTGGGTTGAAATGCTTTGGTCTGTTATAAACTCAAGCAAAAATTTGTGTCGCCCCCCACGCGGGGGCGTGGGTTGAAATTATACTAAAACCATCTTCCAAGCACGTATCGCAAGTCGCCCCCCACGCGGGGGCGTGGGTTGAAATAAAGAAAGGAGGTGGTAAATGGAGTAGAATATATGAGTCGCCCCCCACGCGGGGGCGTGGGTTGAAATAGACTGGCTTACACCGCCCTGTGATGTGCTTCGGGTCGCCCCCCACGCGGGGGCGTGGGTTGAAATTCGCATTTGTGGGTGCGCCGCAGGTGAGGTGCGCAGTGTCGCCCCCCACGCGGGGGCGTGGGTTGAAATATTTTGCCCTCCCCTTGATTAGCTTATATGCTCCGTCGCCCCCCACGCGGGGGCGTGGGTTGAAATCGTTGTGAAACTCATCATAGCCACTGATATTACGTCGCCCCCCACGCGGGGGCGTGGGTTGAAATCCGTTAAAGTCTACGGCCTTAAATATAATCCCCGTCGCCCCCCACGCGGGGGCGTGGGTTGAAATATGTGGTTTACCTCCTGATTT
>CAYJDF010000073.1:0-11544 GCA_964368845.1 uncultured Desulfovibrionaceae bacterium
TTTTTGGGGCTTATCAAATGCTAATATTGTTATAGTAATTTCAGATGAAATTACTCTGAGTGCTGACAAAGTCAGCACGACCGACAAATCAGGAATAGGGCGAGCTTTGCTTGCCCGTTAAATGACTGATTTTCGTGTCTTACTGCCAAGGCAGCTTGTCTGACTTAGGCGGCACAAACGCCCGAAAGGGGGTTTGTCATCAGTCTGAGTAATTTCAGATGAAATTACTATCGTTGGCTGCGATAGCAGACAAGCACTGCCTAGGTACTCGTGTCCTTTAGGGTATAAGTGCAATTTTATTGCACTGTTAAGTGCCAGAGCGAGTGTGTCTTTACTTAAGTTGATATTAATGGTGTCAACTTAAAATACTATAAGTAAATCAATATTGAAAAACATTGTTATTCCTTGAAATAACAATATTTTTATAGTTCAAATGAGCTAATAAATTGCCAGAAACAAGAGCATGTAATGCAAGTTTTTGGCAATTTTATTCTGTAAAAGAGCAGTTTTTTTAGCTTAGGCTAAATTTTTACTGTTTTTCACATATTATACTATGCACAAGTTCAGGCATACTTATAAGCTCGGTAGAAAAAAGATTGTTATTACATAACTTCATTAAAGCCTTACGCACCAAATGATGACCTGTATATAGGCTATATTGCATAGTATGTTGTCCTGCAGAACCGTCTGATGTGCTACAACAAAGCGGATTTACCGAAATGGTGCTACGACAAGCATATGGTCGTACTGCATAAATAATACAAGCATTTTGCTCATCTAAAAAGGGGCAAGCTTGTACATAGTCATGCAAGCTATGGGTTTTATTGTCATGCCCATGGCTATAAAGTTCTTTTGCCCAAGCCATATACGAAGCACGGAAGTTTGCAGTTTTACCGTCCCATAGGGCATAGTTTTGAATGAACTTCATTTTAATGATTGTGTGAGCTTCAAGGTATGCAGCTATCAGCAAGGCCTCGTTTGCTTCGCACATAACTAGATGATGACAGCAGCCAGCACACCCTTTATAACATACAAAGGCTTGTCCTTGTTCTTGACAGGCTTTGGCCATAACTTCACCATCAAGGGCAAGCTTGGTATTAGTCAGGTTCAAAATGTCAAAGATTATGTTTTTATGACTAGTATTTTGTAACAAAAGGCTTATTTTTTCTAAATTCTGCAAAAAGCTAATTGGTGGGTCTTGTTGTTGTAAAACCATGCCAGTATTAAAACAGCTTTGCACCAAATCTTGTAGCTCTTGTATTTGCTCATTGAACAAGGGCATGTGTTGCCAGTCATAGTTGTTGAAGCTTTTGAGATGGGTTTTGGCTATTGACAATAATGACTTAGAATGCATAGCTACTCCAATAAATTAAGTCAGTTAAAACGTAAATACTCCATCAGCGAAAGCTGGGGGGTAACCCTCCCAAGCGTATACTATAAAAGCTGAAAAATGCATTAACATTTTTCAGCTTTATTTTATTTTATATAATAAACTATGCATTCATGGATTGTCGAGCAGCCACAGCCTCTTGTTCCAAAGTATTTTTTTCTACATCATTAAGGTTTAGGGCTTTAGCAAGTCCATCAAGGTAACTACGCTCCATAAAAGAGTCAATATCAATGGCTGCGCATGAAAGACGATATAGATCGTGGGCTTCTTCGCGATTATCAATTTTTGCAGCAAGTGCTGTGGGGTCAATGGGCTTGTTAAGTAAACCGTCAAGTAAGTCTACAATTCTTTGCCCAGGAAATAGGGCTTCTGCTGCATTATGGATATTTTGTCTTTCTTCATCATCAATATGCCCATCGGCCCGTGCCGCAAAAACCATGGCTTCTAGTAATATAAGAGCAGTATTTTCTGCTTGAGGCAGTGCTTGAGCCTGTTGTGGCTGTCCTGCTTGTTGTGGCGGCATACTTGGCTGAGTAGGTTGCGCGCTTTGTCCACTAGGAGCATTGTTATTGGCCCACTTTTGATAAAAATTCCATGCAAGAGCACCGGCAGCAGCCGTTCCACCCACTACTAGTGCCCCTTTAGCTAACTTTTTAACCTTCTTACCAGAAAAAAGTGCTCCCACAAGTCCACCAACAGCAGCAGATCCAAGTAATCCTCCAACACCTCCCATACTACTTGCAGCATTTTTTACACTTGCTGCTGCATTGCCACCAAGGGCAGAATTTATTGTATTGCCAATATCACCAAAGCTACCGCCTTTTACAGCATCTAAAATATTTTTCATATGTACCTCGTGTAAATTTATTATTGATAATATAAATTCATATATTCACTTTGTACAGAGTTTTTAATTTTTTAAGTCTTGGCCGTAACTTTATGGCTTAACATATCTAGCGCATAACTCTTGCAATTACAGCAATATAAATATTTTTTGCTCCAGCACTTTTTAAGGTGGTGCTGGCATGGCGCAAGGTAGAGCCAGTTGTTATAATGTCATCAATTAATAGAATATTTTTATTTGCAACATTTTTTGCAATAAAGCTTTTTGAAGGGTTATTTTTTCTTTTATTAGCTGGGAGTGTACTTTGAGGTGGTGTATAACGCGAGCGTTGTAATGCTTCTTGCATTAAGGGAATTTGTAGCATATTTGCAAGCGGTCGACAAAGTTCAACTATATGATTAAATCCCTCATCTTTAAGGCGTTTGTCATGACGCGGCATGGGTAAAATTATGTCATATGCAGGAAGGTCTAGACAGGCATTGTATAAATATTGACTGAGCAGTGGTAGGAGTGACAAATCAGCAGAGAATTTATATTTTAGTATTATAGCTTTGAGCAAATCTTCGTAAATACCATAAAAGACGAATTGATCCCAAGGTGGAGTATTATTAGCGCACTCAATACAAAGATGAGTAGCTGAAGGAATATATTGGCCGCATAATTTGCAACTAGGTGTCGTTTTGAGTTTGATATGCGTTGCACATCTAGGACATAGATAAATATTTTTGTTGTGTGGGATAAAGGGTATGTGGCAAGTAAGGCAACGCTTTTCGCTAAAAAAATAGCCACGCAAATATTCATGTAGCGTGGCTATTTTACTTAACATAATTTTACTTATATATTTTAAATTAAATATTAACTGATTGTTACACCAAGGTATTTTTATAAAACAGGTTTGCCAAAATTAACCTTGGCGGCCTTGATTTTCCACCACCATGGCTTGAGCCCTAGTGCCAAGCTCAAAAAGTCTTGAGCAAGCCACACCATCGGCTGCTAGTTCATCTGGCGCGTCATAACCATACATTTGACAGGTTTCAAGTAACTTTACATCAAATAAATCAAGGAAGTATTGTAATGAAAGAATACTGCCCTCAAAAAGTTTATCTCCACGCGTTCTAGCTGCAACAAGTCCGGCAACTGCTGGTTTTGGCTTAGGGTTTGGTGTGTACTTGTCTTGCTTGATTAATTTTTCGCGTTTAGCCCACAGACATTGTGCCCGATCAATAAAGCTTTTGAATTGACCAGGGAGATGATAGAAGAAAATAGGTGCTGCAATAAAAACTAGTGGCGCATCTTGAATTTGCTTAAATAGAGTAGCGGTATCATCTCGGATATCAAGTGTACATCGACTTTTAGGATCTTCAAGACAATTGTGGCAAACATTGCACGGTAATATGGAGAAATCACGCAAGAATGTTACCTCGGCTTGTCCTCCTGCATTGCGTACACCTTGTACAAAGTTGTGTACCATATAATCAGAATTTCCTCTAGCGCGTGGGCTACAGGCTAGAACACGAATGGGAGCATCTTGCATAATCTACCTCACAAAAGAGCCACAATATGGGTTGTTGTTTTTTTCGTCCTCCACGGAGCTTTCTGGGCCATGTCCAGGGTACACAATACTATCAGGAGGAAGAACAAAAATTTCATTTTTTATGGAATTAATTAGGGTGTCATAATCTCCACCTGGCAGGTCAGCGCGACCAATGGAGCGATAAAAAAGTACGTCACCTGTAAAAACTACCTTCATTTTTTCAAAATACATGGACATACTACCTGGGCTATGTCCTGGGGTATGCATAGCATTAAAATTTAAATTTCCAAAGCTATATGCGCCTGGCTCAAATGGCTTTGCTTCAAATTTCTTTACTTTTGGAAAACCCCACATGCCGCCACTTCCTGCTTCTTGTTCGAGTAAAAATGCATCGTGAGGGGGTGAATAAATGGGAGCATTGGTTGCTAAATGTAAATCTTGAACACCATAAGTATGGTCAAAGTGGAGGTGTGTTATGCAAATTGCTAGTAGTTTTAGTTGGTTTTGTTCAATAAATTTTATAATTGGTTTTGGGTCACCGCCTGGGTCAATGGCAATGGCCTCACCATTTTCATAAATGAGGTAGCAATTTGTTTCAAGAGGGCCAATACTAAAACATTTTACAGGCATAAGTCCTCCGCATTTTGTCTGCATTCTTCTTGTATTCTAGAAGAATGCAGACTTTTGATCAAAAAGTAAACATTAATTTATTTTTTCTTAAGCCAAGGCATCATTTCACGTAGACGCCCACCAACTTGTTCAATACTGTGTTCAGCTTCAAGTCTACGTGTAGATTTAAACATTGGATAACCAGCACGGGCTTCTAAGATAAAGTCACGAGCAAAACGACCACTTTGAATGTCTGTAAGTACGCGTTTCATTTCTTTTTTGGTTTCCTCAGTGATGATGCGCGGTCCGGTTACATAGTCACCATATTCAGCAGTATCACTAATGGAGTAGCGCATGCGTGCAAGGCCGCCTTCATACATAAGGTCTACAATAAGTTTAACTTCGTGTAAACACTCAAAATAGGCCATTTCTGGTTGATATCCGGCTTCCACTAAGGTTTCATAACCTGCTTTAACTAGTGCAGCAAGTCCACCACAAAGCACAGCTTGTTCACCAAAAAGGTCTGTTTCTGTTTCTTCGCGGAAGGTTGTTTCAATAACACCGGAGCGTGCACCACCAACGCCAACAGCGTAGGCTAGAGCTTTTTCTAAAGATTTACCACTGGCATCTTGATGAATAGCCACAAGGCAAGGAACGCCGCCACCTTCGGTAAATGTACGACGAACCAAATGACCAGGGCCTTTAGGAGCTATTAAAAATACATCCACATCCTTAGGTGGTTCAATTTGCCCAAAGTGAATATTGAAGCCATGAGCAAAAAGTAAGGCTTTGCTAGAGTTAAGGTGTGGTTTAATATCATTTTCATAAACTTGTGCCTGAACTTGATCTGGTAATAAAATCATAATTAAATCACCAGCTTTAGCTGCTTCAGCTGCAGAAACAGGGTTAAATCCATGTTCCTTGGCAAGTTCATAGTTAGCACTACCCGGACGCTGACCAACAATTACGTTGACTCCAGAGTCACGTAAGTTTTGGGCATGAGCATGGCCTTGGCTACCATAACCAATAATGGCAACAGTTTTATCTTTAAGTAGAGAGAGATCAGCATCCTTTTCGTAATAAACTTTCATGAGTCTTCCTGTCATAGGGGTTAAATGTTAATGAATATACATAAATTCAAGCTTTAGCTATGTTTTGAACGACGCATGGACACAGTGCCAGTACGAGCAATTTCTTTAATGCCAAAACGTTGAAATAAATCAATAATTGCATTTAGTTTTTCTTGGTTACCTGTGGCTTCGATGGTCATTTCATTAATGCCAACATCCATAACGCGGCAGCGGAAAATTTCTACCGTGCGCAATATTTCACTTCTAGCATCGCCTTCGGCATGTACTTTTATGAGCATCATTTCGCGCTCAACTGCAGTATGTTCTGAAAAGTCAACCACTTTAATTACAGTAATAAGTTTGTGTAATTGCTTAGTTATTTGCTCAATAATTTGTGCATCACCACTGGTGGTGATAGTCATATGTGATACCCCATGCTCAAGGGTTGGGGCAACATTCAAAGACTTAATATTAAATCCGCGTCCACTAAAAAGTCCTGCTACACGGGACAAAACGCCCGGTTCATCTTCAACTAAAACTGATAATACATGTTGCATGGTAAATACTCCTATACCAATAGCATTTCATCTAAGGCTGCACCAGCAGGTACAATGGGGTAAACATTTTCTTCACGTTCAACAATTACGTCAATAATTGCAGTATTTGGCGAAGATAAGGCTTTTTTAAGGGTAGCCTCCATTTGTGATGCCTTGGTAATTCTGTAACCTTCTGCGCCATAGGCTTCGGCAAGTTTTACAAAATCAGGTTGAGCTTCCATATTGGTATAGCTGTAATTTTTCTTGTAAAATAGTTCTTGCCATTGGCGTACCATGCCAAGGTTGCTATTGTTTAAGATAAGAATTTTTACCGGTAATTTATTTTCAATGGCAGTGGCAAGCTCTTGAATATTCATTTGAATAGAGCCATCACCAGCTACATTCACTACAAGACTTTTGGGGAAGGCAAATTGGGCTCCAATGGCAGCAGGTAAACCATAACCCATTGTGCCAAGCCCACCAGATGTTAGTAATGTACGTGGTTTTTCATAGCCATAAAATTGTGCAGCCCACATTTGGTTTTGTCCAACTTCTGTAGCAATAATGGCTTTACCCTTACTAATACGGTGTACAGCTTCAATAACAGCCTGTGGCTTTAGCCCACCCTTAGTATGTTTGTAGCCAAAGGGACATTCTTTATCCCAAGCTCGAAGTTGTTTAAGCCATGGGGCATGGTCTTTTTTCCAATTTTTTTCTTGGTCCTTGGTGGCGATAATATCTAGAATACCTTTTAGGGCTTCATTACAATCGCCAACAACAGGCACATGCACATTAACATTTTTGCGTATGGATGTTGGGTCAATATCAATATGAACAATACGTGCATTAGGTGCAAAGGCAGAAATGCGACCAGTTACGCGGTCATCAAAACGCACGCCCACGGCCATAAGCAAGTCACAATTATTGATAGCTTTATTGGCGGCATAGCAACCATGCATACCAACCATACCAAGCCACAAATCACTCTTGCTTGGGAAGCCCCCAAGACCCATAAGAGTAGAGGCAATGGGTAGGTGATAAGTTTCGGCTAATTGTTTAAGAGCTGGTGCTGCATCAGAATTGATAACACCTCCACCTATAAGTATTAGGGGATTTTTTGCTTTAACAAGTTCGTCGGTGGCTTTACGTAATTGGTTAAGGTTAGGCTTATAAGTTGGATTATAACTACGCATATGCACACTATCAGGCCAGACAAATTCTGTGAGAGTTTGCATAACATCTTTTGGAAGGTCTACAAGCACCGGACCAGGTCGACCAGTACGCGCCAAGTAAAAGGCTTGGCGTAGTACAGTGGCTAGCATTTTAATATCTTTTACTAAGAAGTTATGTTTAGTGCATGGGCGAGTAATACCTACAATATCAACTTCTTGGAATGCATCATTACCTATAAGAGGTGTTGGAACTTGACCAGTTATAATAACAAGTGGAATAGAATCACAATATGCTGTAGCTATGCCCGTGACGGTATTGGTAGCCCCTGGCCCTGAAGTAACAAGACAAACACCAACCTTGCCGGAAGCACGAGCATAACCATCAGCAGCATGCACAGCAGCTTGCTCATGGCGCACCAGAATATGACGCAGCTCAGGGTGACGAGGTATTTCGTCATAAATATCAATAACTGCACCGCCAGGATAGCCGAAAAATACATCAACCCCCTCGCGTTTCAAGGTTTCAAGCAATATCTGTGCGCCAGTCATTTTCATTTTTATTTGTCTCCTGACATATGTTGTTCTAACAAATTAACAAGATTGGTCTTGCCTTCAAGTTTTTGTTTTTTTAATTGTTTTAGAGTTTGTTCTTCAGTAGGAGTACGGAAGCTTTTGCCTTCTAATTTACTAACTTGTTTAGAATAAAGTAGGTGGTCATCCCACAGTTCTTTGAGCTCAGGATTAGTTTGAGATAATTTTTCAAGCATTTCAATTTCGTGTTGTTCCATCTGAACTCTCCTTTGATTTAGGTTATGCCATAAGGCGGGTTAATGTCTGTATTTACAGTAAAAATTTAGTTAGCAGTAATAAATCAATAAGTCAAAACCAACGACTTAAAAACAATATATTACAAAAAACAAAGTATTGCTAGCTCAAGGTTCGGGCATATTCGAGTAGCGAAGCTACTACAATACGGTCTACAAGTTCTATGGCTAGGAGTACAATTATCGGAGAGAAGTCTATGCCACTTGTATAGGTAAAAGGCAACACTTTTCGTATTCTATAGTATACTGGTTCTGTTAAGGTACGTAAGGTGCGCACAATGGGATTATACGGGTCTGGGCGTACCCAAGATAAAATGGCAGAAATTAATACAACCCAAAAGTAAATTTTGAGTAAGCTACCAAGAACTATGGCAATAGCTGTAAGAGTATTAGCAAGAACAATCATAAAAACATACCTCTAATTTTATGTTTATAAATAGCTAAGATAAACATTATTTAAAGCAGTGATGGCTGTGCTAATATCAAACTGCAAGATAATTTTATCTTAAAAATACAATTGTGTAAGGTAATTACCTTAATTTTATTTGCATAAATATTTTTTATGCAAATATGTTTGCAACGAGTTAAATTTATCAATATTTACAGCCGCGTCAAGTCTTGGGTTTTTATAGGCAATAAATGATACTTCACCAGCCGAGGCTGCTTGTTGATCATTTGAACTATCTCCAATAAAAATAACTGTATCTTTAACTACTTGCCATTTCTCAAGTATGATAGAAATACCAGCAGGATCAGGTTTAGGTTTTGCAACAGCTGCTGTGACAATGGGATAAAAAAAATCTTGTAGTGAAAATCTTTGTATAATGGCTGGCATGCCGTCATACCTATTGGTATGCACAGCCATGCGGATATCGTTTTCTTGACACCAAGCAACAAAATCTAAAAAGCCATCTTCAAGAGAAACGTGTGGCATAATATCGCGATTATAGTTTACAACAGTTTTGCAAACTTCTAAAGCCTTTGCATGCATTTTTTGTGGAATAATAAATGCCAAAGCTTCACGCACTGTAGACATATGAGTGTAAGCTTCTTGCTGTTTTGTTTGAGGTGGTAAGTTTAGTGCTTCTAATACTTTATTATAAAACATGGCGTTGGCTGCACGAGAGTTTAATATTACGCCATCACAATCAAAAATTATGCCTGTTAAAATACTTGGCATGATTAAATGTGGTGCTTTAGACATTATTATGCTCCAAAAGGATGAGCTGCAAATTTTTATTAAGCCAAGGAGTATCTTGCATTTTTCGCTTCGTTTTTTGTAAAATATCTCCAACTGTTATAGTACATTCCTTTGCATATATATTAGTATTTTGCATGTCTAAGCTTTGCATATTTTCTTGTGTGAGGGGGGTTAAGCTTAGGTTCATATCAAGAACGTGGCTTAGCATACGCTCATCATTTACAACAACTTTGCAATTATCTGGTAAAAAAACAGCCGCGTTTTCTAATATAAGTTGCCAAGGGGGCAAGAATGCATCATCAATCTGCATACTACTTTCTATGTTTTGAATTGTGCTTAGAGCGTCATCTTTTTCTATACCAAGGCTATCAAATAAATGTTTTGCCCCATGGGCATATTTTTTAGTAAGGTTTTGAATTTCATAAAAACGCTCTTCCAAAAGCCAAGCCCAAAGTAAAAACTTTTGTGCAGCTTTTTTTACATATAACTCATGAATTTCTGCACTTTCTGTAGCTTGTCCGGTATTTGCAAAATTTGCAAGTAAGTCTTGCTCCTTAAAATCTTTAAGTTTTGCACCTTGGTCTTGTATACCAATAATGGCATGTACTGGTACACCAGAAATGGCCGCATGTCCCATGTTATCTAAATCATTAAGACAAGTCTGGGCTTCTTGGGCATCAAATACATAACTTTCAGGTTGCCAATAATTATTAGGTTTAGCAGCAAGACCAGGCCATAAATATTTTATATTTGAAGCAGATAACCACTCAAGTTGGATGTTTTCTTGGCGTAATATGGGTAAAAAAATTGCTATGGTCTGATGTTGCATTTTTATTCCTTAGGCAAATTTTTGCAAAGTATTTGCGTCAAACTTAAATATGTGGAGTTATCAACAAATACAAGTATAGTATAAACCCAGATGAACAATGACGCAATGCTCTAAATAAGATTTTGATAAATTAAAAATGCAGTTTATAATTACCAAAAACAAGTAATAAATAAAAATTAAAAAATATGGCATGTTAAATTAAGTTTTTCCATATGTATGGTTTTATGGGGTTGACCTCAAACCTCAAAATAGCGTATATGTAAAAAAATAATTGGGAGGCACTATGTTTGGCATAGGTACACAAGAAATTTTAGTGTTACTAGTTGTAGCATTGGTGATATTTGGTGCAAATAAATTACCAGAAATCGGCAATGGCCTTGGTAGGGCTATTCGTAACTTTAAGCGAGCCTCATCTGAACCTGATGAAGTGGATATCACTCCCAAGGACAAACAAAATACCGATGATGTTAATAAATAACATATTTAATAAAATTAGGAGATAACATGTTAGCTGAGCAAATTTCTATCTTTCTCGAAAATAAGGCTGGTAGACTAGCAGAAGTTACACGCACTTTAAGTAATGCTGGTATTAGTATTCGTGCACTTTCCTTGGCTGACACTTCTGATTTTGGTATTTTACGAATTATTGTAGCCGAGTATGAAAAAGCTAAGGTAGTTCTTAAAGAAGGTGGCTTTACTATTGGTAGCACCAGTGTTGTGGCTGTTGAAGTGGAAGATAAACCAGGTGGTTTAAATAATATATTGGAATTATTTGCAAAGCACAATATTAATGTTGAATATATGTATGCTTATGTCCAAAGAGATACACCCAATGCTACTATGATTTTTCGCTTTGATAATGCTGATAAAGCACTGGAAGTATTGTCTGAAAATAAAATTACCGTTGTTTCTGGAGATAGGCTTTATGTCTAAACTTTGTGGAAACTAGTGTATTAATTTAATTAACTTAAGTTTTTCATATTGTTTATTTTGAATTATTTTTTGGAGGAGTTATGACAGTCTTAAATTGGCAAGATGGTGTTGCTCGTGTTGTAAATAATCGAGGTCTTTATGCCAAGTTGTTGGGACGTTTTGCCGATAGTCTTGGTGATGCCCCAGAAAAGCTTGCTCAAGCAGTGGCTGATGGAAATATGGATGATGCGCAAATGCAGGCCCATACCATAAAAGGGACAGCGGCAAACCTTGGTGCAGAAGCACTAGCAGAAGCAGGTAGGGTCGTTGAAGCAGCCATCAAAGATCAATCTGGTGTTGAACCAGCCATTGAAGAATTAAAAAAAGTAGTTGCTGTTACTGTTGAAGCTATGCGTGCTTTTGAAGCATAGTTTTTATTGTTTCATGTTACTTTAACGGCCTTTATTTTGGGTCGTTATATACTGTTTATAAAGATATTTATATAAAAACCTCGTGCCATTTGGGTACGAGGTTTTTATTTTTTGCGCAAAATATTGATGTAAGGATAATTTTTTTGCTTAATATGCATAATTTTACTGGATTTTTTCTTAGTGTCAGTGTAT
>CAYJDF010000074.1:0-11471 GCA_964368845.1 uncultured Desulfovibrionaceae bacterium
ATAATGTAATGACATATAGAATGGAGCGTTGTGGCACTCTTTGTGCTATGGGTTCTGAGGAAAATGCAGAGCTTTTAACCATACCACCAGAGTTTCCCAGTGGAGATTATATCTTAATTTTTGATCCATTAGATGGATCGAGTAATATTGATGTAAATATTAATGTCGGCACTATTTTTTCAATTTTGCGTCGACCTAAGGGCAGTACAGGTGAAGTAAGCCTTGCAGATGTTTTGCAGCCAGGCGTGCAGCAAGTAGCAGCTGGATATATTCTTTATGGTCCGTCAACCATGTTGGTTTTCACTACCGGACAAGGTGTACACGGCTTTACTCTTGACCCAGGTGTAGGAGAGTTTTTACTCTCACATCCTAACATTAAAATGCCAGATCGCGGTAAAGTTTATTCAGTAAATGAAGGTTACTGGCATGATTGGGGCACTGCCGCACAAAAAAGTGTTTCTTGGTTTAAAGACCCAAATAGTGGTCATGGTGCAAAATATTCTGCACGCTATGTTGGTTCATTGGTGGCAGACTTTCACCGTACACTATTAAATGGTGGAATTTATCTATACCCTGAAGATAAAAATAAACCCCAAGGTAAATTAAGGCTTATGTGTGAGGCTTCACCGCTAGCTTTTCTTGCAGAACAAGCCGGAGGCAAAGCAAGCAACGGCCATAAGCGTATTTTAGAAATTGTACCTGATGAATTACACACACGCACCCCATTGTTTATTGGATCTAGTGCGGAAGTTGATGATGTAAATAGAATTTATGCCGAGCATGGAAAATAGTGATTTGTCTTGGTATTGAAAGCTCATGTGATGAAACAGCACTTGCTTTGGTTCGTGATGGACTACTTATGGAAAGTATTGTTGCAACACAAGAGGAAATTCATGCAATTTTTGGCGGTGTAGTACCGGAGCTTGCATCACGCGAACATTATAGACTGATGAGCCCTTTGTTTGATGTTTTGTTACAAAGGGCCGATATTTCTAGTAAAGATATTGACTATTATGCTGTTTCCAGAGGGCCTGGATTACTTGGATCTTTATTGGTTGGAGTTAACTTTGCTAAGGGTTTAGCCTTAGCCGCTAAGAAACCCATTGTAGGTGTTAACCATTTATATGCACACTTACTGGCAGCAGGGCTTGAGCAACCCTTAATTTTTCCTGCTTTAGGTGTATTGGTTTCAGGAGGGCATACGCATATGTACCTCATGAACTCTATCCAAGAGTTTGAAATACTTGGACGTACACTTGATGATGCAGCAGGGGAGGCCTTTGATAAAGTTGGAAAGATGCTTGGCCTACCATATCCTGCTGGACGTATCATTGATGCTTTAGCTAGACGTGGTAAAACGATTAATAATAAGCTTTTTCCTCGTCCATATATTGATAATAATAATTTGGATTTTAGCTTTAGTGGACTTAAGACAGCTGTAAATCAATACATACAAAAGCATCCAGAACTTTTATGTTATACAGATGTTGATTTAGCTCCTCAAGAGCTTTGTGATATGTGTCTTGCTTTTAGTGTGGCCATTGTGGACACACTTTGTATTAAAATTACACGCGCACTTGAGCAATTAAAAAATGTGCATCAAGTGGATACACAATGTATAATTTTAGCTGGTGGTGTTGCCGGTAATTCATTACTTAGGCAACGTGTACAAAACTTAGCTTTGGCTTTTGATAAGAAATTTATAACACCTTCATTGGCACTTTGCACTGATAATGCTTCTATGGTGGCCTATGCAGGCTGGTGTTATGCCCAAGCAGGTCTTGCCCATGGGCTTGATTTTGAGGCTATACCACGAGGTAAAGCCATACCGAATGATTGGTGTACCTTTGTGTGATAATGAGAGTATATAGTGCTCTGTACTTGACAGGAAGGTTTTTGAAAACTAAAATACATTATTAATTTTGTTTCATTTAATTTTTAATAATTTTATGGAGGGTCATATGGCAACTCAAGTAACTGATGCTAACTTTGATGAAATGGTTTTAAAAGCTGATTTACCAGTATTATTAGATTTTTGGGCTCCTTGGTGTGGCCCTTGTCGTGCAATTGGTCCCATTGTGGATGAACTTTCCACAGAATATGAAGGCAGAGTTTTTATTGCAAAAATGAATGTTGATGAAAATCCCCAAACACCTACAAAGTATGCAATTAGAGCTATTCCTACATTAATTATTTTCAAGGGTGGAGAGGTTATTGAACAAATTACTGGTGCAGTAACTAAGGATACACTTAAGGAAAAACTAGACCAAAAGGCTCTTGCATGATTTATGATTGCATTATCATTGGTGGTGGGCCTGCTGGTATAACGGCTGCTCTTTACTTGGTTCGCTCTGGTTGTAAGGTTGCATTCGTTGAAAAGCTAGCCCCTGGCGGTCAAGTGCTTAAAACAGAGTCCATTGAAAATTATCCTGGTTTTCCACAAGGAATTAAGGGATATGAATTGGCAGATGTTTTTGCTGCTCACCTTGAAGGGTTAGAAATAGATCGCTATTCTAGCGAAGTTACTCATATGGAGCTTTTGCAAAATAGCGAAGCTGTTAATGGAAATGTTCACCGCGTATATTTTGGTGAAAAAAACATTGAGGCACGCTCTGTTATTCTTTGCTCAGGGGCTGTGCATCAGCAGCTTGGGCTTGAAAATGAGTTAAAGCTAGGCGGGCGTGGTATTTCATATTGTGCCATTTGCGATGGTAATTTTTTCCGTGATCAAGAAGTGGCTGTGGTGGGTGGTGGTAATACTGCCCTTGAAGAGTCGCTTTATCTTTCTAAAATTGTGAAAAAAGTTTATCTTATTCACAGAAGAGAGGAATTTCGCGGAGCAAAGGTTTATTTAGACCGTTTAAATAACGCGGATAATGTTGAAATTATAAGAAATACTGTTGTATCAGCCATTCATGGAGAGACCGACCTTACAAGTCTAACTTTGCAAAATGTCAAAAGTGGTGATGAAACAGTGCTACCAGTGGAAGGTTTTTTCATCTTTGTAGGTATTAAACCTAATGTGGACTTTGTGCCGGAGTTGGTGCAGCGTGATGCTGCCGGTTTTTTAATAACCGACACAGAAATGCGTACTAATGTGCAAGGTATTTTTGCTGCGGGTGATATTCGCTCTAAACTTTGTCGGCAAGTGAGTACAGCAGTTGGTGATGGTGCCACTGCCGCTCAAGCCGCTTTTCTTTATGTGGAACAATTCAATGGATAAAAAAATTATGCATCTTTTTGTGGTGTTAGTGAGTGTAGTGTGGCTTTCTGGCTGTGGAGTAATTGACTATTTTTATTTACCTCCACCAGAAGATACTGCCCAAGAACTTTTTGAAACTGCCAATGACTTTATGTCTCAAAAAGACTATGTGGCAGCAATTGAGCGTTATAATAAATTACGCGATACATACCCCTTTAGCCCATATACAACCGATGCAGAGCTTTCTTTAGCTGATGCTTATTTCCTTGATGAAGAATACACTGAGGCTGTAGAGGCTTATAAAGACTTTGAATCATTGCACCCACGCCATGAAGCTGTACCTTATGTACTATACCAAATTGGTGTTGCGCGCATAAAGGGCTTTATTTCCATTGATAGGCCAACTAATGAATTGCAAGAAGGATTTGAATATCTTAGTCGTCTTGAACAAGGTTATCCAGGGACTGAGTATGCAACTAAAGCCACAGAACATAAAAAAGAAATTCGTGGCCTTATGGCAGAGCATGAACTGTATATAGCTGATGTGTTCTACAACATGGGTAAATATGGCCCAGCATGGCAGCGTTATAATTATATAGTTGAAAACTTTGGTGATGTAGAAAAAGCATCCGAACATGCTAAGCAAAAAAGTCTTAGTGCGTATATGCAGTATACTGAACAACAAAGCGAAGAAAAACGCCAAATACGTGAAGGTACATGGAAAGATTGGTTCGACTGGCTATAAGTCATAGATAATAATTAATAAAAATCCCCCTTCATTTTATATGATGGGGGATTTTTATTAAAAAAATTGCAAGCTAGTTTTATATATCATGAGTATACAATTTTTGCATTTCCCAATTAATGGTGCATTTACCTACAGCCTCAGATAGTTCTGCCACAGTACTTGATTTTAGAAAGTTCTTCCAGGCGTTGTCACTCTCCCATACTTCAAACATTGTAAAGTTACCTGAGTTTTTTATATCCTCTGATAATATAGCATGTAAGCAACCTTCATGTTCACGCATTTCACATAAGCCTTTTTGAGCAGCATTAAAAAAAGTAGCACGTTTTGTTTCTATAGTGGTAAATGTATAAATAACAGTTAGCTTGCTTGATGACATAATTAATCCTTCATTTTAACATTAAAATACTTTTTATAAGATGACTAAGTTTAATCCTTTTTGCCATCTAATGTTTTAAAGATATGTATATGATTAATAAAATATAATTATATGTTGTATAGTATGCCAAGTCAAATTTTTTGCCATTAAACAGAGTTGTGTACACGTTTAATCTTGAGAGATATTAGGCCAGAAGATTACAATAAAACTTCATATTTCTTGGCGATATTTAATCTATTGCGTATATTGTAAATATGTGTCAAGTTTTGTAAATTGCGTTCTGTGTATTGCATTTATGATAAATTAATGAATATAAACATGACTTTTTAGTTATTTAAAATTATCTTTGAAAATAGGGCAAATATGTCTTCAAAAAAAATGTTAAATCTTGGTTGTGGGAATATATTTCACAAAGATTGGGTAAATGTGGATTTTGTTGACCATGATGGTAAGGTTATGGCTTACGATTTACGCCTTGGCATTCCCTTTGCCGATTCAAGTTTTGATGTAATATATCATTCACACTTGCTTGAGCATATGCCAAAAGCTTGGGGAGAATTTTTTATACGTGAATGTTATCGTGTGTTGCGCCCAGGTGGATTATTACGTGTTGCTGTCTCAGATCTAGAAGATATTGTCCGTACATATTTAGAGACTTTAGATGCTGTGCGTAATGGTGAAGAAGGCGCTAGTGAGCGTCATCAATGGATGCTTACTGAGCTTATTGATCCATTGACCCGCAATCAGGGTGGTGGCGAGGTTCTAAATTGGTTGAAGCAAAAACCAGTACCACAAGAGGATTTTATTGTGGAACGTCTAGGCAAGGAGGCTGAACTTGGCATAAAATATAATAGTGGTTTGCCTGTAGAAAAGATTAAGACAGCCCTACCTGCTATAGACACAGGTTTTTTGCTTAGTGGTGAAAAACATGCGTGGAGGTATGATGCTTGTTATTTAAAATACTTGCTTCAACAGGCGTCTTTTACAGAGATTTTTCAATGCGAACATAATGAAAGTTCTTTGCCATGCATTACACAATATGGCTTAGACACAACTAGCGAAGGTCTTTTGCGCAAGCCCAATTCTTTTTTTATGGAGGCAAAAAAAACTTTGCATGTAGAACAAGACATGCCAAGGGTTACTATGTTTTCTACTACTGATTCTGGTGGAGCAGCTATAGCTGCATTGCGCTTGCATAATGCTTTGCAGAGTCAAGGTCTGCATAGTCATATGTATGTGGCACAACAACAGTTTTTTCAAAATAGAGTGCATGTTGTACCATCCAAGCCTACATCCACTACAGGAGGAATTACTATAGATGGACATAAAGCAGAAAAAGCTATACGCCGAGAACTTTCAGGGTATAGGCAAAATATACATAATATAATGACACGCTATCCACAACGCCCACAAGGTTCGGAATATTTTTCTGTGCCTGGGCAATGTGTGCCTTTTGAGCATATTCCTTTTTTAGAAGAAACTGATATTTTGCATTTTCATTGGATTTCAGGTCTGTGTGATCCTTCTTTAAGTTTAGATTATTTGCGTGGGAAAAAAATTGTTTGGACCTTACACGACATGAATGCTTTTACAGGTGGTTGCCATTACAGTAATGGCTGTCGTAAATTTGAAAAAATGTGTGGTGCTTGTCCAGAGCTAGGGTCCACAAAAGAGCGTGATTTAGCTTTTGATACATGGTGCGCTCGTAAGGCTGCCTATCGTGAACTAGATATTCACGTGGTTGCTCCAAGTAGCTGGTTGGCAGAAGAAGCTAGGAAAAGTGCTCTGTTAGGAAAATTCCCCATTCATACCATTGCCTATGCACAACCACTGGACATCTTTCAACCTTTGAATAGGGCAAGTGTTCGTACTCAATTGGGACTTAAAGAAAATGATTTAGCCTTGCTATTTGCATCTGAAAGCCTCAGCAATACACGTAAGGGGGGAATTTATCTTGTAAAGCTTTTACATAGTTTGGCACAAACTGTCTTAAAAGATCGCATTAATGTATTTATGTTAGGTCATCATGCTGCCCCTGAGTTTTTTAAGGCAGGCATAAAAGTACAATGTTTAGGACATATAGATGAGGCACAGCAAATGGCTGCTTTGTACAATGCAGCTGATGCTGTGTTAGTTCCTTCCTTGGAGGATAATCAACCTAATGTTATTTGTGAGTCATTGGCATGCGGTACTCCGGTGGTTGCTTTTGCAAGTGGAGGCATTGCAGAAATGATACGCCATGAGGAAACAGGCTATTTGGCTGAGTCTAAAAATGTTGAAGGCTTATTACAAGGTGTTTTTTGGGTAGATACAAAAAATCAAGTGGTGCGCAGACTATGTCGCGCACGTGCATTAGAGCAATGGAGTGAAGAAAAAGGCGCGCTAATGTATATGGAATTGTATCGAAAAATAACCTAAAGGTGTAGTTCTGTTCATTTTAACATACTCTGCTACCTGTTCTTAGCCAGATTGAATGCATGAACGAAGAAGCAATAATATTCATCAGCAATATATTATAACCCCCAATACAAAATGTACTGGGGGCTATAAAATATGTTAAAAATATGGTGTGGTATTATGCTTCTATTTTTTTCTCATACAATCTTGCAGCGTTGAGTACCACAAGAACTGAACCAGCATTATGAACAAGAGCACCAGTAGCAGGGGTTAGCCAACCCATGACCGAAAAAATAATGGCTGCAAAGTTGATAGCCATTGCTAGGGTTATGTTAAATTTAATGGAAAAAATGGTGGCATTGGAAAGCTTTTTTAAATAGGATATTTTTGAAATATCATCTCCCATAATGGCAATGTCAGCAGCATCAATGGCAATATCACTGCCCATAGTACCCATAGCAATGCCCACGGAAGCCGTTTTCAATGCTGGTGCATCATTTACACCATCACCCACCATGCACACATGCCCATTCTTTTTGGTAAGTTCTTGTACAGCTAGCATTTTTCCTTCTGGAAGCAAGGAAGCATACACTTCAGAAATGCCCACTTTTTGCGCCATAAAATTAGCACTTTTTTCATTATCACCCGTTAAAAGCACTGTGTTTGCTATGCCTGCATCTTTTAGCGAAGATATGGCAATGGGCGATGTGTTTTTAATAGTGTCTGAAAGGCCAATGATTCCAATGACAGCAGTGCCATCTGACACCACAACCACTGCCTTACCATCATAGCGTAAATCATCAATTTTTTGCATAATTTCGGAAGTAAGCTCTGCCTTAGTGTGATCTTGAATTAGTTTTTCATTGCCGCAATAAAAGATTTTTCCATCAATACTTGCCGAAACACCTTTTCCAACTGCCATAGCAAAGTACTTTATAGGCAAAAGTTCAATATTTTCTTCTTTAGCATGCTGGGTAATAGCTTTACCTAAGGGGTGTTCTGAACGACTTTCTACCGAAGAAACTATAGATAATAAAAAGTCTTTTTCTGTATCTAAGGGTATAATATCACTTACAGACAGCTTACCATCGGTGATGGTGCCGGTTTTGTCAAAAGCTACAGTTGTTACTTGTCCCATCATTTCTAATGCTTCACCAGATTTAATAAGCACACCATTTTTTGTGGCTTGACCAATGGCTGCCATAATAGATGTGGGTGTTGCCAAGGCAAGTGCACAAGGGCAAAACACAACAAGGATTGTTACTGCACGTATGAGCGCGTCATCGGGTCTGTTTAGTATGAAATTAAAAATAGCATAGGTGACAATGGCAATGGCACAAGCCATAGGAACTAAGATAGATGCCCATTTGTCCACAATTTTTTGTGTGGGGCCTTTGGCATGTTCTGCTTGTTCTACAAGCTTAATCATTTTTTGTAGTGAAGAGTTAGCAAAAGACTTTGTTACTTTTATATCTACAGAGCCAAAACGGTTAATGGTGCCAGTAAACACCTCGTCACCTTCAGCTTTGTCCACAGGGAGTGATTCACCTGTCATGATAGACTGATCCACAGAGGTATTACCACTAACAATAATACCATCTGAGGAAAAACTTTCACCTGGGAAAATACGTAAAATGTCTCCCTCAAGAATGTCCTCAGCAGCAATGACTTGTTCTGATGTTTTTCCATCTGCAAGTTCTGTGATTTTACGCCCTGTGCTTGGCACAAGATCGAGCAGTTTTTCAATGCCTTTTTTAGCTTTTTCTACGGTGCGATCTTCAAGCCATTCACCAATGGCCATAATAAATGCCACTTCTCCGGCGGCAAAAATATCGCCAATATAAACAGCTGCACACATGGCAATGGTAATAAGTAGCGGTGATGTGATGCGTTTTTGCATGGTATTGGTCACAGCTAAATAGGCTAACGGAGTGCCAGAAATAAGCAATGATATCCACGCTGGATTAAAGGCAAGGGTAAAATTTGACCCCATCATTGGGAGTATGTATTCAAGAATAAAACTTACCAATAAAAACAAGCCAGAAACCCAGAGCATAGGTATGGAGTTTAAGGCAAAAATATAGTTTCTCACAGCAGTTCCTTATAGCATCTATATTGTTTTTGAAAATTGATTTAAAGCCGATATTAAATTTTTTATGGCCTCTTCTTCATTACCAAGTTTTATGCCATCAAGTACACAATGATGCATATGTCCTTCAAGGATAATTTGTCCTGTCTTATGCAAAGCTGATTTTATGGCTCCAATTTGAATAAGAATTTGCTCGCAAGGCTTATCTTCATCCACCATTTTTTGCACACCTCGCACTTGTCCTTCAATCTTTTTAAGCCGCTTTTGCACCGCTTCTACATCCATACATTGTCTCATAAATAACTCCTTTATACTATATACCCCTATGGGGTATCGGTATATTTAGGTTTACATCTAAGATAATAAAAAAGTCAAGCATAATTTATTTTTTCATGTTCATAAATTAAGCCAGAAAAGAGGAAGTTTTTTTGACTTATATCAAATGTCAATAGACAAAAGAAAAACCGCAAAGTTTGCACATACAAGACTTTGCGGTCAAATTTGGATTCATTTATTTTCACTTATGGCGGAGAGGGAGAGATTGCATCTTACATGTTAATTCATTGCTTTTATATGATAAATTTTGCGTGCCTGTAAAATTACCCATATTCCTACCAATGCGAAATTTTTTATAATTTTTTTGTATGGTATGATATTTAATTGAACAATATGGGATTGTACACTGTGTGTTCTAAGGTTAAACGTGGATTTGAATTGAGTTTAGGTTTTTACATTGCCCAACAATTTTCCCAAAAATTGCTCAGGAAATATAATGACAAAATCACAATCAATACTTAATTTTCTCCTAGTGATTGTGTCACAGATACCTGCGAGGCCTGTGACTTCTCAAACCTCCTACGGGAGGTTTTTTTGTAACCAGTGTCAATAATATTAATTAAATTTCAACTTCTATATGAATGAATCAAAAAAGACGTTTTTGAGCTATAAAATAGCTCTGAGAGCATAAATTTGGAAATAAAAATGAAAGAGCATTATCGAACTGTGTGAAAAGTAATGTAAAGAAATCATTTCCCACAAGTGCTTTGGGGAGACTTCTTGCAAAGTTTTTTGGTAAAAAGCTATACTTCTTGTAATCTAAAAGCGTAAAATGATTTTTCGAAAGCAATAATTGTATTTCATCATACGTAAATGTTTTTGAGTGAGGAGAACCAATAGGAAGTTTATTTTGTATTTTTCTAGATATTAATTTTCCTATATTTTCAACCCAACTATATTTATTAGGGAGATGAAAGCAAAATAACTTTCCATTATTTTTTAAAATTCTATGTAACTCATTTAACGATGATTCTTGATTTCCGCCCATCTCATGTACGTGTTCTAGTACACCAATGCTAAAAACAATATCAAAAGTTTTGTCATCAAATGGCAAACAAGTATGTTCTTTTTCATTTATTAAAACAAAATTAAAATTTAATTTTTTTTGCAAAAAATCAGGGATTCCATTATAAAAAGATGTTCCTACAGTCTCAATGCCTTTATAACATAAATAATTTGAAAAATGCCCATTTCCGCAAGACCAATCTAGCACTTTCATTTCATTTTGAAGGTAATTTGCAGTAATTTCTATAGGTATTTTGTATTGTGAAGCTGTAATTTTGTTCTCGTAAGGTGATGCTTCGTGATAATTAGAACTCACGATATAATAATAAAAACTATCGAATTCAAAGTTTTTTGCCACGACGTGTATCCTTAAATAGATTTAATTTATTTCATACGCCAATTTTAGTGCTAACTATTGTTTATTTTTGTTAAATATTAGCACGCCCAAAAACACACGTTCTCATTATAGGATCTAAAAAGACCCTTTTCAAGTATTTTTTACATGTAAAGTCGCATACATCACGGCATTCTAATTTCAAGGAGAGTATTTCTTTTTTAAGTAGTTTTTAAGACATGGACGCGTTGCTATCTATTTATGTAAGGCTCATGCTTCGCCTAACATAAACACACTTCGTGTGCCCTTCGGATAGTTGCTACGTCATGTCGCTATGAGCCCAATTTTTAAGCGCAAATCTCGAAGCGACATTCCTCGCAGTTGATGACCTGTGCTACGCCCTAGAGTCAATTTGGATAGGCAACACTTTTGTGGACAGTTTTTCATCGAAGAGCCTGTTTAAATTCCACAGGCGCTTTATATCCTAAGGCTACATGGGTAAGTTTTTTACTATGAACTCACCACTACATATATACCCAGAAAGTTACCCAGACAAGAGGGGGATTTTTTTAGTTTTCATCGGACGACAATAGACAAAAGAAAAACCGCAAAGTTTGCACATACAAGACTTTGCGGTCAAATTTGGATTCATTTATTTTCACTTATGGCGGAGAGGGAGAGATTTGAACTCTCGATACAGGTTTAAGCCCGTATACTCGCTTAGCAGGCGAGCTCCTTCGGCCAACTCGGACACCTCTCCGCTTTGGGTGTATTGGACCGTAGAGCAGTCTTTTAAGCTAGACTGTATAATCTGTCAAGTGGAATTCTTAGTTAAAATTTTTTAATATGCAAATTGTGTGTAATAAATGCTTGACAAGGTGACCATTCATCTCTAGAAAGAGCGGACGGAGTTTTTCACTCTGGCTTAAATGCCTGGATGGTGGAATTGGTAGACACAAGGGACTTAAAATCCCTCGGCCGCAA
>CAYJDF010000075.1:0-11429 GCA_964368845.1 uncultured Desulfovibrionaceae bacterium
TAAAATCCCTCGGCCGCAAGGCTGTGCCGGTTCAAGTCCGGCTCCGGGTACCATTAACCCTTATTTTATAAGGGAAAAAAGCCCTAGATTCTGATTACACAGAATTTAGGGCTTTTCTTATTATGCACAGTAAGGTTTATTTAGATATTTTTATCTTAAAAAGTATCTGCAAGTAGATTGGCATAATTTTGTTATAGTTAGATGTATAAATACGTTCTAATGTATGATGAAGAATGATTAATGTTACTTTTCTTCATTATATAAAATACTTTCTTTAGCATTAAGTACATGCGCGCGCATGGCTTCACTTGCACCAGTTTGATCATTGCTTTCAATGCATTCTAGAATGCGTAAATGGTCATCGTCTGACCATTGAATTTCATGGGTTGATATAACAGGGCGCAACATGCGCTCAACAACGCAGTCAAGTTCTTGTAATAATTGAGTGAGTAGGGGGGAGTGTGCTCCTTCACGCAAGATATTGTGGAATTCTTCGTTAAGCTCAACTAAGGATGTAAGATTATTTTTTTCTTTAGCTTTACGGAAGTTTTTTAGATTTTTGCGTAGAGATTTTTTTTGCTCTTTCGTGATGCGCTCAACTGCCAATTGAGCTGCGTGTGATTCGAGCATGGCACGAATGGTAATAGCGTCTTCAATTTCCACACGTTGTAATGAGCGTACAATATATCCACCGCCAGCTCGTTTTTCAAGAATACCCTCTTGAGCTAAGCGGTGTAGAGCTTCTCTAAGGGGGGTTCTGCTAATGCCAAGCTCTTGAGCAATGCGATCTTCAACCAAACGTTCACCTGCTGTAAACTGCCCATCTAATAGCATTTTTCGCAAAAATAATGTAGCTTCTTGTCCTAGTGATTGTTTTTTTATACGTTGCATTATTGTTATCCTCGTTTTGTATACATTTTGGATATTTTAAGCTAAAAGGTCAAGAGTGCAAGAAAAATTTTTTGTATTTTATTACTTTTTTTATGTTCTGATAAATATTGACTATAATACATTATTTTTATATATTTTTTAATTACCTTATAACATTTTAGGAATTTTTATGAGTTCAAATAATCTTAATTCTGCTGAACAAGTTTTAGACTTTATTCGTTTGCGAATTATTGCTGACAATGAGAATGGACGCTTTAACGGTAGTGTGCATACAAGGTTTCCGCCAGAGCCAAATGGATATTTGCATCTTGGGCATGCCAAATCCATATGCCTAAATTATGGTGTAGCTAAAGATTTTGCCGGAAAGTTTAACTTGCGTTTTGATGATACAAACCCCACCAAGGAAGAAACAGAATACGTGGATTCTATTCGTGAAGATGTGCAGTGGCTTGGGGCTAACTGGGAAGAGCGTGAATTTTTTGCATCTAATTATTTTGAGCAGTTATATGTTTTTGCTGAACAACTTATTTTAGCTGGTAAGGCTTATGTTGATTCTTGTTCTGCAGAAGAGATACGCGATATGCGCGGCACATTTACCAAGCCTGGGCAAAATAGCCCGTACCGTGAGCGTAGTATTGAGGAAAATCTTGATCTCTTTAGGCGTATGCGTGCTGGAGAGTTTGAAGATGGTGCTCATGTACTTCGTGCTAAAATAGATATGAGTGCGGCGAATATTGTCATGCGCGACCCCACATTATATCGTATTCGGCATGCTCATCATCATAGAACCAATGATGAGTGGTGCATATATCCTATGTATGATTATACTCATTGTATTTCTGATTCATTAGAGGGTATTACGCATTCGTTATGTTCTTTGGAATTTGAAAATAATCGTGAATTATATGATTGGGTTTTGGACTCTTTAAATATTTATCATCCTCAACAAATTGAGTTTGCACGTCTACAAGTGACTCATACCATATTATCTAAGCGTAAGCTTATTCAGTTAGTGCAGGAAGGACATGTACAAGGTTGGGATGATCCTCGTATGCCGACGCTTAGCGGTTTACGAAGGCGTGGTGTACCACCAGAGGCTTTGCGTGAATTTTGTGCACGCATTGGGGTTGCGCGGGCTGACTCTATGGTTGAGTATAGTCTTTTTGAGTTTTGCCAGCGAGAATACTTAAATGCACATACGAAAAGAGTTATGGCTGTGTTAGACCCTGTAAAGGTGGTGATTGAAAATTATCCTGTAGGAGAGGTGGAGCATCTTGATATGCCGTATCACCCAGAGGATGAAAGCTTTGGCTCACGCATAGTACCTTTTAGTCGTGAGCTATATATTGAGCGCGATGATTTTAGGTTTGATCCCCCCAGAAAGTTTCATCGTTTATTTGTGGGTTCTGAGGTGCGCTTACGCTATGCTTACTATATTACATGCCACGAGGCTATTACTGACGCACATGGCAATTTAGTAGAGTTGCGTTGCACCTATGACCCAGAAAGCCGTGGCGGCACAAGCCCTGATAAACGTAAAGTACGTGGTACATTACATTGGGTTTCGGCTGAACATGCTTTGCCTCTTGAGGTACGCCTTTATGAACATTTATTTGCTGCGGAAAACCCCAATGTGGTAGAAGATGGAAAAAGTTTTACAGACTATATCAACCCAAATTCATTACGAAAAATTACTGCATATTGCGAACCATCTCTTGCGAATACAAAGGTGGGAGAACAAGTGCAATTTGAACGTTTAGGATATTTTTGTGCTGATGCGGATGGAATCGAAGGTAAACCTGTCTTTAATCGCACTGTTACTCTTAAAGATAGTTGGGCTAAGGTTGAAAAGAAAGGTTAATTATTAGTCTAGTTTTTGGGGGGAAATTTTTTACAATTTCCCCCCAAAGTTTTAATATAATTTAGAGTAATTTTAAATAAAATTACTATGTTAGCTGATATAACAGTTTTTTTACTCGTTTAAGCTCCAATCATACTTGAGCCAATCTACCTTATAGCCATTAAATTTTTCCTTACTATATTTTTGGGCAAAATCTATGACAGAGGCAAAGTCCTCCTTATACCATTTCATAATTGATGATAGATAGACTTTCTGTTTAGCATGATCAACGCGTAAGCCAGCAGGGCTTGCAAAAAATTGAATTCCTTGTTGGTCAAGCTGATTGGATAAAATACGCCCCAAATAGGCTTCTGAACGCAAAAACGGGCAGCTTTTGGCTGCACATACAAGAGCAAGGTGGATACGTGGTTCAAAATATTCTTTGCGTATAATATCATGTTCAATATGATCAAGGCTTACATTTTGGCCAAAGAGACGCACAAACTTTTTATCCCACGGACTTGTAAATAGTGAGCCAATATCCTTGATAGATTTCAGTGGATAATTATCAATAATAAGCTGCAAAGTGGCGGCATTATATAGGTTAATTAAGTAAGCCAATCGTTCGTCTTTATTCCAAGCATTAAAAATGCCTGGGGTAACTTTAGCCATTTCATTTAAGTAGTCATCAAGTGGTTTACGCTGTTGTTTAAGGGCAACATAGTTAACTTTGCCATTTTTTACATAGCTTTTAAGAATTTTATCATATGGGGTATGTAACTCATTAGCAAATGCAGGGTTAACTTGAAACAATACAAAGGCCATCAGTAATAAGCATAGTTTTTTTAGCATAGTACCACCCATTTTATTATTGAAAAGTTAATACACAAAACATACTTAAATTGTAACAACATAAATAATTAGGTCAAGTGAGGTCATAAAAAAAGTTCAAGATGTATAGATAATATACTATACATCTTGAACTTTTTATTTTGTTATTAAAGCTATATTTACCTTAATGCTTCATTAAGCTCCATCAATCCAAGCAGAAATTTCTTCCTTAGTGGGAATGCGCCCAGTAAGCTTAATTACACCATCAACTGATACAGCAGGGGTAGAGAGCACGCCTGCTGCCATCATTTCCTTAAGGTCACTGACCTTGGTTATATCTACTGCAGCTCCTTTTTCAGCAGCTACATCACGTACCAATTTTTCCGCTGTAGTACAATTGGGGCAACCAGGCCCAAATACTTTAATTTCCACAATTTACTCCTTTTAATGGTTAAATGATATAAGGGTGTAAGGCATTAAAAAACCAACCCACCAAGGTTAAAATTATCCATAAATAACCTAGGAAGGCCGCTTGCAGTTTAATGGTCATAATCTGCCTTAATAACATTACTTCTGGTATACTTGCCGCCACAGCACTCATGCAAAAAGCCATGGTTGTGCCAATGGGTAAACCCTTCATAAGCAGACTTTGCATAATGGGTATAATGCCAGTAACATTAGAGTATAGTGGTATACCTACCAATACTGCTGAAGGTACAGTCCACCATTCGCCAGCACCTAAATTTTCTGCAAACCAGTTTTCCGGTACAAAACCATGCAAACCTGCTCCAATGCCTACTCCAATAATGACCCATTTCCAAACACGCTTAAATATAGTTTGGGTTTCATTATAGGCAAAAATATGTCTATCTCTAAGGCTTAATTTTTTTATTTCATTATTTTCATTAACATAGCCTGTAATTGGGGTATGCTGCATGGCCTCTAAAACAAATGGTTGTAACCAGCGTTCGGCCTTTAGGCTATCCATAACAAGTCCGCCTATAATACCGGCAGACATGCCTATGGTGACATAAATTAAAGTAAACTTCCAACCTAATAAACCCCAAAGTAAAATAACAGCAATCTCATTGATTAAGGGGGAAGTGATAAGAAATGACATGGTAATGCCAATGGGTATGCGTGCTGTGGTAAAACCTAAGAAAAGTGGAATACTTGAGCAAGAACAAAATGGCGTAATAGCTCCAAACATAGAACCCAAAAAATAACCTATGCCGCGCCCTTTACCAGCTAAGTAGTCGCGGACACGTTCCACATTTAAGGACGCTCTAATTACAGCAATACCATAGATTAATGCCACCATAAGCATAAGAATTTTAATGGTATCATATATAAAAAACTCTAGTGAAGCTGCAATATGCGACTCTGCTGAAAAATTAAACAAATTATATACAATATAGTGTGAAGCGTCTAAGATATAGGTATAAACCACCAACCATACAACGCTTATGATAGAAATTTTTAACAGATATTGTCTATTCCAAGAAGCTTGCGAATTATTAATGGTGTTGTCCATATTTTATCCTTATATTCTGAAATATACTTAATTTTTTACAACACTGTTTAAGTATTGCTTTAACTTTTCTGTATTGTCTTGCATCTCATGCAGGGGAAAACTCAAAAACTTTTGAATACGCTCTTGTAAAATTGTAAAGCTTTCAGCAAAAGCTGCATCAAGGTCATGAGCCTTGGCAGGGTCTTCCATGCCCCAATGACTACGAACCACTTGCCCAATATAGCTTGGGCAGGTTTCTCCATGCGCTGAAGCGCAAAGGGTGATGATGACCTCTGGTGTGGGTTTCAAATTATCCCAAGATTTGCTAGATAAATTTTCAATAGAAATCCCGTGAGTTTTTAGTGTTTCTAAAGCTTTTGGATGTATAAAACCAGTGGGGTTACTACCAGCACTTTGTACACTAAATTCACTAGGAGCTAAGTGGCGAAAAATAGCCTCAGCCATGATAGATCGGCATGAGTTACCGGTACATAAAAATAAAAAATGCATTGTTACTCCAATTATTTTAATACTTGTTGTAGTGTTGATATATTGTGCAAAAAAAATTTTAAACTAAACTATATCCTTAATTTCCGGATTATTAATATGCGGTAAAATGCCTGGGCGAACTAAGCTCTCAGCTCTAAAACGCGCACATTGTTCTGGATTATTAGAACAACACTTTTCAGTTAAGTATGCTACCATATCAAGCATTAGGGGTATATTTGCTTTATAACGCATGAAACGACCCTCTCTTTCTACATGGGCAAGTCCACTTTGAACAATGGCCTTTAAGTGAAAAGAAAGATTGGTTGATGGTATATCAAGCGATTTGGCAATATCACCAGCCACAAGTCCATCTGGCGCGCTTTTGACCAATAGTCTAAATAGGTCTAAACGCACATCAGAAGACAGGGCTTCAAAAATCTTACTTGCTTGTTTCGTTTCCATAATCTAATAATTCAACACTATTTGAAATAAGT
Organism: uncultured Desulfovibrionaceae bacterium; assembly: GCA_964368845.1. GTDB lineage: Bacteria > Desulfobacterota > Desulfovibrionia > Desulfovibrionales > Desulfovibrionaceae > CAYJAD01. The sequence goes on from CAYJDF010000075.1 coordinate 6,059, forward strand.
CAAGAGTTATTTTTATATTTGACAACTAAAGTGTGCCAAAAGTTACTGGACAGGGCTAGCTTTTTTACCAAAAATAAATTTCTTAAAGAAGAAAAATTTAAAAATGGTAGCTGAGCTTTGTACTACAAGAAATACATAAAAATAGTAATAACCGTAAACATCCACAAACAGCCAAAATAAACAAAACTCTATAGTACGGAAAATGGCTGATGACGAAAGAAATTGAATATATTGCTTAAAAAATTTAGGTCTTATGGCTTCGCTAAATACAAAATATCGGCAAACTAAAAACGACATGCTGGTAGCGCAAAAGATGGCCAATAAATAGGCCATAGTTTCAGGAAAATGTAAGATTTCAACACAAGTTGTTAATACAATCATGTTGGTTATGAAGGCAACCAAGGACGATTGTAAAAACTTTAAGCCTTTAAAAAAGTCTTGTTTGAGTTTTTGTGTATTAATCTTTTGCATTAACATTATAATTACGCGCTCTTTCAAGGTATAAAATTTCTTCGGTAATGCGCCTTTGAGCGCGCATAAGTTCACCAATTATAGCAAGAGCATTAAATATAATTGCAATCAAACTGGCAATAACCACCAAGAGCAAAGAGGGTAGATGTTCACGAATAAAGCCTCCTGTACCCCATGCCAAGAATAATGCTCGCAGACCAATTAAGAAGGCTAAAATCCAAAAAGGTATTGATAGCATAGAAAAAAAGCGACTTGGGCGGTATAGCACAAACATAGAAATAATAGTCATGCCAGATTTAGCAATATATTGGCCCATGCTGGTAAAAAGTCTTGAGTCGCGCGTTTTTGGATTGACTCTAATATCTACTGAAGCCACACGTAATTTATTAGTACCGGCGTGGATTAGGGTTTCCATACAGTATGAAAAATTAGAGTGAATAACAGTACGTAACATGGCTTCACGAGAAAATGCTCTGAAACCGCTAGCAGCATCGCGCACCGTAGTCTTAGATAACTTCCTAAGAGTCCAACTGCCTAGTAGTTGAAGTATTTTTTTGGCACTGCTAAATTCTTGGTGGTCTCGAATGGGGCGACAGCCAATGACAATATCGGCTAATCCATCTACCACAGGTTGGCAGAGTTTATCAATATCTTGTCCATTATATTGATTATCACCGTCAGTATTAACCAATATATCAGCCCCATGTTTTAAAGCATACTCAATACCATTTCTAAAAGCAGTGGCTAAACCACGGTTCGTCCCAAGGCTAACAATATGCTTTACACCTAGGGATTTGGCTTTTTCTATGGTTTTATCGGTACTGCCATCGTCTACTACCATAATCTCAATTTGGCTAATGCCAGGAATGGATGTGGGCAAGTCTTTTATGACGTGCTCAATGGTGTTTTCTTCATTATAGCAGGGTATTTGTATGAATAAAATCATGGAGTACCTTTATGCAGTTTTGGAAAATTATATCTTCAAATTTTAGGTGTTTAAGTAATTGATGTCAAGAAGGTATTTTTGTGGCTAAATTTTATTCTTAGCTAAAAGTGCTTTTTGGCGAAAGTTTAGGGCATCATCAAGACCGCGTCCAGCATCATAAATACCTACAATATCATCTATTATTTGTATATTTTTTGCTCGACGTGAGTAGCGAAAAATATTTTTATAATCAGCTTCATATTGATCACCAAGCCAGCCTTGGCATAGGGTAAGTACTAGTTCGCGTGTTAGGCAAAGGCATAAGGGGTCAATGTTGGCAGGGCGAATAAGAGGCAAGTCATCTTGTGGTCTTGGTAAAAAAGGTATGTCGTGGGCATTAGACACATCAATACGTGCAATGAGCATGTCTGTATCTTGATGTGCCTCATAAACTCTAAAGGCTTGTTTGGTAAGCACATTATCATCATCTAAAAATACTAGCCGTTTACCATTTGCAGCTTTAAGCAAGGCATGTCGTATGGCATTGCCAAAGTCATTATTACTTGGAAGGTCAAAATATTTTATATTTTTAGCACTACGTACCCGCTCTCCTTTAACCCCATCAAAGCCTACTAATATTTCTACCTCATCAGTGGAAAGACTAGCGTAATCACGGGCAGTAAGTACTGAGTCTATGGCTAAAGCAAGAGCTTTAGGTCGGTCTCCGCGACTAGGTATGATGATGGAATATTTTAGCATATCTAAGAATAGCATGTTTACTAATAGCCTTCAAGAGTATTTCCAAAGCAAAAAAAGTAAAGCTCTTGTTAAACCTCCACGTGCGTCCTATTTAAGGTGGTTTGGTAATTTAAGGTAATCTGCAAATGTATTGTACCCTAAAGGGCATAAACCACAGCAAACTGCGTTTGCTTCGCGTGACAAAGGCAAAATCACTCTCTAAAAATCAAATTTAAAAACAAGGTTTAGCATATGCCCAGTTTCATGTTCTGAGGCAAGTAAATTATAATTTAAGCCCATACTAAAGTCATCTTTCGCAATTTCAAGCCCCAAGCCACCGCTAAAGGCTAAACTATCAACATTTTGCATGGTATAATCAACTTGACCTGTAACACCACTTACTCTGGCCTTGCTAGTAGCATCTAGATCTCCTAGGGCTGCTACAATACCTAGGTCAAGCTTTGGTGAAATAGTCCAATTGCTTTCTGTGACAATATCTTTAGTAAAACTCACACCCACAGGAAAGTACCAAAGACCTTGGGTATCAGCTTCCATATTAGCTACAGTGCTGCCACTTTTTACATCATATCCATGTGTTTGCACATGCATATAACGCGCGCCCACATAGGGTGTAATGTCCATAAAGTTGGTATTAAAGGTATATTCTGCACGCAAACCAGCGGTCCATACTGTGCTTGCGGTGCTTGCTTCAATATTAGACATTTGTATGCTTGATGGTAGCTCTTGATTTATATCACCAAAAACACCACTTAAGCCAACATCTGCAAGTAAGGCAAAGTTATTTTTATAAAACCCGCCATATAATGACATATTCCAGAAATCAAAGTTATGGCTAGTATAATCAAAGTCACCACTGTTCAGTGTAAAGCCTGTACCAAGGTTAAAGGCAAGGCCTACACGAAACATTTGGTTAAAGGTGTAGTCAGCTCCAAGACTTAGTCCACCCATATCGGTACTGCGGCTATGCGTAAAATCGCCAAATTCGTATCCATGAGCAAAACTATGCTTGTAAAGAGGGCTTAACCATAAGGCAAAACCATTTTGAATGTTGTTCTCATGCAGTTGAGAGCCAGCGGCAAGGCCTTGCTTTGCGCTTAAATCTTCAAGCATAGCAACAGCTGGAGCTTCACCCTTGGCAGTGCCAAGGCCGGTGGGGCTAAGGCGGGCTTGTACGCTATTTGCTGCAGTAAGGCCGACATCCAGACCAGTTTTATTGAGCCCTGCTAAATAGCTTATTTGCAAAAGTCCTTCTATGGTGCGTGTGGCCAACTTAGGGTTGTCACGCCCCACATAGCGCGTATCAGCAGCTCGTGAAAGTAAGCGAGCACCAGCACTTTGGCTATACACATCGGCATCTACATTGGATAAAAAACCTGCAGTTTTACCTTGCATTTTTGTGTAATCTCTTAAAATGCCAACAGCATTATTGCGGTGTATCTTAACGCTAAACATATCATTAGCATAGTCGTAAGGATTTGTTTTAACTTGTTGTAATGATGTAGTAGAAAAAAGAGCAATGTTGTGATCATTCCAAAAATGAGAAATACTTGGGTTAAAACCTTGGGCAATATTAATGTTAGAGCCTGTAGGGGCTGTTCCTAAAATATGCAACTTTGAACTGGGATAGGCAATAAGCCAGCCACCACTACCTACTAAGTTTACCTCATTAGTAGCAGGTACTTCAAAAATACTTCCATTTAAAAAGTTAGCATTTCTCAAATAGATGTGCCCAAAAGATTGATGCCCATTTTGTGTGACAGAGCCTAAGCGAAGCCTTGCATTATTTAAGTTTAGAGTTTTAACGCCATACATAATGTTGTTTAGTTCAAAAACACTATTGGGGTTTAGTTGTCCGTTGATATTGACATCATAAAAATCAACACCATTTGATGTTATGCTATCATTCACAACAAAACCACCATTGCCTAACATATTAAAGTTTAGATTTACCAAGAAATCATGCCTGTTATCTTCAATGAATATGGCATTGTATCCTGAACTATCCATATTACCGCTAAAAACATTAACTCTATTATTTGCTCGGAAGGTTAAAGCTCTATTGGTCCATATAGCACCGCCAAGTCCACCAGCACCAGTAGTTCTATTATTTATAAAACTTGCATCAATATAGCCTATCTGAGCGTCTGACAGATTTGTAGAAGCAAAGTTATGCAAAGCTCCGCCATATTCTCCGGCAGTATTCGCAATAAAAGTACCATCAATGGAACTTATAAAACTTCTATTAATAATAGCACCACCAGCATAATTGGAAGTATTACCTATAAAGTTAGCATTAATAGAGCCTATGGAGCTCTTATCAGAATTAAAAATAGCTCCACCTCCGGGGTAATAGGGGGGAGTAGTGGTTTCGTCTTTCAATTCTGATGAATGATTGGCTATGAAGGTACCTCTAATGGAGTTTATGATTTGATCTCCAGTATTGAATATAGCCCCACCCCATACTTTAGCAGTATTGCCTATGAAAATGCCTTCAATAGAATTCATTGTTGAAGCGTTTGCGATTGCCCCACCATGTACTCCGCTAGAATTGCCTATAAATATGCCGCTAGTTGAGTTGACACTGCCTGCTAATGCATAAATCGCGCCACCACTTAGTACAGAAGAATTACCTATAAATGTTCCGCTAGCATTCATGTTATTACTACCCCAAAGTGAAACAGCACCAGCCAAATCAGCGCTAGTATTAGCTATGAAGGTGCCATTAATGCTCAAATCAGAGGTGCCGGTAACATCAATAGCACCACCACGAGTAGCGGAAGTGATTCCATAAAAAACGCCACCATTAATGTCAGTTGTAAGCGAAGCTATACGAGCTGAAGAAGCGTTGGGGGCAGTTACTGTATACGCAAGGTTTTGACCGGCAATGTTCACATTAAAATCATGCAAACCACCAGCACCGGAAGCTATACTATAATTAGGATTATTTTCTAGTATTAAGGCATTAGCTAAACCAGTGGCAGTGCTAAAAGTAGCTGTGCTATTAGGGCCAGCTTTAAATAATAAACCCAAATTAGCACTAATGCCATTTTGCACCAGATTAAGAGTGGTGTAATAATCAGTGTTAGGCTTTACTTGCTCAACAGTATAATAATCATTGCTGGGTATGTTATAAGCGTTAGCATTAAGTGAAGGAGCAAGAGTAAAGCAGGCACAAAGCCCTGCAGTCATGAGTCCAGTACGTATGGAGCTAGAAAA
>CAYJDF010000076.1:0-3772 GCA_964368845.1 uncultured Desulfovibrionaceae bacterium
TTTCAACTTATTTATGTACCATCGGCTCTTATTGCAGGATTTTTAGCTTTGTTTGGTGGGTATCAATTCCTTGATATCATTCCTTTTGCCATGCGCACTGACGGATCTCCTTTCATGGTATCATATCCCTATCTTTTAGTAGTGGTTCTTTTTGGTTCACTTTTTCTTGGTAGACAAAAAAATCAAACTAATACTTCATTAAAAAATATTGTGCATAATGTGGGGGATACCTTTTTTTATAATACCGCTGTTGAAATGGGACAATTTGCATGTGCGCTACTTTTTGGCATTTTAATACTAACACCTCTTTTTCCTGACTTATATCATGGATTTGCTTTAATGTGGCCCGCTGGTTTTGCCGGTGGGCATGGTTATGCCACTGCTATAGGCACAGTTTTGCAAAATGCCGGCTGGGATGAGGCCCTCACTGTAGGATACACCTCGGCCACTGTAGGGCTTTTGGCTGGTGTTGTGGGTGGTATGATTCTTATAAACATAGGAACACGCAGAGGCTGGACACGCCTTGTAAAAAATGTAGATCAATTGCCTAAAAGTATGCTCACAGGTTTTGTGCCAGAAAATGAGCGTGTATCTATGGGTAAAGAAACTGTCAATCCCATCGCTCTTGACCCTTTTACATGGCATTTTGCATTAGTTATATCAACTTTCGGCTTGGCATTTTATTTGTATGATTTTATAAAAACAATCATTCCAGGGAATTATGAAATTCCTATGATGTGTATTTCCATGCTATGCGGGTGTTTATTACAAAAGACATTCGATACGGTCAATCTTGGTCAGTACATAGACAAAAACATCATGAATCGCATAGGCTCTTGGGTTACGGACTATCTTGTCGCATTCGGTGTGGCAAGCATAAAAATCTCAGTTGTTGTGCAATATGCCATGCCTATGACGTTATTATTTAGCTTTGGTATTTTTTATTGTATTGCCATTTTTTTTCTTGTGGGACGTCGGATTTTCCGTAATTTTTGGTTCGAACGTAGTATTTTTGTGTTTGGCTGGTCCACTGGCGTGGTAGCAATGGGTGTTACATTACTACGAATTGTTGATCCAAAGTTCAAAACAAAGGCTTTAGAAGATTATGGTCTTGCCTATGTGCCCATTTCCATGATTGAGATTGTCATAATCACTATTTTACCAACATTAGTAGCAAATAACATACTCTTAGCCCCAGCTCTTGCTTTAATGTGCATCTTCATAATGTGCCTTTTGGCTACACGCTATTTTATAGGTTGGTTCAACAAACCAAACAAGCAATTACGAGAAGGAGAAGAAGCTATTATTGAGGAGTTTAATGCAGAGATGATAACATCACAAAAAACCATAAACGCTTCACCCTTTAAAAAACAAGAAAAAACTGATTAAGTATCCTTTTGATCTTTAACCTTGTTTTTGAGATATTTTCTCTATCTGCCCAAGCGTCATAATTTCAAATGAGAGCCTATAAACAACAAAGAATACACTTCAAGCTTTTATAAAACCCTTCAAAATAAACAAGCACATCATGGGTAAAAAACTACCCCACCATATCATATGTCTTTTTCTACAATTCTGCGTAATTGAACTACGTTTTATATATTTTTAAGTTGAAACATTTTGGTTAATAATGTATAGTTGTTAATAGAAGACGTTAAATTTTTACGCTTTTAAACGAAGTTTTTTTATTTTAGGAAATGATTAACGTATGTAATTCATATACACCATAAATTTTAAGTAGTTACCAAACAATTTAATATAATTATATTTATGTACAAGCTATACATAGTGATGGAGTCTTTATGAATTCCAGCTTACCCGACAACCATACATCTACCATTGAGCATGTCGAATTATTTATTCGCATATCCTCTCGCATGCTTACAGCAAAAGATGAAACATCATTTTTTGAGGAGACCCTTGCTGACATTGGTACGGTAATGCAAGTAGGCCGTAGCTATGTTTTTGAAGTAAACAATGCTCTATGGTCTAACACATATGAATGGGTAGCAGAAGATATTTCTGCACATAAGGACGAATTGCAAGAAATTTCCATATTTAGCTGGCAAGATGACGATGGACTTCTGTCTACTTTAAGTGAAGGGCAGCCTTATGTGGTGCCAGATGTAGCAAACATTAGCAAAGGCGAGACACGCACATTACTGGAAAGCCAGGGAATTAGTGCTTTAGTAACAGTGCCTCTTTTTGATAAAGATGTAATTATAGGTATGTTTGGCGTTGATCAATGCAAACCTATGCTAGGCTGGACTGATAAAATCATGAATACGGTTATTATTTTAGGAAATATACTAAATAATGCCAAAGCTTACTTTAAAACTCAACGTACTTTACAAAAAAAGAAAAAACAAGTTCAGGCCTTATTTGACGCTTTTCCCTATCCCATTTATGTTTCAAATATTAATGATTATTCCATAGTTTTTTATAATAAAGCCATAGCGAACTTTTTTGATGTATCACAAGTAGCACAGAAAAAATGCTATGAAATTTTACAAAACTTAGACGCCCCTTGTTCTTTTTGCACCAACGCTTTTTTAGAAAAAGGTGCTGCTCCATATGTGTGGCATCACCATAATTCCATAACTGGAAACGAATATAAAATTATTGACCGCTGTACATCATGGGAGCGAACCACCAATGCGCGACTTTCTGTGGCGATTGATATTACAGATACCCTACGTCTTCAGCGTGAGCAAGTACTTGAGCGTGAAGCCAATATAGCCAAAGGGCATTTTTTAGCCAACATGAGCCATGAATTACGCACCCCCCTAAATGGTATAATAGGCATGACACATTTAGCACATGGAGCTAATAAAAATCCCAAAGTGAAGAGTTTTTTAGAAAAAATACAAATTTCTTCGCGTAATCTTTTAGCTATAATTAATGATATTTTAGATTTTTCTAAACTTGAAAGTAATGAAATAACACTTGAGAAAAAATCTTTTAATTTGTCCCATGTACTACATGAAATACAGGCAATATTACAAGTAGAAGCGGATGTTAAAGGCATTGATTTACAATGTCACATGGATGAAAAGGTCTTTACCTTACTTTATGGCGATGCGCTACGTCTCTCACAAATACTGTTAAATTTAACCACTAATGCATTGAAGTTTACAAATAAAGGGCAAGTTTGCATTAGTACGCAAGTGGTTCAAGACAGCCCAAAAGAACAACTTTTAGAGCTAATAGTGCAAGATTCCGGCATAGGTATTTCAAAAGAAAATATTCAGAAGTTGTTTACAGCTTTTACCCAAGCAGACGCATCTACCACTCGCAATTATGGCGGTACGGGCCTTGGGCTTACCATCACGCAACATTTAGTACATCTTATGAACGGTAGTATTCGTGTTGACAGCACACTTGGACAAGGGACCACATTTATATGCACCATTCCTTTTACCAAGGTACTTGACCAGCAAGAAATTGAGTCTAGTTCATCTATGCCTATGGACAATGTTCAAGACATTTCTGGAAAAAACATTCTTTTAGTGGAAGACAATGAAATTAATAGACATATTGCTAATGCAGTGCTGGAGCAATATGGATGCCACGTGGATAATGCCGAAGATGGACTCATTGCTTTAGATATGCTAACAAAAAACACTTATGACCTTGTGCTGATGGATATACAAATGCCACATATGGACGGACTTGAGGCCACTAAATGCATAAGAAATAATAGAGCATATGATACCCTACCAGTAGTTGCCATGTCGGCTCATGCTTTAGTGCAAGACTATGAAAAAAGCAG
>CAYJDF010000076.1:3872-7739 GCA_964368845.1 uncultured Desulfovibrionaceae bacterium
AATGCTTTGCACGTGCATCGTGTATATATATTTTCTTTTGATGGTAAGAACTGGGAAAATACATTTTCTTGGGTAGACTCGCGCCTACCTCCTTTTAAAGACCTACTTGAGAGTAGCTCAGCCTTGCAAGATGCCATGTATGCGGATGGAATGTTTACGGCACTAATGGCAGGAAATCCCTATGTGATAAGTTCCGCAAAAAAGTTTAAGAATGATGTGGCACGTATGATTTTTGAACAACAAAAAATTGCTGGGCTCATCATAATACCCTTGTTTTCAGAGGGTAAGCTTTCAGCTTTTTTTGGTGCTGACCAATGCTTTGGTGTTGAACAATATGGCATAGTAGAAGATTGGGCAGAGCGTATCCTACCTACTATGCTTACTCTAGGGCATTTACTAAATAATGCCATTCATTACTTTTCTTCTTTACAAATATTAAACAACAAGCAAGAAGAAACACAAGAACTACTTGATATGCTTCCATTTCCCATATATATCAGCAACCCTGAAAACTATGTTGTTCTATGTCATAATAAAGCTTTAAGTGAGTATTTAGGTGGATTAAATATTGTTGGGAAAAAGTGCTATGAACAACTCATGGGGCTTGATAAACCTTGTTCTTTCTGCTCCTCTGAGCACCTTGTTCTAAATGGTGAGCCTCGTATTTGGGATCTTCATGGATATAGAGGAAATATAGATTTTAAAGTAATTGACTCATGTATTCCTTGGGAAGATTTAGAGTTAGCTCGCTTTACCATAGTCATTGACATTACAGACTCTTTGCGAATGCAGCGTGAACGTGTTTTGGATATGGAATCTACCAAAGCCAAAAGCCGTTTCTTAGCCAATATGAGTCATGAATTACGAACACCTTTAAATGGAATCATTGGCATGATGCAGCTTGCCATACAGAACAATCAAGACACCAAAGTTAATGAATATTTAGATAAAGCTAACATTTCTTCTAAAAAATTATTAAGAGTTATCAATGATATATTAGATTTTTCTAAACTTGAAGCTGGCAAGCTGGAATTAGAACAAAGTCCATTTAACCCACACGAACTTTGCCGCGAAGTACAAGAACTTTTAGAAGACGAAGCCCGTGTAAAAGGATTTAACGTAACACATACCGTAGATGCATCCGTGCCCCAAAGCGTTGTGGGCGATGCCTTACGTTTTGGCCAATTGATTGGCCATCTGGTGAAAAACTCAATTAAATTTACCGAAAAAGGTTTTGTGCATTTTTCATTGTCCTTATGCACAACTGAAATTTGCCCCAAAGACATACCAGATATGCTCACTTTGCATTTGGTAGTGCAAGATACAGGTATTGGCATGTCTGAAGATGTTTTACAACGCCTTTTTGTGGAGTTTACACAAGCAGACTCATCTTCTACACGCCGACACGGAGGCACAGGGCTTGGGCTTACCATAGTAGAAAGTCTATTAGACCTCATGGGTGGTCGCATTTCAGTACAAAGTGTTGAGGGACAAGGCTCTACCTTTACCTGTTGCATTCCTTTCTTAGTTTCCAAAACCAGTCACGAAACTTTAGAACAAGACATGGTAATGGAAGATATAAGTGGAACTTCTATTCTCTTGGCAGAAGATAATGAAATTAATGCCACTATTGCCATAGAAATACTTGAGCAAATGGGATGTCAGGTTGATTGGGTACAAGATGGATACATGGTCTTACAAAAAATAGAGTATAAACACTATGACATAATACTTATGGATATGCATATGCCTAATATGGATGGTATTGAAAGCACAAAACGTATACGCAATGATGCACGTTTTGATACTATACCCATTGTTGCTTTAACAGCACATATTTTAACTGAAGAAATTGATAAATGTTATGCTGCTGGTATGCAAGGACATGCCCTAAAACCCATATCTACCAAAGCTTTATGTCAAATAATTGCACGCCTTACAAAGAAACCATTTAGTTATAATAAAGAATAGTTCTATATATTGAAAAATTTAAGCCACGTGGGAAAAGTTAATACAAATCAATCAAAGCCTATCAGTTTCGCATAGCATCTAATTGTCACTATAATTATTTTGACAACAGAGCGTTGGAGAAGAATTTGTCATCATCAAGACTATAAGCAATGAATAGTGCTATGTTTTGAAATATGAAAAACTAAAGTAACTCTTTACACTTAATTTCACCCAAAATCAAAATAACACCTATAATTTACCATATAAAATATTTTAATTGACACAATATTTATTTTATGGCTTTGTAATCATTATACGTCTTAAGTAATATTGTTTACCTCAAGTAAACCTATATCAACGAGAGCTAAATGCTATATCTTGAATTTTTATTTTTATTTTGCATGCTTTACCTAGGGAGTCGCTTTAGTGGTGTAGGTCTTGGCGTTATAGCGGCCCTTGGGCTCATGGTAGAAGTTTTTATTTTCCGCATGCCTTTAGCAGAACCTCCAGTGGCAGTTATGCTTATTATCCTTTCGGTAGTGACATGTGCCGCTGTACTTGAGGCTGCTGGTGGTTTAAAGTACATGCTACACATAGCTGAAGGAATTTTACGCAATAACCCAAAACAAATTACTATATTAGGCCCTTTCACCACCTACTTTGTTACCATTCTCTTGGGTACAGGTCACGCGGTATACTCCATTATGCCCATCATTGGAGATGTGGCCTTAAAAAATAATATCCGCCCCGAGCGACCCATGGCTGCAGCGTCCGTAGCCTCACAAATAGGAATTTGTGCAAGTCCCATTGCTGCCGTAACTGTTTATTATTTAAGTCAACTAGCTATTATAAACCCCAATATCAATTTACTAAGCATCATCATGGTCACCATTCCATCTACCATGTTGGCTGTGCTTGCCATATCATTATATAGCTTAAAGCGCGGTAAAGAATTAAAGGACGATCCAGAATATCAAAGAAGATTAAAAGACCCCAAATGGCAAGAAGTGCTACAAAACAAATCTACACCATCACCCACAGAAGAAATACCCAAAACGGCAAAAACTGCTGTCATACTTTTTTTGGTGGCACTAATTAGTATTATCTTTGTGGCCATGGTTCCAGAAATGCGTACCATTGGCGGACAAACCATACCTATGGATAAAATTATCCAAATGATGATGCTTGGTTTTGCAGGTATTATACTATTAGTTACCAAAACAAAGACCAGCAAAATTCCTGAGGGTATAGTTTTTAAGTCTGGCATGGTGGCAACCATCTCTATTTTTGGTATTGCATGGATGAGTGATACATTTTTTCAGTATGCCATGCCCACATTTAAGGCTTCCATTACCACCATGGTGCACGATTATCCATGGACCTTTGCCTTGGCTCTTGCTGCTGTATCGGTTGTAGTAAACTCTCAAGCCGCCACAGCACGCATTATGCTTCCTGTAGGTCTTGGCCTTGGCCTACCCCCAGAAGTACTTATTGGTTTAATACCAGCAACCTATGCATACTTCTTTTTACCTGTATATCCATCCGATGTGGCAACCATGCAATTTGACATTAGCGGCACCACAAAAGTAGGTAAATGGTATTTTAATCATAGTTTTATGATTCCTGGTCTTATAGGAATTACCACTGCTTGTACCGCAGGCTACTTGCTTGCACATCTTTTAATTTAACACTTAACCGTTAGTAATCATAATAATTAATCAATAAACTTAACCGTAACAACCAGGAGAAATTTATGTCAACACGTGTAGAACACGATTTTTTGGGTGAGCTCACCATCCCTAACGATGTGTATTATGGTGTTCAAACCTACCGTGCCATTGAAAATTTTTACATTTCACATAGTAAGATAAAAGATATTCCAGAGTTTATCCGAGCTTTTGCCTATGTAAAAAAAGC
>CAYJDF010000076.1:7839-11371 GCA_964368845.1 uncultured Desulfovibrionaceae bacterium
CCCACTGCCCTACACCTTGCCCTCTATGCCATGCTAAAAAGGCTTATCAATGCCATACGTTACCTACACGATGGCTTTATGCTCAAGGGTGAAGAGTTTAATGATATTGTTAAAATGGGCAGAACCCAACTCCAAGACGCTGTCCCCATGACCCTAGGTATGGAATTTACAGCTTATGCCACTACATTAGAAGTGGAAGTTGGCCGCTTAGAATATGCCGCTTCTTGCTTATTAGAAGTAAATATGGGTGCTACAGCCATTGGTACAGGTATTTGCTCACCACAAGGCTATGCCCCACTTTGCATCAAAAAACTTAAAGAAGTTAGTGGGCTTGACGTAAAACTCTCCCCAAATCTTATTGAGGCCACTTGGGATACTGGAGTATATGTATTAGTTTCTGCAGCCATAAAAAGTGCTGCTGTTAAAATATCCAAAATATGTAATGATTTACGCTTATTATCATCTGGTCCTCGATGCGGATTAAATGAAATTAACCTACCACAATTACAGCCCGGTTCATCCATCATGCCCGGTAAGGTTAACCCTGTCATTCCCGAAGTTGTAAACCAAGTATGCTTTGACGTAATGGGTAAAGACCTAACCGTAACCCTTGCGTCCGAAGCAGGACAATTAGAACTCAACGTCATGGAGCCTGTCATTGCACATTGCCTCTTTGATGGATTAAATAGATTGCGTCGCGCTGTACGTACCTTACAAGATAAATGCGTTGATGGAATCACAGCCAATAGAGAAGTGTGCCGCTCCTTAGTAGAAAACAGCATAGGCATTGTAACAGCACTTAACCCACACATTGGCTATGAAGCTTCAGCTTCGGTGGCGCGTGAAGCATTAGAAAAAAATTCATCTGTTTATGAACTTGTACTTGAACGCAAATTGTTAAGTAAGGAAAAATTAGACGAGATTTTGTCGCCGGAGGCTATGCTACACCCTAGAGATGCCTAGGCAGGCTGTTGAAAAATAGCAATCTGCTTCATCAGCAAAAAAAGATTATATTTCTAAATCTTACATTTAAATAAAACCCCATTTTGTTGAACATTAAACAACAAGGTGGGGTTTTTATATAGTTCTAACCAAGCAATTTTATCTCCCTAAAAAGTGCTCTAATTTTGACACTAGACAAACCTTTTTTAGTGTCATTTTTTTAACAAAAGTCATTATAATTTTCTAGACTATGTCTAAACATGCGATTTTCTTAACCCCAATTTTCTGACAATTGTTTTGGTACGGCATATGCACATACTATGCATACGCCACAAAAATACTAGAACGTTTCTCAGCATATAAGTGGCAAAAATTACAGGTAGTTACAGAAAAGAGCTACTACCAAATATTTAATAAAAAAGGAAAAATATCATGACTACTACAACTCTAGAAAGACCAGCTGCTAACCAAACACAAACAGTTGTTCCTCAAATTAACGATGGCCTAATGTTTAACTTTGACACTAACGAGGCCACCTTTAGCCGCGATGGTGAAAACTTAAACATTACCTTCAATGACGGTGCTACTATTTCCCTAACAAACTTCTATGAAGTGTACACTACTGAAAACATGCCTGAACTTTTTGTTCGTGGTCAAGAGGTTAGCACCGAGCAATTTTTCGCCAATATGGAAGATTTAATGCCAGCCGCAGGTATAGTTAATACAGCAATCGGTAGTGGTGTTAGCGTACAAAACACAACTGGCACATTATTGCAAGGTATTGACCGCTTAGAAGCTATTAACCATGACAATAATATCGAAGCAAGCCCAGTAGCTATTAATACTTTTGACGCTGCTGCTACAACAGCTACTGTACCTACAGCTCAAGGTGTGCCCAGTGTCCAAGCTATGCCAGTGACCCAACAAACATCAATAGTTTCTGAAGTTCAAAACATCCCAGAAGATGCTCTAACCCCAGAAATTCCAGTTACTCCAGAAGCTCCAGTTACTCCAGAAGCTCCTGCAGCGCAAATTCTTGGTCAAGCCGACATATTAGCCGCTGACGCAGGTTCAAGGCTTACTGGCAATCTACTAGCCAATGATAGCGCAATTGACGACCTAGTTATTACAAACATTATTGCCCCAGAAGATTGGAGTGCCACTGAAAATGCCGATGGCAGCACCACTTATACTTATGATTATGATGAAAACACAACTTTTACAGTACATGCTAATGGCGACTATATTTTAACTACCAATGTTGAAAACGCTGGTATTGAAAACTTCTATTTTAGTTATGAAGCACACGACCAAGCTGGCAATGCATACGCAGCAGACGTAACTATTGGCAATGCTAATGCCAACAATCTTTTTGTAGAAACTTTAGAAGGTGGTTCTGCTCATGTAACTACCGAAAACGGTAACAGCTACGAACAAGATTTTAGCAGCTATGCAGCTGACTCAGAAATAGGCAACCAACACGTAAATGGTATACTTCTTGGCGATGGCAACGACATGATTACAGTTGAAACAGCCATTGGATCCCAAACCAACCCCTATTATGCCGGCGCTAACGATACATTCATCTATGGTGATTCACTTCGCAATGAAAGCCAAAGCCAAGTGGGTGACGATATTATTAATATCACTACTCTTGACGGAACAAAGGTTCGTGCTGACGGTAACCTATACAACGGCATTCAGGGTGGCGATGACGAAGTAAACGTAGAATTTATGGAAGGCGGATCCATTATAGGTGACGGTTGGAATTTAGAAAACGGATCTATCGGTGGTAATGATACTATCAACATAGATGTTATGCAAAGTGGTGATATTTATGGAGACGGCGTGCTTTTCTCCGGTAATGCTCAAGGCGGCAATGACCAAATCAACATAGGCACCATCGACACCACAGCTAGCGGCAACCAAATTGTTAACATTTTTGGCAACTCCGGTGACGACATCATCAGTGTAGGTTCTATCAACTCCAATAGTGGAGACTCGGTAAGAATTGACGGTGGCCTTGGTAGCGATATATTCAACTTCGATAGCAATGCCGACGACACCATGGCCCTTCTTGGCAATCAAATATACATTGCCGGCCAAGGTCAAATCTCCATTACTAACTTTGAAGGTATTGGCTCTGGTGCTGGCAATGACTTAGTAAAGCTTTATGACCGCACTAATAACGAACTAGATTATAATGACCTTTTTGTAGACACTGGCGAAGGCATGGACGTATTACTTGGTAACTTCAGCAGCGCAAATGAATTTTCAACCTTGATTGAAAATGGCGACATTGTTAATACTGAATATGTTGTCCTTAGCGATGACCTAAACAATGCCTCTACCACCAGCACCAATGACCTCTTCAACAAGCTTGAAAACGAAGGTGTAAGCCAAGGCGAAAATGGTGCACTAAACTTTGATAACACTTGGAGCAAGAATGAAAGCGTTGGTGACTTTGATAGCTATACAAATCAAGACAATGATATGACTATCTTGGTAGCTAGAACACAAGTTGAAAATACACTAGCTTAAAATATGAACCAAAAGTGTTAAGAACCATCTAAAAAAACTCTGCCTCAAA
>CAYJDF010000077.1:0-3012 GCA_964368845.1 uncultured Desulfovibrionaceae bacterium
TGGCGGCGTTTAAATTCTGCTTTATACATGGCCTTAAATACTTCGCCAGTTTCTTGAATGTCTTGCTCATCTTCGAGCTTTGTTGCTCCAATAATATGTTCTATCATGGGGTCAAGCTTGGGGTAGGGTGGTAAACTTTGGCTATCTAGTTGGTTTGGGCGTAGTTCCGCTGTAGGCTCACGTGAAATAATTTCTTTAGGAATAGACTTGTTTGGAAATGTCTTGTTATACCAATTAGCCATTTCATAAAGCAGGGTTTTTGGTACATCGCCAATGAGGCTAAGCGCGCCAATACTATCGCCATAAAGGGTGCAATATCCCATGGCACTTTCTGATTTATTACCTGTATTTAAGACTAAATACTCTTTATAGTTAGCTATAGCCATAATCATGGTTGCTCGAATACGAGCTTGGATATTTTCTTTACTAACATCATTATCAGGTGCGCTATGACTATTAAAAATTGGCTCAAGAGCAGTATTAAATGTGTCCATCATGGGATTTATATCAATATTATGCATCTTAATGCCAAGAGATTTACAAAGTTTTGTTGCACATTCAAATGATTGTTCAGAGGTATATGGTGAGGGCAAAAATACACCTTCTACATTGTTTTTACCAAGAGCCTCCACGGCTAGTGCTGCCACCATAGCTGAATCAATACCACCAGAAATACCAATAATAACACCCTTATTTACAGTTTTTTGCACATAGTCACGTGTGCCAAGCACAAGAGCATGCCAGCACTCCTCAACTTCGCTGGGGTACAATTTGGCAATAGTTTCACTACCTAAGGCTGTATCAATAATAATAAGATCGTCATCAAAGGCACGTCCACGAGCAAGCAGAGCTCCCGTAGGGTCAAAGGCAATACTTTGTCCGGAGAAAATTTTACTACCATTACCGCCCACTAGGTTTGCTGAGAAAAGGTGTATGTGATGCCTTGCCGCAACGTGGGAGAGCATATGCTCACGTTGCTGCTGCTGCCCCATGGCATAAGGGTTAAGAGCCATATGAATAATGCCGTCAACGCCACGTGATATAAGCTCCATAAGAGGATTATGTGCTGTGGCTTGTTGTAAATTCCAAAAAGACTTTTCTTCTTGTCCATGCTCACAAATGACCACACCCAAACGCCATCCGGCAATGGTAATTAAACCACAAGAAATACCACGTTCAAAGTAGTGGTGGTCGCCTTCGGGATAGGGGCTAAAAACCTTTGAAGACACAAGAGAAAATTTACCATTTTGTATTAAAATAGCTGCATTAGTAAGGTGTTTTTCGCTAGATGCGGCACTAAACATGGGCATACCCATAAGTAGTGCTGGACCATTTTTTAGCTCAGTGGCTATGTTTTTTAATGCCTTATAGCACCCTTCCATAAAGCCTTCAGAAAAAAGTAAGTCCTTAGGACTAATGCCGCAAAGTGCAAGCTCAGGGGTAACACACAAGAATGCATCATCAGCATGTGCTTTGCGCGCTGCACGTACTATGCGTTCACTATTACCAACAATATCACCGGTAATAAAATTACATTGGAGTAGAGCTATTTTCATAATAATCTCCTAAAAACTAAGACTCTATAATATCAAGTGGAATTAATGGGCGTTTGCCCTGTAAATACAAAGCAAAATCTTGAATAATTTTTGCGTGGTCAAAAGCTAGAGGTGGTAAATTATCTAGTTTAAAAAAAGCCGCGCTTTTGGCATCATCACCTGCACAAAGAGATGATATATCTAAAGCCTTAGCCACATAAGCTATACTCATGGTGTGAAAGCGTATATCTCGCTTAGGGTCTGAATAAACCCCCAAAAGGCCGCAAAGTCGTATTGCAAGTGATGTTTCTTCTTGCATTTCGCGTATGGCTGCATGCTCAGCATACTCACCATAGTCAATAAATCCACCAGGTAAGGCAAATCCATATGGTTCATTTTTTCTTTCAATTAATACAATACCAAGTTTTTCATCATAGATGATAACATCGACGGTGGGGGCAGGATTTCTAGCCTTGGTGTGTTTATGGGATGAAGTATTTTCTTGCATAAAATCAGTATATGCTGGGGAGCTTGAAAAAGCAATCAATGTCATAGAGAGATGATTTTTTGCTTTAAGCCTAAGTCTTTTCAAGTAGGCAATTTATTGCTAGTCTATAAACATGAATAAAGCAATAGTGGGGCGTTTAGCCCCAAGCCCTACAGGATATTTGCATTTAGGCAATGCTTGGGCATTTTTGTGGGCTTGGCTCTGGGTCAAAAGTAAGAATGGTCGTGTGGTTTTGCGTATGGAAGATCTTGACCCAAAGCGATCGCAATATGAGTATAGTAAAGCCATCCAAAATGATTTACGCTGGTTGGGCCTTGATTGGGACGGTCCAATGCTATTGCAAAGTAGCAGAAATGCTGCACATTTGTCAGGCATAAATACACTAGAACAAGGCGGTTATATTTACCCTTGTTATTGTACACGTAAAGAATTACGAAGCCTAGCAGGTGCTCCACATATAGAAGATATGGGTGCGCCATACCTTGGGACATGCGCAAATTTGAGTCTTGCTAAGCGTAAACAAAAGGAAGATGAAGGCAGGCGTGCAGCCTTGCGCGTACGCTGTGCAGAAGGGAGTAATATTAGTTTTATTGATGAGATATATGGTTTACAATATTATGATTTGAAAAAATGTGGGGGAGATTTTGCCTTGAAACGCTCTGATGGAGTGTTAGCCTATCAATTGGCTGTGGTTTTAGATGACGATTTTCAAGGTATTACACATGTTTTGCGTGGTGCAGATATTTTAACATCTACTCCACGTCAAATATTTCTTTGTAATTTATTAGGGTTGAATATACCAAACTATGCACATGTCCCACTTTTATTGGATGAATATGGAAATCGTCTAGCCAAGAGGCATGATTCACTAACCTTGGGTGCATTACGTGAAAATGGGGTGCAGCCAGAACGCATTGTGGCCTTACTAGCTTACTTAGCTGGTCTTAGAGATGAAATTAATGATGTGTC
>CAYJDF010000077.1:3112-11351 GCA_964368845.1 uncultured Desulfovibrionaceae bacterium
AAATAAAACTCCTGCTCAAAATAAGGATTTTGTAAAATTTCAGGATTTTTGCTAAGCACACCACCTCCAAGATATAAACCACCAAGGCATAAGGTATTTAAAGCCCAATGCCTACAAAATCTCCCTAAAAAACCAGCATAAAGGTTGGATGCTAGGCAGCTTGGTGTTTTTTTCCAAAGGGCTGCAATGTCCATCGGACTTAAATTATCGCTAAATTCATATGCATGTAATAGGCTCATCCCTTTAGCTGCTAAGATGTCTTCAGCACTAAGCCTTTCTTGTCCAAGGTAGTGTTTAGCAAAATGGGCAAAGTCTTCTTCTTGTTTGGTTTGAATGGGCATTTCGGTATGCCCACCTTCAGATTGCATGACCACCCAAGAATTTTTCATAGGAATAATGGCCGCAGTGCCAAGACCTGTACCAGCACCAAGAATACCACGGTTTGCAAACCTTATAGCGTGCTTATGTTTTATAGAGAGGGTTTTAAGTGTTGGTACAGTGCAAGCCCATGCTTGCAGTGCAAAATCGTTTAAGATAATAAATTTTTTTGGCTTTTGCTTTTTTAAGAAATTATTAAAGTCTAGCTTTAAGGAACCATTGGTTAAACTAGCTCTAAATTTATCTTGTTCAACTATACCAGCAATTCCCCATACTTGTATATCTGCAATATATGGGCTTAACCCACAATTGCTAGCTAGTTCAAGTGTAGTAGCAGTGTCATGTAAGATGTTGGTTTTGCAGGTATATACATCACATAATTTAATATTGTCATCTTCAAGTTCAAAATGAGCAAAGCGGCTATTGGTGCCACCAATATCTATGCTAAGGATTTTTTGTAGCATTATTTTCTTTGTGTTGTATTATCAAGGCATGCTTCAAAAAATGAAACATGCCCTAAAGATAAAAAATACTTTTAAATAATTTATTAATATTAAAGTGTAATTTTTGCTCCAAGCAATTTTACAAATTCTGCAATCCAAGCCGGATGTGCTGGCCAAGCCGGAGCAGTTACTAAATTACCATCAACCACGGCATTACTAAAGGTGGCATTAATATCAACCCAAGTTCCACCACTCATTTCCACATCTGGTTTAACTGCAATGTATGCAGTGCTTTTCTTGCCTTTTAGTACGCCAGCCGGGGCCAAGATTTGTGGCCCGTGGCAAATGGCTGCAATGGGTTTTTTTGCTGCATCAAATTCGCGTACAATTTCAAGTACACGTGGGGTTAAGCGTAAATATTCTGGAGCGCGTCCACCAGGAATTACAAGACCTACATAGTCAGCTGTATTAACTTTATCAAAATCATAGCTTAGAGTGAAGTTGTGCCCTACTTTTTCGCTATATGTTTGCTGGCCCTCAAAGTCATGAATGGAAGTTTTGACTGTATCTCCGGCTTTTTTTTCTGGGCAAACAGCGTGGACTTCGTAACCAAGCATAAGTAACATTTGGTATGGAACCATAACTTCATAGTCTTCAACAAAGTCCCCGGCTATAAGCAAAATTTTCTTACTCATTTTTTAATCCTATTTTTTTAAAGTTTTTGAAAAATTTTAACTTGCCAATGCCTAGAGCATATATATATTGTGGGCAACAACACAAGACTTTTTTTATGAGGAAATAACTATGCCGTTATATGAATTTTACTGTGCACAATGCGCTAAAAATTTTGAAGAAATATGCTCGACTGAAGAAATCCCACCTTGTCCCATTTGTGGGAGTAAAAAAGTATCTAAGGAAATATCCGCTCCAAGTCCCTTAAAAACTGGAGCTTTCCCTTATAAGGTTGGACCAGTACACCCCATAGCCAATAAAATGCCCAAGGCAGGTTGTGCTGGTGGTGGGTGCGGAAGTGGTTTTTCGTGAGCACAATAATGAAAATCCGTGCGATTTTTATAAAAAGCTTTCTTGCATTTAGCCCCTGCTTACACTAAATTAAAGCAAGTGCCAAACCACTTTGGACTAATGACAAGCCCCATTATGTGTATTTGTGCCGCCTAAGGTAAGTAAATTACCTTGGAACTAAGGTACAAAAATCAATGACTTAACTAGGAGGCTAAGCCCACCTATTATTGCTTGTTGGGTCGTGCTGATTTTGACAGCATTCTTAAGTGCAAATCACTTGGATTTTGACTAGATTGATTTTAATATGGCAAGGTGTGTATGATACGTAGCATGACTGGCTTTGGACGTTGTTTAGTTGAGGATATACATGCAACCCAGCAATGGGAGGTGCGCAGTGTCAACGGGCGACATTTGGACATTCGTTGGCATTTGCCATCTATGGTGCGTTGTGCACAAGCTCGCTTAGAAAAATTGGTCCGTGCCAATGCTCAAAGAGGACGTGTAGACATTACGCTTGTGCTCAACTATAATGCTGATGCCGAACGAAATATTATGTTTGATATAGGTCAAGCTCAGGCCATGCTTGAAACTTTGCGCGCTTTTGCGCTAAGTAGGCAAGAAAACTTTGAGGTTGATTATAATAAATTTCTTGGAATACCTTCTTTGTGGGGTGATAATGGTGATGTTATTGAAGAACATGTGCTATCACGTTTAGAAGAAGGTTTAACTATTGCTTTAGAAGATTGGAATGAAGCTAGAAGCATTGAGGGTCAATCATTACAGCTTGACCTTAGCTCACGTATTATGCGTATGGAGCAATGGGCTAATATCATTGAAGAACGTGTTCCAGATATTAAAGTCGCGCGTATTAATACTGTGCGTGATCGCTTAAGTGAAACTTTGTCTGCCCAAGATATTGAATTGGATGAGCAAAGGTTTTTACAAGAAATTGTAATACTTTCTGATAAAGTTGATGTGACCGAGGAGTTAATTCGCCTCCGTACACATTTACAACGTTTAAATGAACTTTTGTACTCTGGTAAGGATGTGGGGCGTAAGCTTGATTTTACCTTGCAAGAGTGTTTTCGAGAAATTAATACCTGTGGGAATAAAATCCCCGATGTTCAATTATCGAGTCTGGTGGTAGACTTTAAGGCTGAGCTTGAAAAATGCCGTGAGCAAGTTCAAAATATAGAGTGATAAATTATGCAATTACAGCAACTTATCAATCTTGGATTTAATAATTATGTGCTTGCATCGCGGGTTGTTTCAATATTGAGTCCATCTTCGGCACCCATGAAGCGATTGCGTGAAGATGCTAAAAGTCAGGGGCGTTTGCTTGATGCAACTCAAGGGCGTAAAACACGCTCCATTGTAATTACAGACTCAAATCATATTATACTTTCGGCCATACAGCCGGAAACAATTAGTCAACGCTTCTTGCAAGAAGTTGAATTATCTCTTGAAGATTAATGTTTATAGGAGATAGACATGGCAGTAACACGTAAGGGTATTGTTTTGGCAATCTGTGCCCCATCCGGAACAGGAAAAACCACATTGGTAAAGAAGTTTCTTACAGAATATCCTCATTTTGGATATTCCATATCCTATACTACCAGAGCTCCGCGCGAAGGTGAGGTTGATGGAGTGGATTATCATTTTACTACAGTGCAAGA
Source organism: uncultured Desulfovibrionaceae bacterium (assembly GCA_964368845.1). Classification (GTDB taxonomy): domain Bacteria; phylum Desulfobacterota; class Desulfovibrionia; order Desulfovibrionales; family Desulfovibrionaceae; genus CAYJAD01. The sequence continues at coordinate 6,633 of CAYJDF010000077.1, forward strand.
CTTTAAGTCCAAGCGTGATGAAGGTTTTTTTGCGGAATGGGCCAAAGTACATGGTGGCTACTATGGTACACCGCTTGAGTCTACCTTAAGCATGTTGGATGGCGGACAAGATATTTTGTTTGATGTGGACGTACAAGGGGCAGCACAACTTCGTCTTAATTTACCTGCTGGACTATTTGTATTTATCTTACCACCTTCCATGAAAGAATTAAGAGTTCGATTGGATAAACGCGGCACTGATACTGAGGAAGTGATTTTGCAGCGTTTGCATAATGCTGAGTATGAAATTAATCAAGCTCACTGGTTTGACTCATGGATAATAAATGATGATCTTGATGTGGCATATGATAAATTACGCTCTGCATATATAGCTACAACCCTACAGCCCAAACACTACCCTATGTTTGTAGAAAATATGTTAAATGATAAAGAAGGATAGCATGTCAAAGGCTGAACTTATTGTTGCGCTCGATACTCAACATGCACAAAGTGCTTATGATTTAGCTTTAGGCCTTAAAGGGCAAGTAAATTGGTTGAAAGTAGGTTTGGAGCTTTTTGTGGCTGCCGGACCACAAGTGGTGTTTAAGCTCAAAGAATTAGGATATAATATTTTTCTTGATTTGAAAATGTATGATATTCCTAACACTGTCTTTGGTGGTGTTATCTCAGCTGCTCATATGGGTGTTGACATGCTAACCATACATATCCAAGGTGGTGAACGTATGGCCAAGGCTGCTATGGAAGCAAGCCTTAGCCTCAAACAACGCCCATTGATATTTGGAGTAAGCGTACTCACTAGTATGGAGCAGGGAGATTTACCTTTTTTTGATGGTAATGTAAGTGAACTTGCTGGTAACTTAGCGCATAAGGCAAGCACTTGGGGTTTAGATGGTGTTGTATCTTCGGGGCATGAAGTTGCAAGTATAAAAGCCCACTGTGGCACAGATTTTCTTTGTTTAACACCCGGTATTCGCCCACAAGGCAGTGACACCAATGACCAACGTCGTCTTATGACGCCAGCTAATGCTGTAAAGAATGGATCTGACTTCTTGGTAGTTGGGCGACCCATAACCCAAGCAGAAAACCCCAAAGTTGCCGCCAAGGCTATTTTGGAACAGATGAATATATAGTATTTGTAAATTTATATAATTTCACTTGAAATTAGTGTGTTGCCTGCAAGAGCAGACAACCATTGCGTAGGTATAAGTGCAATTTTATTGCACTAGAACTAATGGCAAACTTCATTGAGGGCTTTTGTACTGTCTAAGATAGTTAAGCTGTCTTGGCAGTAAGGCAAAAAAATTAATCACTTTGCTCTTGATTTGCATAAGGTTTGCTGCGCTTACCTAACGCAAATGACTTCGCCGCTCCTTAGGTCGGTTTTCACGGCGCAAATAAATTGCGCTTGCTCTTGATTGGTCGTAATGCTTTTGTCAGCATTTTCAGTACAACTTTATTGTACTTAAGGTCCGAAGAGGTTTTGGCTTTAAAAGGTAACATTAGTGATGTCAACTTAAAATGCTATAATTTGATAAGGTAAGAGTATGACAGGGAATGCAAATGTTGATAATGTAAAGGGTGTTTTTTCTACCCAAGAAATTAGAAAGATTGGTACTGGTACAACCACAAGGCGTACAGTACAAAAAAACTTTTGGTTTGTAGAAACCATAGCTGATGGTATGCTTGAGTGTCAGCCTTTAAATAGTAATTTTGTGCCATCAGGGCCTAAAAAATCTATCACCATGGATGAATTAATCGAAAAATTCGCCCCAGAACCAGAATTTTATATGAGTTCTGTGTTCCCTAAAATGATGGAATTGCAAAAAAATATTGATGCTGGTGATAATCATCGTGCTAAGGGCGAAAATTTTGCTGCTGAGCATGAATATGATGCAGCTTTACAAATTGATGAAGAAAATGTGCGAGCTAATTTTGGTATTGGTCTTACCTATATGCAACGCGGTGAAAATGATAAAGCCCAAGATATTTTTGAACGACTTTTGAATTTAGAAGGTGCTTATGCTGAAGAACATAAGCATTTATTTAATGAATTTGGTATAAACTTGCGCAAAACTAAAATGTTTGAACAAGCGGTTGAATATTATGAGCGCGCACTGACCCTAACTAGCAATGATGAAGGCATTTATATAAATCTTGCCCGTACTTTGCTTGACAAGAAAGATTTTGCTAAATGTACTGAAAGTTTATTAAAAGCTCTTGAACTTGCTCCAACACATGAAAGTGGTCGTAAGTTTTTGGAATGGCTTATAGCTAAGAGTTTGGTACCACAAGCATATATGACTTTGGCCCAAAGCGCCCTTGCTCGCGGTAATCCTGCTCCTGCAGCAGATGTTGCTCCCAGTACAGAGGCATAGCTGTTTTTAACTTTTTAAGTTTAGTAATTTTAAAAAAGTGAAATTTTGTGAAAAATTGGGTTTTTAGAGCAGAAGAAAGCTGTGTAGACAGTCAAGATGAAGTTATGCAAAGCATGGCTGATGCATTGGGCATATCGACATTACTTTTAAAAATTCTTAATTTACGTGGTCTTGTTGATATTAAGGATGTGCAGGATTTTCTTTCACCTAATTTACGCTTATTAAGTTTACCTGAACTTTGGCCAGGGGTTAGTACTTGTGCTGATCTTATAGTTGATATACTTAAATCTGGAAAAAAGCTTTTAGTTTGGGGTGATTATGATGCCGATGGTATTACAGCCACCTGCCTTGTGAAGGATGTATTAACAGCGCATGGTTTTGACATCCAAACTCATATACCAGAACGTGGTGCAGATGGATATGGCTTAAATATCCAAACTATTGATGCACTTGCAGCACAAGGGGTACAAGCCATTCTAACTGTTGATTGTGGCATTTCGGATGTGGAAAGTATTGCCCATGCTAAAAATTTAGGTATTACAGTTATTGTTTCAGACCATCATCTTCCACCTGATATTTTGCCAGATGCACATGGAATTTGTAATCCTTTGCTTGATGATTGTCCTTGTTCTTACTTGGCCGGAGTGGGAGTGGCCTTTTTTTTGATGTGTGCTGTTAATAGTAAACTTCAAGAAGCTACAAATATAAAATTTGATATGCGCCAAGTACTTGATTTGGTGGCCCTTGGTACATTGGCCGATGTGGTTTTATTGCAAGGGCAAAATCGTATCTTGGTGAAAAATGGTTTACTTAAAATTTCAGAAGCTCAACGTCCTGGCATCGCTGCTCTAAAGCAGGTTTGTAATTATGATGTGGGAACTAAGGTTAATGTGGGGCAGGTGGTATTTACCCTAGCACCACGCATTAATGCAGCTGGACGTATGGGTTCGGCCAAGTTAGCCTTGGATTTGCTCTTGGCCAAGGATTTGCACACTGCTTTGGGGTTAGCTCGTAAACTTGATGCATTAAATGCTGAACGCAGAAAGGAAGAGGAAACCATACATGAGCAAGCTCGCCTGCAAGCTAAAGAACAATCTCATAAGGCTGGGTTAGTTTTATATTCTGCCAATTGGCATCCCGGTATTATTGGTATTGTGGCATCGCGTATTGTGGATGAATTTTATCGCCCAACACTAATACTTTGTGATGGAGCAAAGGGCATAAAGGGCTCTGGGCGTTCTATATCTGCCTTTCACTTGCATGATGGTCTAAGCAAAATTTCTGATATTTTTACTGCTTATGGTGGACATAAACTGGCAGCTGGTCTAAGCATAGAACCAAGAAATTTAGAAGCACTTAGACAACGCTTTGATGGTGTCGTGCGTGAAAGCCTTGGCGATACATTACCAAAACCCAAAATTACCATTGATACTACCCTAGATTTTACTGCTGCAAGCAATGCTATTTTTCTAAAAGAATTGGAATTATTGCAACCTTTTGGTATGGGCAATGCTCAACCTATTTTTGCATCTCCACCCCTTTTGGTAAAAAAAATACGCAGCTTTGGCATGCAGAAAAACCACGCTATTTTAGATGTTTTAGATGAAAGTACAGGTATAAGTCTTAGTGCCAAGGCTTGGCGCAAATCTGATGAATATTCATCAAGTCTTTGTAATAAATATGTTAAATTGGCTTATACACCTGTTTTTAATACTTTTAATAATGTAACTTCCATTGAATTGCATATTAAGGATATGCTAGTTTTAACTGAACAAAACTCATAGAGGTAAATATGAATACTTGTCCCCATTGCGGTCGTGAAAGTAATTCATCAAAACCGCGTTGTACATCTTGTCCCGTAGATTTAGAAAAAAGCACATATGCTGATAGTCATGCCCAAAATGTAATTGAGCCTGAAATTGTGCGTACTAAGGGGTCAAGCTATAACCAAGATCATAACGAATGGTCCAATGAACAAGGTGGACCTAGTTTTAAGATGTGGACCTTTCAACAATATGGTGGTCTTAACTCAAGGGGAACTGATTCTTGTTTGCCTGGCTTTATTACCCTTGGTATTGCTTTAGCTCTGGCAATTCAATATGGGATATTGGCTAGTATTGGCTTCTTTGTATTTTATGCTATTGGCAGTGCCATAAGCTTTGTTATGACCATGCGTCGTATGGTTGAGGGTAAACTTATATCACTTTGGTTTACAAGAGCTGTAGTATGGCTTGTTAGTGCCTTTATAACAATAAGTCTAGCGGGGTAATAATTAGACTTAATTGTCTGATATTTTTAAATAGCTTTAAACATTGTTAAAATAGCATGGTGTGTAGCTTGGTAA
>CAYJDF010000078.1:0-11205 GCA_964368845.1 uncultured Desulfovibrionaceae bacterium
TTGCACAAAATGGCAATGGCCTTAGTAGGGTGGCCTTGCTCAAGCAGCATACGAATCTTTTCGAGCAACGCTTTTTTTGAGTCTGCTGACTGGTTACCACCTTTTTTGGGTTTTTGTGAAGAAGATGTTGTGGCGCTGGTGTTGTCAAGAGTTTGTGTCTGATTGACTACACCAGCATCATTTGATCCTTCTAGCAATGCACTTGTTTGGCTTGATGTAGAGGCAAAAGTAGGAGCTTGAGTATCTACATGACTTACCATGCTGTTTTCAGCCTGTGCACAATTTTGATTTCCCATAATAAATTCCTCCTTGGAGGGCCTCTGCGCTTTGAGGGCGCAGAGGGCTAGAGTGTTTTGCGTAAACAAAGCTACGCTTGTGGCGAAATGCCAATGTTGCCATCCGGAACGACCTTTTGGCTCTCCATAAATTCAAAGACATCTGCTTCATTATAACGTACTGATTTTCCAAATTTTGCATATGGAAGACCTTTATGTTTAAAGCGATGTTTTTGCAAAACCGACACGGAACATGAGAGCATCCTAGCTACAGCACGCTCAGTAAGCCACCTAGGTACGGTAGAACGACGTACATCACTCATAATCTTCTCCTAGATTTAAAAAATTATTTGACGAAAAACCAAAACTTGGTACATCACTCATGTGAGGTAGGTCATAGACCTATGTGCCAGTGGGTTCGACATCCTTAACAACGATTACAGGTAGCCATGTAAGAATTTTGGCAGTCAAGTATTTTTTTTCAAAAAAAAATACTTTTTTTAAAAAAATATAATATCGTAAAATAAAAGCACATTTTAGGTTATCTAAAATGTGCTTTTATCTTTTTTATGAGCTTTTTTGATTTTGTGTAAGATGATGTAAGTAGAAATGTAAGAAGGGATGATGAAACTATTATATTTTACTTGATAGATGACTTCCTAAACACCTCGTCTTGGTTCAAATATTGTGCGGGATCTTCAAAGTAGCTTTCCCATTCTGCTTTAGAGTTTGGAAATGTAGGCCATACACTTTTTAATAGATTTTTTGCAATTCTAAGTTTGCCAGAGATGTATCTTTCTTTAACATTTTGTTTTTTATATTCATCCTTAGGATGTATTTTATCATAAATTTCCATATGTGTTTTGCAAGTTTCAAACTTTATTTTTGCAATTTCCAAGGCTTTCTTATTTTTTTCAGAGGTTGCATTGCCGAGCAAATGTTTAATTATCAAAAGCAGTTTATTCTGCAAATCAACGGGGTTTTGGATTATGTGTCTTGCCGATAAATCTTCTGGCTGGAAGAAAAATTCATCTTTGACACGGTTAACTTCATCTTCATCATAGAAAGCATTTTCTTTGCTGATAGGAGACAGCCTAGGCTGAAAGTGAAAAATGTTGTCATTCACTGTGGCATATTGAGGTAATTTAAATTCTTTGGGTATACATGAAATAAATCCTAGATAAAAAAACATCAAGCTAAATCATTAAAATAGTTTTCATCATTTAGGCTTGGTATATTAAAATTGGAAAAATACTTACTAATGCAGCCAAAATGAGGCGCTAATGCCCAGCGATCGTTTACAAAAAATTTTAGATAATATATATTGTTAGCTTCAATTGTGATTTCTTTTTTTTGTAGAGCGTTAACATAGTCTTGCCTATTTGTTAACATAGTATCGCAGTCTAAATTAATTATAAGTTTTATGTTTGGATCATTTTCTGAGTTACTTTCTGGGGAAATGAAATTAAAAAAATGTTTGTCATGTAATTTGATTTTCAATTCGCATTGTTTTCGAGAACGATTAAATTTTTGTTTTAAAATATAAGGGATTGTAATTTCATCAAAACTTAACTTTTTAGAGTCAGTAGTTATTGTAAGTTCAACAGTAGATATTTCTTGCGAACCTTTTTCTATATCCAGCAATGGAAATAAAAATTCGAGCCGTTCTTCATTTTTTAAATCAGCTGTGGGGGAATAACTTTCGTCACCAGCCTTATGTACTTTTTTAAAAAAATCTTGTGTTAGCTCTGCAGGGAATTCAATATTCATTAAATGTGCAAAAATGTTTTGGTCATAAATACTTAACGGAATATCTTTTCTTGCTAAAACAAAATCACCAGTTTTGGGAAAGAATTTTATCTTAAAGAGTTCATTTTCTACAAATTCTTTGCTAAAAATCAGTTCGTCCTGCTCCATATCAAAAACAATTCTGCCCCATGTGACGAGTGGTGGTTCAATAGGGGTGTACTTGCATTGACTGGTGGCAAATATTTTATTTTCGTCTCTATCAAAAACTTGAAGGCCTTCATTGCAAAGTTGAACTAGTTCTTGATGGCTAATTTCGTATCTTTTAAGAACTTCCCCCCAAGATATGAGATTGTTTTCCATGCTAAGTTCCTATTTTGAGATTAAGAATTTATGTGGCACAATTACAAAAACTAGAATTAGGATAAATACTATTGCATTCATTGTCACCTAATTTCATATTAGTGTGGGGAATGCGTGGGGAAGAAAGCAAGCTCCCTTACAGCGATTGTTGCAAGATGTTTACTTTCTTGGTGGTCGTGTGGGGTTCAAACCTACGATTCTCTGCTTAAAGGTATGTACTTTTTTGGTGAAAAAAACCTTTATCAACTTGCATCTAGTGGGATGATTTTGCACTCTCAAGGTTGGAAATAGGGTTGGAAATTGAAAATTAGGCATAAAAAATGGGCTTAGATTTTTACATCTAAGCCCTTGAAATTTTAATGGTGCCGCGGGACAGAATTGAACTGCCGACACGAGGATTTTCAGTCCTCTGCTCTACCAACTGAGCTACCGCGGCGACACAGATGGTTTTTTACAGAAAGTAGGACCTTTTAGCAAGCTTTTTTTTATAAAAAAATAACATACTATTTTTATTTAATAAACTACACTGTAGGACATGACTTCTGGACGATGAAAATATAGTTCTACGCGCCTGTTAAGGCTTTTATTAATATCGCTATCATCTGGTGCGAATGGGCGGGTGTCGCCATAGGCTACCCCTCTAAGTCTAGTGGGCTTAATGCCTTGTTCAATTAAGTAGCGCACCACAGCGGAAGCTCTGGCGCCAGATAGTTCCCACACTGAAGGGTAGGGTGCAGATGAATCTTTAGGCAGTTTATTGGGTAACTCATCTGGTGATGCATGACCACGCACCACCAAATATAAATTGTATTCTGCTAAAATGGCTACAGCATCATCTAAAACTAATTTTGCGGCATCGGTAAGTGTGGCCGAGCTCGGTTTAAACATTAGTCCTGAATGAACGCGTAGTTGTACTCCAACGTCATCGGCACTTACTCCAGAAGAGTCTTGTGGCACGGCATCAGCCATAAGCATTTGTTTTATTTTTTGAGCTATGGCATAGTGTGCTTTTTCTGTTTCTGAGATAGTTTGCACTCTGGTATCAATTTTATCTGTATTTTGAATAAAGGGGTTATTGGTCACAGGTGAAGTTGCACCTGTTTCCATATTGCTTTCACCAGCAAAATAGGCTGCAAGTCCAGCCTTGGTTTCTGGTGGAGCCATATTTAATACCCATAACAGTAAAAAAAATGCCATCATAGCCGTTACAAAGTCGGCATAGGCTACTTTCCAAGCACCGCCCATATATTCTCCTAAAGCTCATAAAAAGATTTAATGTTATTTGCCCTTTAGTGCTTCTTCCATTTCAGAAAAAGTGGGCCTAAATGGATTTGGTATGGCCCGCCTGCCGTATTCTACAGCCATTAGGGGTGTAGAGCCACGAATGGCCGCTGCCACAGCTTCTTTAATAGCATTATAATAAAAATGTTCTTCATGGGCATGGTTTTCAAGTTTAGCACCCATTGGGCCAAACACGCCATAACAAAATAAAATACCAATAAATGTACCGACTAAGGCAGCTGCAATATAGTGACCAAGCACCTCAGGAGGCTCATTAATTTTACTCATGGAAAGTACAACCCCAAGCACACAAGCCACAATACCCATACCTGGCATGGATTCTGCCATATGTGTAACAGCATGGGCTGGGAGTAGTTCTTCCTCATGCATAGTGTGCATATCAATAGCCATAAGACTATCAATATCAGCTGGATCACCAGTAGTGAGATAAACGCGTAAGGTATCACCGATAAAGGTAACTGTTTTTGTGGAACTTGATATGGTGGGGAATTTATTAAATATTGCACTAGACTCTGGTTTTTCTACATCACTTTCAATACTAATAACACCTTCACGATGCATTTTTGAAAATAATGCATATAATAATGCTAGTGTTTCTAGGTATTTATCTTTACTAGAACCAGGGTCACCAAAGATATGTTTAAGGCTTTTTACAATAAGCTTCCAAGTGTATTTAGTTTGTGAACCAAAAAAAGCTCCCATACAAGCACCAAGAATAATTATGTATTCAGCCGGTTGAAATAGTATAAGAAAATCGCCCTTAGCCATAGCATATCCAGCGACCACACTTCCCATAACGATGAGTAAACCAATAACTATATACATATTATTCCCAAAAAATGTTTTTCAGCTTGTTATGTTTAAATATCGAAAAAAATAAAAAAATCTTTAGTCTGGGGATAAACTTAGTTTTTGAAGCATAAATTTTGTTTTTGCATTGCAATTTAAATATGCATTAAATTTATATTTGCAATACATATTGTATTTTTGTTCATTAACCCAAGTTTGGTTATAGCGCAAGTTTAGATTTAGCAAGGCCTTGGCTTATTTTTAAAAGCGTTTTAAATTGAACTAAAATGAATTTAACACATCTTTGGCAAGCTCTAAAACATCATGTTCTACAAGCTCATAATCTTCAAAAATATTACATTTACTCTCGCTAAGGTCGCTTTGAGTTAGGCGGCGCAAGAAGGGTACTACCTCCAGAGGTTCAAGCATATTTGGGGGAAATTTTGCCAATGCCCATGCAGCTACACCACGGCAGGGTATATCTTCATCTGCCAAACCTTTAATAAGCCAAGGTATTGCACGCGTGCAAAGTTCTGGACGCACCATGACTAGGCGCCCTACACTCCAAAAGCAAGAACGACGCAAGATGTTATGGTCACAAAAATTATCATCGCGACCTGTATCCATAATATATGACAGTAATACAAGGTGAAATTCCTTTGCCATACGTGGGCTGTGAACAAGGGTTTCAGCAAAGGCTTCAGGTATACCCCAGCCAATATTGCCGGACTCTTCATTCATCTGCCACATAAAACGGCGTATGAGGTTACGGGCATCTTCTACCTTTTCTTCACTAAGTTTATGTATGCACATTCCTAGGGCTATGGCCGCTTTGTGGGTCATAGATCCACCCAAGAGTAAGAATGAAAATAATGGTCCTGCAGCTTCACGTGGATTTAATTGTGAAATATCTTTAAGATGTTCTTGCCAATTTTCTGCCTCTAAATATTGACGTAGGACTTTTTTATAATTGCGTAAGCGACCCATGCACACTCCTTTTTAATATCATATTTGCAAGTTATAGTGTTCTTTAATATTTTTCAAGATTATTTTTCTTTACCTTTTGGGCTTGTATATGTAATTATCTGCCAGCTAAATTAATTTATGGGGAAATTGTGATGACAAAAGATTTATTAGACGGCTTGAAGCCAACCTTACTTATGGGACCTGGTCCATCTTGTGTGTCCGATCCTGTTTATGCAGCTCTTTCAAAGCCTACCATTGGGCACTTAGATCCATACTTTGTAGAAATGATGGACGCCATTAAAGAGCAACTACGTCAAGTTTTTAATACTCATAATAGCCTAACCATGCCCATGTCTGGTACAGGTTCAGCAGGTATGGAAACCTGTTTTGTAAACCTTGTAGAAAAAGGTGATAGAGTACTTGTGTTAACCAATGGTGTTTTTGGTAAGCGCATGCAAGATGTTGCAGGTCGTTTGGGTGCTCATGTTGATGCCTTAGAAGTTACTTGGGGTGAACCAGTTTTACCTTCTGAAGTGGATATTAAACTTAGCAGCGGTCAATATGATATAGTTGCCCTTGTGCATGCTGAAACTTCCACAGGTGTTGTGTCTGATGCAGCAGCCATTGGTAAGATGGTTCATAACCACGGTGCATTATTCATTCTTGACTGTGTAACCAGCCTTGGCGGTATGCCAGTTGAGCTTGACGCTTGGCATGTGGATGCAGCATATTCTGGTACCCAAAAGTGCTTGTCTTGCCCTCCTGGTTTAGCTCCTATCAGTTTTTCTGCTCGTGCTATGAAAAAGCTCCAAGAGCGTAAAACCAAAGTTCCTAATTGGTATTTGGATTTATCTCTTATTGCTTCTTATTGGGAAGGCACAACTCGTACCTATCACCATACTGCACCCATTAACATGGAATATGCTCTTTATGCGGCTCTAAAACATGTTTTGGACGAAGGTCTAAGTAATGTGTATGCTCGTCATAAAGAAATGCATAAATTACTTGTAGATGGACTTGATAAACTTGGTTTAGAAATGTTAGTTAAGCCAGAATATCGCTTGCCTATGCTTAATTCAGTAAAGATTCCACAAGGCGTTGACGAAGCAGCCATTCGTAGCCGCTTATTAAAGGAATTTAATATTGAAATTGGCGCAGGTTTAGGACCGCTAGCTGGTCAAATTTGGCGTATTGGCCTTATGGGTCATACAGCGCATAAGCACAATGTTGAACGTGTTTTAGAAGTGTTAGCCAAAGTATTATAATAAAATATCAAATAATAAAAAATGGCCTGCTTTTTTGAAAAGTAGGCCATTTTTTTGTGCTTGTTTATTAAAGGTGTTTTAGCGTTAACTACGTAGTTAAGTGTTTATAATTTATGTGTTGTGTTTTTTAACATATGAAAAATATAATAATAATGGCAAGTAATAATATGGCGTAGGCCTTCTTGGTTCTAAGAGCTAATAAAGCCCCCATTAATGCAGTGGCATAGAGTAAAGTCCAGTTAAATTGAGTCACTATGGGCAAGGGTATTGTTGTACCTAATATGCTAAAAAGAAAGTATAATAAGCAGAATAAAACTATATATAGTAAAGCATAAATCCAGATAGATTGCCATAGAGATTTGTAAATAATGTGACTTGGATGTAAGCCAGTCTGTGGATTTTTGGTCCATTGTTTTACTTGCTCAATATAGATATTGTTTTGTTTTCTTTGGTATAGTTCAACCTTTTTAATGGTATAGGCCAGACTTAAGCAAAGTAGTAGTGGTAATACAAATTGACTTGGCTCTAACCAACCAAAGATTAAAATAAGAGGGTATAATAATAAAAAAGATAGATTGCCAGACGGAGGAATGATTGCCCCAAGGCGTAATGCATCTAGCCAAAATAATTCAAAAAAAATTCCAAGAGCTAAGCTAAATTCTAATGTATTTGTAATAATACCAAACAAAAAAGCCGCTACTAGGGGCCGGTCAAAAAGACCTATGCTGATACTACATCGTGCCAGACTTGTAAGGACAAAAAAAAACACCCCATACTTGCCAAAGAAACTACATCATAATTCATGTAAACCTCGTGGTTTTTCTGTAGGTATAGCACGAAAATCTAATAAATATCGCTTATTTATGTTTTGCAAAAACTCAAGTTCATGCTCTGTTACTGCAATATGAGGCAAGAGTTGTTTTTTGTTTGGGCCAAAGTGTAAATTGCCAATATTTATGCGTGGGATTATTGTGTCATTTTCGAGCACACTTGCTAAGTCTGCACAGTTTTCTAATATGACTAAAGTTTTCTCACAGTTACCTTGAATTGTTTGAGGCAAGTCAGCTAGGGTTATAAAGTGCACGGTAATTTGTTTGGGAATAGCTAAGCCAATGATTTGTTGGCGCAAAATGTCTTTAGCAAGCTCGTCATTGGCCACAACTAAGTGTTTAGCATGCAAGTATGGTATCCATGCTTCAATGATTTGCCCATGCACTAGACGATTATCTACACGAAAAAGTAACATAAAATTTATTTTTCGAGCATGCTTCCCGCAACTACAATGCCATTTTTGCCTGCATCTTCTGCTATGCTTGCAAGCTCTGCCAAGGTCTTGGTGCGTAAATTAAAAACTTTTAAAATCATAGGCAGGTTGATGCCGGTAACAACCTCCACATTGTATTTTGATAATAAAGCAAGGCTAATGTTGGTGGGGGTTCCGCCAAACATATCGGTGAGAATAATTACACCAGCACCCTTATTAAGTCGTGTGACAGCGTCTTCTAGGCGAGCCACAGTATCGCTTACTTCAAAAGCCGCATCTATGCTAATGGATGTACAATCCGTAAGTGGTCCTAAGATAAATTCTGCGGTGCGCAGTAGGGCTGAGGCATAATCACCATGGGCCACAATAATAATACCTACTTGCGCTAAGTCGTTATCTTGACTCATGTTTACTCCTTATAATTACTATATAAAATCATATTAACCTCGGCTAATATGTTTATGTTCTAGCAAGGTCACATAACCTGCTTGTTTAATGACTTTGCACATATGCTCAGCCGTTGCCACAGAGCGATGCCTGCCGCCAGTGCAGCCAAGTGCAAGGGTTAATCTGTATCGTCCTTCACGTGCAATATGTTCAAGAGTTAATAACATAAATTCGGTAAATTTTTGTAAAAATTCTTGCTCTGATTTTTTACCATAGACGTAGTTCACAATGGCTGTATCTTGGCCGGATAAATGACGTAAAGATATGTCAAAATATGGGTTTGGTAAGAAGCGTAAATCGAAAACAAAATCTGCCTCTTTGGGCACACCATATTTAAATCCGAATGAAACTATGTTTACCTTTAGTATATGTAAGCTTGAACCAAGCTTACCCCAACGTTCTTGCAAGGCCCTACGTAAATCATGAATAGAAAAATTACTACTATCAATAATCATATCTGCCATTGCTCGTAGAGGGGCTAGCATTTTCTTTTCAGATTCAATGGCAAGCTCAAGACCCATACCTTGCTTTTCAAGGGGGTGTGGGCGTCTGGTTGTAGCATAACGTCGTATTAGTTCGCTTTCTTGTGCCTCTAAAAAGATGATACAAGGTTCAACATTTTGGGCCCAGATATCTTGTACGGCTTTGCTTAAATCGTCAGCAAGGCTTGTATTGTGTAAACTTATGCCAATGGCAATACCATTAAAATGGCGCATGGAGTCGTGCTTTATTAGGTTAACCATTTCTTGCACCATGGAAATGGGTAAACCGTCAACAGTAAAATAGTTTAAGTCTTCAAATACTTGCAATGATGTACTCTTGCCAGCACCAGAAGTACCTATAACAATAAAGGCTTTTAGAGTTACTTTGCTAGTAGACATAGTTCTCTCAAGGTAAAAAAGGGGTATTTCAAATATTATATAAAATTATTTGAAATACCCTTAGTATTTTAGTTTAATACTCCTGCATCACATGTCATAAATCTAAACAATTGGATCAATTAAACCATATTCACCATTACTACGCCGATATACAACATTTATGCGTTGATTTTCTGCGCTTAAAAATACAAGAAATTCACTACCCACAGACTCAAGTTGCATAATAGCTTCGTCTAGGGGCATGGGCTTTGGTTCAAATCGACGAGTGCCAATGCTTCCATCATCGACTTCCCCAGCAAAATTATATGTATATACTTGCACTTTTGCATCACGTGCTTGTCTATGATGCTTCTTTTGGCGCGAAACATGTTTTTTGATTTGTGCCTCTAGTTTATCAAGTACAAGATCAATGGAAGAATACATTTCTTCGGTTTGTTCAGTCGCTGTAAGTGCTAGTCCTTCACCATTAACGCGCACATCACACTTATGGCGGAATTTATCAACACTTAGATGCACTTGCACATCAAGGCCTGCTGCTTTGCCAAAAAAACGCCCCAGCTTTTCAAAGCGGCGGCGGGCATATTTTTTTAAATGATCAGAAGGTTCAAAGTTCTTGAAAGTGAAGGAAATATTCATCTAGTTCTCCTTAGTTCAAGGTCAACACAAAATTGTGCGGACACCAACCTCTACCATGTTAAATGTTTTTAAAAATGCTCCTTGCGTTTGGAGGATGAGGCAATATCCATAGCAGTTCTGTATTTTGCTACGGTGCGACGTGCAATATTAACCTTCAAATGATCCTTGAGCAACTCCCCAATGCGCTCATCACTAAGGGGATTTTTAGGATCTTCCTCACCAATAAATTTTTTAATGAGGGCTTTAACACTCTCAGAGCCTACTTGACTACCGTCATCAAGTTCCAAAGCACTATTAAAAAAGAACTTTAGTTCAAAAGTGCCATGCGGGGTTGCCACATATTTATTGGTTGTGATGCGGCTAACTGTTGACTCATGCATGGAAATATCATCAGCAATATCTTTTAAGATTAGTGGAGCAAGTTGAGTTACCCCTTGTTCAAAGAATGGTCGCTGATATTTAATAATACTCTCAACTACCTTATACAGAGTTCGTTGCCTTTGGTAAAGACTTTTAATAAGCCAAGAGGCTGCCCGCATTTTTTCTGAACAATATTCTTTTTCACTTTCAGGTAGATGTGAAAGATTATCATCTTGTAAGGTGGTTGAAAGCTGTAAGTGAGGTAAGCCATCGTCATTTAGGATGATTACAAATTCATCTCCATAGCGATATACAAAAACATCCGGACTTACAAAGGTTGGCTCACCACTGCCAAAGGATGCACCTGGTAATGGTTCAAGCGATTGAATTATATCTAAATATTCTTTTAAGTCTTCAAGCTCTAACTGAAACTTGCGCATAATTGGTTTATAGCGTTTAGCTTCTAAATCTTCTAGGTGTTCTGTGACTAGAGCAACTAAAATTGGGTCACGGTCATAGCGTAGGTTACGTAACTGAATCATAAGGCATTCTGAAGGACTACGCGCTGCTATGCCAACAGGGTCAAAAAATTGCACGGAATTTAATACTTGCTCCACAGCGTCTTCAGTAACCTCACACATGCTTGCAACATCGGTGAGGCTTGCTTGTAAATATCCGGCTGAGGAGAGGTTGCCGATAATGACTTCACCTATGTCTTTTTGGGCTTCGGTTAGTGATGAGAGGCGTAGTTGCCAAAGCAGATGCCCTTCTAGAGATGGTTTTTCGGCATAGCGTGCTTCAAAGGGGCTTAAATCGTCGGCAGCTTCATATTCGCGTGGTTGCAAATTGCGCGGAGTGCTAGCAAATTCGCCAAGGTAGTCTTCCCAGTCGGCTTCTTTAGCTAGCTCTTT
>CAYJDF010000079.1:0-11167 GCA_964368845.1 uncultured Desulfovibrionaceae bacterium
CCCGAACCAATTGATTAAGAGTCAACTGCTCTACCATTTGAGCTAATGGCCCGCTCAACGGGAATGTTTATATGCTCTTAGGCTATGGAAGTCAATGCTTTTAGAACTATTTTATTTTAATATACGGTATTACTATGAAAAAACAAAATTTTCTTATGGCGGTGTTGCTTTATATATTTCTTTGGGGAGTATTTCCTTTAGTTCATGCTAGTGGCGCTGAAAATAATTCTGCCATTAATATTGGTATAGAATATGCCAAGGAAAACGATGATGTATGGGCTATAGTGTGGCTAGATATAGCGGATGAGTATTACACATATGCACCTGCTGACGAGCTTGATGATAGTATACGTCCTGTGGTGTTGGCTATTTCTGGTCCAGATGCAGCTTTTCCTACGCGTTATCCACTTGGTGTGGAAAGGCGTGATTTTTATGATGTTTCAAAGCTTGTACAGTCATATTCTAGCAAGATACCACTTTTTGTGAATTTGGGTAAAGCCAAGGCGAATGTTGAATATAAGGGTACATTATCCTTACTTCTTTGTTCGGCTAGTCGCTGTGTACCGCATAGTTTGCCTATTAATCTTACAGTGCCGGACCATCTGCCTAATTTACAAGAGCAAAGTTACTTTAATGTTTGGAAAAGATCTGTTGTTAGAGATTTAGAGTTACCTGCTGCTATAGGCCTTGGTAATATGGCCATAGCAACTAATGCACCCGTCCATTACACTTGGGCCTTTGCGCCACGCGTTTTTGCTGAAGAGCTAGAAGTATCAAGTCTTGGTAAAGCAATTTTGTTAGGTTTTTTGTCTGGCATAATTCTTAATCTTATGCCTTGTGTATTCCCTGTGTTAACTCTGAAAGCCAGCTCTTTTTTGACTGCACGTCAGCATACCTTAAGTGCAAACTTTAGGGACTTTAGAGTGCACAATCTACTTTTTGCTGCGGGTATGCTAACTTTATTTTTAATTCTTGCTTTGTTTTTAGGTACTGCTGGTTTTATATGGGGGCAATTCTACCAAAACACTATGTTTGTGGCCTTTATGGTAGTGCTTATATTTAGCTTGGCTTTATCCATGTTTGGATTATTTAATTTACCTGTAATTGACCTAAAAGCTCAAAATGTTAAATCGCCAAAAACACAAGCATTTATAACAGGTATGGTAACGACATTGCTAGCAACCCCATGCAGTGGACCCTTACTTGGTGGGGTATTAAGTTGGGCGTTTACACAACCACTTAGTATATTAGTTTTGGTATTTGTGGCTGTGGGTACGGGTATGAGCACACCGTATTTAGTTCTAGCAATAAGGCCAAGTTTGTCCAGATTTTTACCACGTCCTGGGGCTTGGATGGCTATTATTGAGCGATTTGTTGCCTTTTTCCTTCTTGCAACAGCACTGTATTTGTTCTCAATCTTACCGGAGTCTGTGCATATATCCATGCTTTTAGGACTACTTTTTGTGGCTTTTGCTGGTTGGGTTTGGGGACATTTTGGAGGGCTTAATGCACCACGTTTAAGACGTAATGTGCTTGGCATAGGATTTGTTCTATGTATTGGTTTAGTAGTATTTTACGGTGCTAAATTACCTTCACAAAATGTTGAATGGCAAAATTTTGAAGCAGCAACCTTTGAGGCAGACCTTGGTAAAGTACCTATGTTAGTTGAATTTACTGCAGACTGGTGCCCTAATTGTAAGTTTGTGGAAAAAACCGTTCTGACGCCAGAATTTTTGGACGATATTAAAGAACGCTATAAGCTTAAACTTGTCAAAGTAGATATTACTAGGCCCCATGCTCAAGCAGAAGCACTATTACAAGCTCTTGAAAGTAGTAGCATTCCCCTTACTGCAATTTTTACAACAGGCCTTGGAGCATCATCTCCTACTGTTTTGCGAGATATTTATACTCAGGATATGTTGGAGAAAGCTTTAGAAAAAGCCTTTTAAATTTTTGTAAAAAATTAGTTTTAATATTTAGATAGTTAGATTGTAATTTTAATCCTTTACAAATATTTATTCTATACTACAATGCCCTTCGTTAATTTTAACCTAATATAGACTTTTGGAGGCTTTATGCGCTTTACTTATTATATTCCTACCCGTGTTATAGTGGGAGCTGGAACACTTAATGAACTTCATACTCAAGCTTTACCAGGTAAAAAAGCTTTAATTGTTATTTCTAATGGTAAATCTATGCGTGCTAATGGTTATCTTGCCCGTACTATAACGGAACTTGAAAAGGCCGGTGTTGCACATGCTATTTATGATAAAGTGCAACCAAATCCCACAGCAGTTAATGTGGCTGAAGGTGCGGCTTGTGCGCGTGAAAATAACTGCGATTTCGTCCTTGGGCTGGGTGGTGGTAGTAGCCTTGACTGTGCAAAATCTATTGCCATCATGGCTACAAATGATGGAGAATATTGGGATTATATTCACGGTGGCAGTGGTAAGGGTAAACCTGTACTAAAAGCTCCACTTCCCATCGTAACTATAACAACTACCGCAGGCACAGGCACAGAGGCTGACCCTTGGACAGTTATTACCAAGGAAGACACACATGAAAAAATTGGCTTTGGTTATGATTTAACTTTCCCAGTGCTTTCCATTGTAGACCCTGAGTTAATGTTAAGTGTCCCTCCCATGCTCACTGCTTACCAAGGGTTTGATGCTTTGTTTCATAGTACAGAGGGCTATTTTGGTAAGACTGCAACTCCCATTAGTGATTTATACGCCCTTAAAGCTATAGAACTTATAGGTCAATGGCTTCCTGAAGCAATAAAAAATGGCAATAATATCACAGCGCGAGAAAATGTAGCCCTTGCTAATACATTATCGGGTATGGTTGAATCCACTTCCTCTTGCACCTCTGAGCACTCTTTAGAGCATGCTTTAAGTGCATTTAATCCAGAGTTACCACATGGTGCTGGTTTAATTATGATAAGTCTTGCATATTATAGCCACTTTGCATCAGTTCATGCTTGTGACGAGCGTATGATAGCTATGGCTAAAGCTCTAGGTAAAGCTGATGCTACTAAGGCTATGGACTTTGTGGACGCTCTTGCAGATTTACAAAAAGCTTGCGGGGTGTCAGAGCTAAAATTGTCTGACTATGGATTTACTAAGGAAAATGCACGTAAATATGCACAAAATGCGCGCGACACTATGGGGGGACTATTTAATTGTGACCCAAGCCCACTTTCTGAAGATGATTGCGTTAAAATATTAGAAAATTCATTTAAATAAATTGCAATATTACTTAGGTAAGCTTTGTTAAGTTTACCTAAGTAATCAGCTTATATGAGTATACTTCAAGAAATATTAGGTCAAAAGCGTACCCATCTTTTGCATAGCGGTATGGCAAGTCGTTGCCGTATTGCTTTGCAATGTTTACAAGAAGGGCGCAGTGTAGCTTTGGTAGTACGAAACCGAGAAGAGTTTGCTGCAGCACGTGGTCTTTTGACTTTATTTAGTCCGGATTTGTCCCAAAAATCACCTAGTCTTGCTACACCACGTTGGAAATCTCCATTATTATTTTTGCCCCCTGGAGTATTACATACAGGACATGGTTCAGCCTGGGCCGAGCGCGTGGCAACTCTTTATGCTTTACAATATAAACACCCTAGTTGTCTTGTCTTAACTGTGGATAATTTATTATTAAAGTATATGTCGCGCAAGTTTTTTGATGAGCATGAATTATGCCTTACTAAAGGAAATGAAATCGAACCAGACATGCTCATAGAACAAATGGTGGAGTGGGGCTATGAAAGAGTACAAATGGTCACGCGTCCTGGTGATTTAGCTAAACGTGGTGATATTTTAGATGTATTTCCTGCTGGATATGAAAAACCAATTCGTTTAGAATTTTTTGGAGACTTGCTTGAAGATATGCGTATGTTTGACCAATCTTCGCAACGCTCTCTTGAAAATATTGATGAGATAATTGTACTTCCCCCAACACCAATTGCTGCAGGAAAAACATGGCATGATAAAGCATTGCAGCGATGGGATCGCTTAGGAACTAAAGCTTTACTTGATGAAAACTTTATCCATGACTTTAAGAAAAACTTAAAGTATGGGGGCTATAATTTACTTCCGGGTACATTTTACGATGCTAGTTCAAGTATTGAAGAGTGGCTTGCTAAAGATACACTTTGGCTTTTGCCAGGAAAGATAGATATAAAAGATGATGTAGAAAGTGCTGCCAGAACACTTGCAGAAAGTCTTGAGTCTTCTGATATGCCTGTGGCCCAGCCAGCTAGACTAGCCTTACGACCAGCTGAAAATATTTTATCTATGTGGGATAATGCGTCTATAGTTTATGAAGAACCATTAGTCATGGGCGGTGGAGAATTTGAGCACGCTCTTGAGTTAAAAGAAAGACAAATTAATGATTTTGCAAGTTTATTTCCTAAGGTTGGCGCGCAAGATAGACCATGGCAGCATTTAGTAAATGGTCTTAAAGAGTGGCAAAGAAGTAAACGTCAAGTTTTACTTTCATTTAGCACAGAGCGTAGTAGAGCGAAATTTCTTGCCTTAGCTGAGCAAGATGGACTTGTGCCCCATTTACGTTACATGCCTGAAACTCAAGGATTATTTGCTCTTATTGCTCCTTGGCGGTCTGGGATTGAGCTGTTATGGGATAATATCATCCTATTGGGTGAAGATATAATTTATCCCAAGGCAGAAAAAAGAGGACGCGCACCCACAGGAGCTTTTCGCGGTTTAAGTAATTTTAATGATATAAATGTTGGAGATTTACTGGTTCATCGTGACTATGGTATTGCACGCTATGCTGGTTTGTTTCGTATGGAAGTTGGGCTGGCAGCTAATGACTTTTTGCTCTTAGAGTATTCTGGTGCCGATAAACTCTATGTACCAGCTGATCGTTTAGGTTTAGTGCAATTATTCAAAGGTGGTGATGTAGAGCCTCCTTTAGATAGGCTTGGGGGCAGCAATTGGCAAAGCAGTAAAGAAAAGGCTCGTAAAGCCATTGAGCAAATTGCTGCAGATTTAGTTGAGATGTACGCCTTTAGAAAAGTTGCCAAGGGTTTTAGATATAATCCACCGGATGAGCTTTATTCTGAATTTGAAGCTACCTTTGGTTTTGAAGAAACTCCAGATCAAGCTAAGGCCATTCAAGATGTTCTTGATGATATGGAAAAAGCTCAACCCATGGATAGGTTGGTTTGCGGTGATGTGGGTTTTGGCAAAACAGAGGTGGCTTTACGTGCATCATTTAGAGCAGCTGCTGAAGGGCGACAAGTAGCCTTACTTTGTCCAACCACTGTTTTGGCTGAGCAACATTTTCAAACTTTTAGACAACGTTTAGCTGGTTTTCCTGTCAATGTTGGTTTACTAAGCCGCTTTGTTAGTAGAAAAAAACAACAAGAAACCCTGCAGGCAGCAGCTAAAGGACAGCTTGATATTTTAATTGGTACGCATAGATTGCTTTCAAAAGATGTGGAATTGCCCAACTTGGGTTTATTGATTTTAGATGAAGAACAGCGTTTTGGGGTAAGGCATAAAGAAAAACTTAAAGCTATGAAGAAAAATGTTGATGCTTTAACTTTAACTGCAACTCCTATTCCTCGTACTTTACAGCTTTCCATGTCTGGTATTCGAGATTTATCTATTATTGAGACTGCTCCTCCTGAACGTAAACCAGTTGAAACAGCAATTTTACAAAGAGATGCTACAATACTTAAACAAGTACTTGAAAGAGAGATAGCTCGCGAAGGTCAGGTTTTTTGGGTGTATAATCGTGTGCAAGGACTTGAACGAGCTGTTGAATATGTACGTAAATTAGTGCCAACAGCGCGTATTGGTATGGCACACGGGCAAATGGCAGAAAAACAACTAGAAGATACCATGCATGGTTTTTGGCATGGTGAATTGGATGTACTTGTCTGTACATCCATAGTGGAATCTGGACTAGATTTTCCACGTGCCAATACTCTTGTTGTAGATCAAGCACATATGTTTGGCCTTGGGCAATTATACCAGCTTAGAGGTAGAGTAGGTCGTTCCAGTAGACAGGCCTATGCTTACTTTGTAGTACCTGAAGAACATAAACTCTCTGATGTGGCACGTGAACGCATGCGTATAATTCTTGATTTGGATTATTTAGGAGCAGGATTTCAAGTAGCTATGGAAGATTTGCGATTGCGCGGAGCGGGTAATATTCTTGGTGAAGTACAGTCTGGACATATGACACGCCTTGGTTTGGATTTGTTTCTTGAGATGCTTGAACAAGCAGTAAGTAGACTTAAAGGTACTGGTGTAGCTCAAGCTAGCGAAGTGGAGTTAAATATTGGTATACCAGCACATATACCGGAAAGTTATGTTCAAGATGGAAGAGAGCGACTACGTTATTATAAAGCTTTAAGTTCTGCTACTGACGCAGCTGCCCGTGAAGAAGTTGTTTTAGCTATGCGCGATCGTTTTGGTGCTTTAGGTCCAGAGCTTACAAACTTTATTGCCGTGCTTAACTTAAAGCAAAAGTTGAGCTTGCTTGAAGCCAAGAAAGCAGACATTTTTGCAGATAGGGTAGTGGTACATTGGAATAAAGATCAAGGTAAGATTGATGTAGCTAAGGTTATGTATTATATGTCTAAAAAAGACAATTTACGTTTAATTCCTCCCGCTAGCATTGAAGTAAAACTTGAAGATAATAATAAACCATTAGCTCAAAAACTCGATGACTTAGGTGAATTTTTAGTTAGCTTGCAAATTGATAGTGTAGAATAAAGTTATATTTTTTAATTGATAAAACATATTGTAATGTTTGTTTTTATTGGTTAGGATTTTTTTGTAAACAAAAATTTAATATAGGTTTAAAAGTTTCAAGTGAAAAAAATTTTTTGTATATGCATATTGCTTTTGCTTACAGGATGCTTTGAAAAGCCCATACCAGAAAATGTCATTGCTTTAGTTAATGATAAGCCTATACTATTAAGTACTGTTCGCTCTTTACAGGACATTGATTTAGTTGATATAAATGATAATGGTAAGCCATCACTTACTAAAATTCGCAAGCAATATGGTGCAACATTATCAAAGGTAATTTTATATGAAATGATCTTGCAAGAGGTAGAAAAGCATGGAAACAAAGTAACCTCAGAACAAGTTGACGCCTATGAACAAAGCTTGCGCAATGCTTATCCACCGGACGAATTTGAGAAATTTGTTACTGAAAATGCCATTGATATAGAAGCTTGGCGCATTTTATTGCGCTATCAATTGGCCATGGATACCTTTAAGAGTACTGTACTTTTAAAGCGTTATGAGCCAGACATTGATGAAGTAAAGCAATTTTATGCTGAGCATAAAAATAGTTTTAACTTGCCAAAATCATATAATTTACAAGTGGTTTTAAGTGAGGAAAAATCGAAGCTTGTTAACATAACAAGTTTAGATGCCCTTAAACAAAACACTGAACTTGAGCAATATAATATTAATATGCAAGAACAAGCATTAGAAAAACCTTGGCTTGAAGCCATAGTAAAATTAAATGAACAAGAATGCACCGATATTTTAGAACAAGAAAATAACTTTTCACGCATTTGTCTAGTAAAGCAAAATAGCAGTAGAAATTTATCTATTACTCAAGCTTATGTATATATTGAAAAACAGCTTGCTGAAGCTCATGTCAGTGAATTATTAGATATGTGGATAGAGCAAAACATACAAAATTTCCCCATAAAAGTTTCCAGTCATTTGATTAAAGACCTGCCGTAATTCATTAAAATTATATGATAAAATTTAATCATCCTTTGATATAAATGGTCTAAAAATGCCATTGCATGTTTAGGAAAAACAGTATATAGATTCAAGACTTTGGCGTTAACATATATGGGCCAAAGTTTGTACACTAGCATAGGAGTTTTTGTTTTGAAAAAATTAATATTATTAGTATGTTGTTTGTTTATACCCCTGTTTGAAGCTCATGGTGCAACCGTTGGTAAGGTTGCTGCTGTTGTCAATGGGGATATGATTTCGCTTTATGATGTCCAGCAAACTGCTTTGCCTGAAATTAAAAAGAACAAACTAGATCTTAAAAAAGCAGCTGATCAAGAAAAAATTCAGCAAATATACGATGGTGTTCTTAATAACATGATTCTTGAAATCCTTATTCTTGCTGAAGCAAGAAAACAACAAATAACTGCTAGCGATACTGAAGTTGATGCAGAAATTACTCGTATAATGCAACAAAGTCGCATGTCAAAAGAAGCTTTTGAAAAGCAACTTAAGAGTGAAGGTTTAAGTGCAGATAAATTGCGTACTCGCATACACAATACAATTATACGTCAAAAGCTCATGGGCATGATGGTTGGGCGTAAAATTGTTATAAGGCCTGACGATGTTACGGCTTATTATGAAGCTCATAAAAACGAGCTTAAAAATGACAAGCAAGAAGTATTTGCACTTCTAGTATATCCTGATAGTTCTGATGCTCCTAAGTATGCTAATCAAATCAAAAAAGACGGTAAAAAATTTGAAGAAATTGCCCGTCAAGTATCTATCGGCCCCAATAGAGAAAATGGTGGCCTTATTGGGAGCATTCCCACAGATAAAATGGACCCAAGGCTTGCTAAAATGCTTAATGGTTTAGCTGAAGGTGAGGCCACACCAATTATAGTGTTAAATGGCAAGCGTTCGCAATTTAAGCTTGTGCAAAAAGCTTCTTCTGGTGGGCTTATGACTTTTGAGCAAGCTAAACCAATGATTGAAAATATTTTGCGTGAGCCTTTACTAAAAGAGCGTTTTGAAGAATATGTCACGCAATTGCGCAAAAAAGCAATGATTGATATTCGCATGTAATTTTGAGAGTATAAAAGAAGAATATTATGGGTATGACTTTTGAAGAATTGGGAAGTATTCTCCGTGCTGAACGAGAGAAGCTTGGCCTTAGCATTGACGATGTGGCAAATCGTTTGAAAATTAGTGCGCGAGTATTGCGTGCTGTGGAAGCTGCTGATAGTGCATCTTTGCCACATTGTGTATATGTGCGTGGATTTGTTATGTCTTATGCTAGGTTGCTTGAGCTAGATACAACTGAATTTATGTCTGTGGAAGAGTTATATGACCCTAGTGAAGACCCCTCAAGTCAAGATACCAATTATGTAGTAGCGCGAAATCCCATCGGTAAAGGGACAATCATATTTGTACTTTTCGTTTGTCTTTGCTTGGCTGCTGGCAGTGTAGTCTGGTTTTATCGTGATGCTGACTTATTTTCTAAAATTAAGACTGATCATTTAACAACTGCACAACCTGCTCCGTCTGCTTCAACTCCAAGCCCAGAAGCACCCAAAGCTCAAGATGAAGTGCAGCCCAAAGCTGGTTCTCAAATAAAAGAGCCCGAACCTACAACTCAGGAAGTAGAAAATACAAAAGTTGATAATAAAGCCACTGAAACTGAGCAAATAAATCCTCAAGAAACCAGTCAAGAAACTACTTCTCAAACAAATACCCAAGCAGAACAACAAACAGAACCTACGGCCTCAACTACGATTATTGAGTCCGAAGTTAATACCCCTCAAAGCGAGCAAGTAAGCACTATTGAAGCTAGTACAACAAATACTGATGTGCCATTGGATGGACCCAATAGAGTTATTATAACTGCTGTTGCTGAATGTTGGGTACATTCCATTGCTGATGACTCTGATACAAGGCAATTTTCTTTGCGTTCAGGAGATACTTTTGCCCTTACCTTTAGTGATACCCTAACTCTTAAATTGGGTAATGCTGGTGGTGTACGTATACGTTATAATGGGCAAGAAACGCCCATCCCTGGGCGTGATGGTGAGGTCAAAACCATAACCTTTCCAGCTGAGTAATTAGTAAACATTAGTATCATGGAGTGGAATGACTCAGCCATTGTGCTACATGTGGGGCGTTTTCGCGAAGCAGATATATGGCTTAGACTTCTATCGCGTAAACGTGGTTTGGTAACAGTTTTTGCTTTTGGTGGCAGTCGCAGTAGGCAACGATTTTGCGGCTGTCTTGATGTTTTAAATACCCTCACTTGTAGAGTTAAGAGTTCGCGTAATGGCCAGTTTTTATCTCTAGAAGAGGGGATTTTGGTACGTGGACCACAAAAGTTGCGCCAAGATTGGTCACGTCTTGGCATGCTTATGAATTGTATTCGTTTTTTAGAGGTGCTTGGCATAAGCCAAGATGCTACACAAAGTGCATATGACCTTATGCAAGATATGTTAACTTTTTTTGAAAAACTCGAAGCACCGCATATGCTTTACCCCATACTTTTTAGGCTGCGCATGGCGTGTGAGCAAGGTTTTGCTCCAGCTTTGCATGAATGCAGCTCTTGTGGTAGCAAGCTTAATGGTAGAGTAGTTAATTTTCATATGGATGAAGGTACTTTGCATTGTGAACAATGCCAAGGCAAGAAAACACCATATACCTTGAAGTTGCCAATAAAAAGTTTACAAATTCTACATAGAGTAGAACAAAAATCCCCTTTGGAATGGGATGCGCACAATTTAAACCTTGATGAAAGGCAAGCTTGTTTTAAAGCTATTGATGGATTTGTACAATATCATCTAGGCATTGCTTGGGATGAGGGTCGTTTTCGCAGGGTTTAATTAATGCTTGTTCTTTCAAATTAACAATTTAAGTCATTATTATAATCATATTTATTATGTGTATTTATCAAAATATATATTAAAAATAAACCATTAATTTTAACAAGGATAAACAATGTACTTTCAAGACATGATCATGACCCTGCAAAGTTTTTGGGCTAAGCGTGGTTGCGTTATTGAGCATCCAAGTGGTGTTGAATGTGGTGCTGGTACTTTTAATCCGCATACTTTTTTGCGTGTCATTGGTCCAGAACCATGGAATGTGGCCTATGTTGAGCCTTCACGTCGTCCAACTGATGGGCGTTATGGTGAAAACCCAAACCGCCTTCAGAGGTATTTTCAGTATCAAGTGATACTTAAACCATCGCCAGAAAATGTACAGGAATTATACCTTGAAAGCTTAACTGCTCTTGGCTTAAATGCAGCGGAGCATGATATTCGCTTTGTGGAAGATGATTGGGAGTCTCCAACCCTTGGGGCTTGGGGACTTGGTTGGGAAGTATGGTTAAATGGTATGGAAGTTACTCAATTTACATATTTTCAACAAGTTGGCGGTCTTGATTT
>CAYJDF010000080.1:0-11040 GCA_964368845.1 uncultured Desulfovibrionaceae bacterium
TCAACAATTGAGTGGGAATAGTTTGATAGGTTGAGAAAAACCCTAAAATAAAGGTCTTTTCGAGTACTAGAAATCAAAATGACAACATTTTGGCAATATTTGAAAATTTATTAATCAAAAGAGTTAATCGACTTTTATATCGATTAACTCTTTTTTTGCATAAAATTAAATTAGTTTGTCAGAGAGAGCATTTATTGAACCATATACATTTTAATACCTCCACTTCTGTATTCATTGTAGGTTCAGATGATAATCTTTTATGCAGGCAATTAATATCTATGTTATATTCTTCTGTAAAAAAATTCCGTATGTTTAATAAGAAGATTCAATAACTTTATTTCTTTCCAAACTCCAAAATCAAAAATAGTACCTACATGTTGTTGGTGGGATTAAAAAATATTTGTTAAGTCAGTGAAGTTGAATTGTTTAATATTAGTCTTTACTATATTCTCCCAGTTAAAATCAGGATTAATTTCAATCTTGATTAATTTTGATGGTGAATTTCAAAAATTTTTAAATAATTTAATCATACATAATTCCACCAATACTTTTTTGAATATAAAAGATAATATGACCTCTATTTTGTTCAAAAAGATTACCTTGTCGTTCGTGAAGTTGCTTTTGCACTTCTTTTAGATTTTATAAATAAAGTATATAGTGACTAAAGAATCGAAAAAATGTTAACAATGGTAAAATAAGTCCAATAAATTTAAAAAGGGCAAAGCGCCATTCTGTAATTGTCGTGCTTTTTCCTTATAGTTTATTATGTGATCATTTAATCACTTCATCATTAAATTTCTTTGATGGATTCCTAGCCATAATACTTGTTTCATCATATTTCTGGTAGCTATATCCCCACTGGTCATATTCTTCTTTTGTTATTAATTCATCTTTATACTGCATAAGTGCTTAATTCCATTCAGAAAACATTTCAAAAGTAGAAAGATAAGAATCTGCTTTAGTTTTATTTTAATGCAAACAAACTTCGTCGTTTATCTCTCCAATGCGAAGTTAATAAATATCTTCAAGTGCAAAATAATGTATGTATTAAATCTGAATAACTATCTATATTAGATAGATTTAAGACTTCTGGAGAAACATTAAGAGACCGTGTCACATCTGATATTACATTTTCTCTTGGAGTTCTTTTGTCACTCTCATATTGTGAAGTACGAACATCAGCTTGGCTTTCAGTGAATACAAGAGACATACAAAAAATTCATTGGCATTCAACACTGATTTCAAAAAAATATTCTTTCACCTGTTACCATTGTTTAATCACCTCTAATTTTTATTATAATAATCTGTTTACCAGTGAAAAACTTAAATAACACCTTGTAGAAGTGGATAAAAGAGCAACTGCACAAGTGAAAGTACTTGCAAAGTCAATAGTAAAACAAAACGGTACTGACGAAAAGTTAAAGGCAGAGCCAGTGGAATGGGTTGGAAGGATGAACTAATAATGGAAAAGGCTGAGGAAATAATAAATACAGAATGTATATTCAAGTATATATAAAATTCGATAAAATTGACGTTGACGTAATTTTTCGTGTATAATACCACTAATTGGGGAAGATTCTTATGGAAAATAAAGATTTAGTCGATTGGCTTATTGAGTGCAAAGGTATGACATCACGCTCTGCAAAAGATGTGTTATCACGATATGGTAGAGTATGTAAAATTTTAAATGTAGAAATGTTAGACGATAATTCTTCTCAAGAATTAATAGATTCTAAGAAATATATTGAAAGTTCAATGTTTATAAAATCTCAACTGAAAAGAACAATTACCCTTTATTTAGAATACAAAAAATACAAAATAAAGGAGGAATCATTGAATGGGAAATAATATAACTGTTGGAAGCATGTTCGCTGGTATTGGAGGAATTTGTTTGCCATTTAAAGAGAATGGGCGCAAATTAATATGGGCCAATGAAAAAGATAAACACGCTTGTAAAACATATAGACTAAATTTCGGTGATACTTATCTTGCTGAAGGTGATATTCAAAAAATAAATGCAAAAGATATTCCTAAATTTGATGTTTTAACTGCTGAATTTCCATGTCGAAGCTTTTCTTCAGTAGGTTTATTACAAGGATTTAATGATCCAAATGGAAATTTATTTTTTGAAATAGCAAGAGCTATAAACACGATTAAGCCAAAGGTTGTTTTTCTTGAGAATGTGGCAAATTCAGTTAAACATGACATAGGCAATACATTTAAAGTGATCAAAAAAGCACCTGAAGATTTGGGCTATTATGTGGAATTTAAGATAATGAATGCAGAAGAATATGGAAACATTCCATAACAAAGAAATAGAATATATATTGTAGCATTTAAATACAAAAAATATTTAAAACATTTTAAATTTCCTGAACCTGTTCCTTTGAAAATAACAGCATTTGATTTGTATGATAAAGAAAATAAGATGAAAAATATAATATAGATGGATATCGTATGTGGGATAGAATGATGGAATATATGACAGAAAAAAATAGAGTATATCGCTTTACTGATTGGGGATTTTCAAGGGGATGGAGGGTATGTGTCCTACTTTATTGGCAGCAATGGGAAGTAGATTTGAAAGAATTCCATTTTTTCAAGATGATTATTCTGTAAGATTAATGGCACCAAGAGAATGTTTACGAATGCAAGGTTTTCCAGAAAGTTACATAATACCTGTGGAAAATGAAAAACAAGTTTATGAGCAAATTGGAAATTCGGTATGTTACCAGTAGTGGATAGAATTGTAAAAATATTATTTTATCACTGGAAAAAAGGAGATAGGTAAAAAAATGAAAAAATATAATGTTATAGATTTGTTTGCAGGTGTAGGAGGATTAAGTTATGGATTTTCACATTTAGAAGAGTTTGAAATTATTGCTGCAAATGAAATAGAAAAAGATATTTCAGTGGCATATCAATTGAATCATCCTGATGTAAAAATGATGAATTGTGATATTGGAGATTTGACTGAAAAATTACTAAAAGAGATATTAGGTGAAAAAACTATTGATATTGTTGTTGGTGGGCCACCATGTCAATCTTATTCAACATTAGGAAAAAGACAGATGGATGATAGAGCTAATTTATTTAAGCAATATAAAAGAATTCTAAGTATACTTCAGCCTAAAGCATTTGTGTTTGAAAATGTTGTAGGAATATTAAGTATGGATAAAGGGAAATTGTTTAAACGAATTATTTCAGAATTTGAAGAGTTAGGATATATTGTAAAACATCAAGTACTGAATGCTGTAGAATTTGGTGTACCACAGCAGAGAGAGAGAGTAATATTAGTTGGTTTTAAAGGTGAAAATAATTATATTTATCCAATGCCAACTCATGGAGAAAAACTTAAACCATTTGTAACACTTAAAGAAGCTATTGGAGATTTACCAGTGATTAAAAGTGGACAGAAGAAAGATTATTACATGGACGGAATTTCTAATGAATTTTTAGAATTTGTCAGATCTAATTCTAATGAATTGTTAGAAGAACACTCAGCACCTAAAAACGGAGCTCACTTAATTAAAATTATGGAAACACTAAAAGATGGACAATCAAAAAATGATTTACCTGAAGAGATACGTCCCAAAAGTGGTTATGGAAATACTTATGCAAAATTGTGGTGGGAAAAACCATCGACAACTATAACAAGAAATTTTGCATGCCCATCTTCTTCAAGATGTGTTCATCCAAGAGATTCAAGAGCAATGTCTATAAGGGAGGGTGCAAGACTTCAAAGTTTTCCAGATGATTACAAGTTTTATGGCGCTGATGGAATGAAACGCCTTGAAATCGGAAACGCTGTACCACCATTACTATCAATGAAAATTGCTAAGCAGATGATTGAGGCATTGAAAGAACAAGACACTACTATGTAGTGTCTTGTTTAATATAGTATATCTAAATAGTGAAGTGGTTCATCTGGTAGAAACCATCGGAAAGCTTCATCAGGAATCGAAAAGACTCTCTGACCTTCCATTTGAGCTCTTGAAACCCAGAGAATACTGGTCTCATCGATATCTGTTATATCGATTATAGCCATTGCTCCATTGAATAAATCGAAGTGAACTATATATGAATATATTTTCTCTTCACGGAAAGCACGCTTCGCTTCTCGTATCTTATGTGCTTTTATATCATTAGTTCCCGTATAGCCAGATTGAATTTCAAGACGAATAATTTCATTGTTCTTTGTAATCTCTAAATCAGCTACTGGTGATTGAGAAAAAGTATCAATATCAGAAAGGCAATCATGACCAACAGTCTTTATTGACATTTCAGAAACATCGAAAATTCGAGCAAGTGCTGGTGCAAAATACTTACATACTATATAACCACGCATCCAATTATAATATACATCTTCAGGATATCTGCCATAGTTATTTAATCGTGGCAGAATATTGTTTTCACGCATAAGGGTATATGCAGTATCAATTTCAATGTTAATTTCATCCATGATTTCATAACGAACATTTGGATGTACTGCTTGATTTATTTGTGTAAAAATAACCTTTAATCGTTGATTATATTGTTCTATTTTTACCCAGTTTATATCAATGATATCTGTAGCTTTAAAAAATTTTTTTGCATTATTTTGATTTGTAAAACCTAACTGCTGTCTATATTGTCTACTATCAAAAATCATATTTTTACTCCTTTATCTAAGCGCGCTTTTAATTTTATTATAGCTATGATGGAATTGTAATTGTCCTTGATGCCACTGAACAAAACCAAACGGTAATTGGATAGTAGTTCCACCAAATGACGAACCGTAATAGGTTTCTTGATGTGCTATTTTTTTTGATGCATTGCAAATATTATTAATTAATAAAATGTCATCGGCTTCGCTTTCGTCAAGAAGATTTATGTACCATACAAAATCTGACCATTCACTTTTATCACAAACAGCACCCATTGAGAAAGAAAGTTTTGCAAGCTCATAAGAATTATCACAAAACCAGTTCAATAATTCTGTATATAGATGCTCATCATAAGCTTTTAGTGTGGTTGCATTTAAACTTTTATGCCTTAATTGTAAATCGTAGTTTCTTGCGTTGGATTTATCTCCGAACTGCTCAATAATTTCTGTAGCATCATCAGCTGCAGCCCAAAATAGATTGATTGCTCTTTGAACATTACAAGGAACTTTGACATTAAATTGCTTTTCAAATGTATCTATAAATAAACCTGCTCTCACAAAATACACTTGTCCACCAAGACTTTTTTTGATCGATATATTAATTTTTTCATTAGTATCAAGATAAACTTTTAAATCAGTTTTAGATTTAGTTTTTCGGAAGTTCACACTCGGAACATTAGTTTCATGCAATCCCCCGATGCTTGTTCTTACAATTTTAGCATCTAACCTATTAATTCTATCTAATAATTGATTTTGGAAATCTCTGTCAGTGTCTAAGAGCTCTTTTACTAAATCCTCATTTTTATGCCCAGATAGTTTTGCATGTTGCCATCCTGCGGCTCTATTTCTATGTTCCATACTTATTTTTCCTCCTTAAACAATTTGTATGTCTCAATTTCGAGTGCATCTGCAATTCGTTGAATGTTTTCAAGTGATATACTTCTTCGATAACATTCAATAGCACTAATATATGTTCTGTGCATACCACACTTGTCGGCAAAGGCTTCTTGAGATAAACCAATTTTAATTCTGCATTTTTTTAAGTTATCTCCAAACACTTTAATAATATCCATAATTGAAATCCTCCATAATAAGTAGTATAATGGAAATGAATACAAAAAGTCTACATACAATAAGTAACGAAAGAAGGTGCCGTGTTGAGCTCAAAAGGCGGAAAGCAAAATCACAAAATGAGCGTTAAACTCTCCTGTGAAACTAAGTTCCGTTAGGAACATTGCTTGCAAATTTATCTGCAAAATATACAGGGTTTGGGAATCAGTCCTAACAAGCAAAATGGCTTTCGATATATACCGGAGCGTTGCTTGCAATTATTGAAAAAGAAAAATATTAAAAATAGAATGATAAGGTTTTATTATGAAAAATGAATACTTTAACGAAGAAAATTAAATATGGTATGAACTTGGTTATGGCGGTATGAATTAACCCCTCATAAGCTTAGATAATGAAAATCATAAGCATATTGGTCAGTTTGGAAGAATGCAAACGACATTTACAGGAACATCATTCAGTGGTGTTTAATCACCTATTACTACCAAATAAACTTAATGAACATCTGCACGAATTAGATGTTAAAGCTAGTGCTATGATTGAGGAAATTGTAACAGCTATGGCAAAAGCTGATGGGTGTGATAGCGAACTTAAAATGAAAGGCCAAATAAAATGAGTTGGACTTATTAATAATTATCATGCCTGTGCTGAGGAGATTGTTTTGAAAGAATTGATTTATAGTTAAGTTTATTGAGATATAGATAGAAATATTGACATCTCTTTCCCTTCTGTAAAGATATGCAAACGCATACATTTTAAATAACTTCTAATAATATTTTTGTGATATAATTATTTTACTATATTATGTCTTTTAATGTATGTGATGTAGAGTATGTATGCAAGTTTCAATAAACTTTAGAAACTGTTAATTGACAGCAGACTAACTGAATTAGTTGCTCATTCTTTAATTTATCATTATCGTGATGGTATTTCTACTTGCAAAGAAGTAGTGGAAAAGATGTAAAACGATAGTCCGATGAACTACCCTATTGATGGGTTTTATGAGTATAAATGCAAAAAACTATTATGTTCAGCAGCATTAGTAATGATACCGGCAAAAAAATGGGATGGAATTGATGAAACTAATACTGGATACATAATCGTTTCTGCAAAAGGCGATATTCTTACTTACCACATTTATAATAGGGCATTTTTTGAAAGCTATTTACTAAATCAAACTAAATATGAGCATGGCTCTACAAGCAGACATGGATTTGCAAGTTTGCATAAAAAAGATGGTAAAGTATATATGAAACTTAACTTACAGGTTAAGTTTAGATAATGTTAAGGATTAAAACTAAGAAAAATAATTATAAAAGAAGAACACAACTGTCGAGTAGCTGGGCATTGAAAAACAAAAAGTGTGAACTATAACTTTTCGCTACTGGATTGTGAATGTCTATTTGTGTTTAGAAAGGAATGTTTAAAATATGAAAAATAGTATTATTCTAAAAACCATAAACGATTTGTCCAAATTTTCTTTTTTCATACCATCGTACCAAAGAGGATATCGTTGGACATATCAAGAAGTTACAGAGTTGTTAAATGATATAAATGAATTCAGACCTAGAGAGATTGATGAAAAAGAAGACAAAACATGGTATTGCTTGCAACCTGTTGTAGTTAGAAAGTTTGATGACCTAGAAAAATATGAAGTGATTGATGGGCAACAACGTTTAACAACACTTTATTTAATTTTACATTATCTGAATTTAGATTATGTAGAGGCACGTCGAGACAAGTTATTTACTATTGATTACCAAACAAGAGAAAATTGTGCCGAATTTCTTAAAACGCCTGAACAAGAAAATAATGAGAATATTGATTTTCACCATATAAGTTCTGCCTACAAGGCTATCGATGAATGGTTTTTAGCAAGAGAAGATGAATTTGATAAAAATTCCTTTCGTTCAAAATTAAAATTCAATGCAAAGGTAATTTGGTATGAAACAACAGAAAGTGATCCAATCTCAGTTTTTACAAGATTAAACATTGGTAAAATTAGTTTAACAAATTCAGAATTGATAAAGGCGTTGTTTTTAAATAGTTCAAATTATCATGTAAAAGACAAAGAACGACTCAGGTTGAGACAAATTGAAATAGCGAATGAGTGGGATGGAATTGAAAGTCATCTGCAAAATAATAAGTTATGGTATTTTTTGAGTGATAAGCAAACAAAAGATAATCGAATAGAGTTTATTTTTAGCTTAATGAATTCAAGCAGAACTATAAATTCTGACTCTTACTCGACCTTTAGGTACTTCAATGATAGATTAAGCAATAAAACCGAATCAGAAGTAAAGGAGAATTGGGAAGAAGTTCAATCTTACTACCAGAGGTTCAATGAATGGTTTAACGATCGAACTCTATACCATAAAATAGGTTTTATTTTAAATTCACAAATTTCAAATATTAAATCATTATATGAAAACTCATCTACAATGAAAAAAAAAGAGTTTTTACTATATCTTGATAATATTATAAAAGAGTTTTATCACAAAGAAACCCTTTTAGAGTTAGATTATGACGATAAAAATGTTACAAGCGTACTACTTCTTTATAATATTCTAACTATGCTACAGAATGACCATGATAGCTCATATTTTCCATTTGATACATTTAAATTGAAAAAGTGGAACAAAGAGCATATTGCTTCTATAAAAGACTCAATTCCAAAAATCAATCGAGATTTATGGTTATCAGATATAACTGCATTTCTCGAGCCTAATCAAAAAGAATCTAAAACAATATTAAAAGAAATTCAACAAATTACCACTCAGAATAAATATGAAAATGACGATGATTTTATACCTCTATTTAATAAGGTTATTGAACACTTTAATCAATATTTGTCAGATGGAGATGTTAATACAATTTCTAACTTGGCACTACTCGATGAATACACAAACAAAAGCTATAAAAATGCCGTTTTCCCTTTAAAGAGGAAGCGAATAATTGAACTCGATAAATCAGGAGAATTTGTTCCGTTATGTACTAAAAATACTTTTTTAAAATATTTCGCAGATTATCCACCAAAGATTTCATTCTGGAGCCAAGATGATAGAGATATGTATGAACAGGATTTAATTAAGGTGCTATCAAATTATTTGGAGGTTGAAAAATGAGTCTAAATGAGAATAACATTATAAGTTTTTATCAGTTAATTGATAAATATGAAATTAAAATCCCTATTATACAACGTGATTATGCTCAAGGTAGGGATGACAATCAACAAATATGTTTAAATTTTCTATCAGTAATTAAAAATGCTATAATTTCTGAATATGAACTTAATTTAGATTTTGTTTATGGAAATTTAGTTAATAACATATTTCAACCTCTAGATGGACAACAGAGACTTACAACATTATACCTCCTACATTGGTATGTATATAATAAAGAAATTGAAGAAGATAATAGTATTCCTGAAATACTTTCAAAATTCTCGTATGAGACTCGTTTATCATCAAGGCGTTTTTGCGAATCATTAATTAAATATAGATTTACTCTTGAGGAAAATACTGATAAGGTTAGTGATTTAATCAAAGATACAGAATGGTTTTATATTTCTTGGGAGCAAGATCCAACTATAAGAGCAATGTTAAATACAATAGATTTAATTCATAAGGTGTTCGGTGACATAGAAAATATTTGGAGTAAATTGACAAAACAAAATTTGATTAAGTTTCACTTGCTTATATTAGAGGATTTTGGTTTGTCTGATGATTTATATATTAAGATGAATGCACGTGGAAAATTGCTAACACCTTTTGAGAATCTAAAAGCAGAGATTCAAAGTGCTTCTCAAAAAAACGAATGGGAAATAGATATTGCTGAGACATCTAAGCTATCCCATAAGATAGATACTGTGTGGACTGATTTCTTATGGGAGAATTTTAAAAAAGATAACACTATAGATGATTCTCATATGAATTTAATTACGACTTTAGTTATGATTATGGTAGGATTAGAAAAGTCTGTTGAAATCAAAGTAAGTGAGCGTACTGAAATTATTCAAAGGTTAAATTACAACAATTCAGATCGTTCACTAATAACATATATCAACAAAGCAGTTTTTAGTTATATTTACGATTGTTATGAATTATATGCTTCTAAATTAGAATATTCAAACCTTCCTCAAATTAGTTTTGAGTTATGGAGGCATAATCCTAATATTAATTTTTTAAATCAAATATTAGCTGGAAACGATACATCTTACACACACAAAGTATTTTTTTATGCACAAACTCAATATTTATTGAAAAATTTAGAAAGTTTTGATTTGGAAAAATATTTAGATTGGATGAGAGTGGTTAGAAACATTGTATCACGAGGAGATATTACAATAGAAGGGAAACGTCCAGATATAATTAGAAGTCCAGACACGTTTTCAGGTGTTGTAAAGTTAGTACGTGAATTATCTGCAGGGTGTGATGATATATATAATTATTTAGTAAACAAATCTATTGATTCTGGCTTTGCAAAAGAGCAAGTTCAAGAAGAAGTATTGAAAGCTAAGATCATAACAAATTATCCAGAGCATAAACAGCTTATCCATAATATCGAAGATAATGAAATATTAAGAGGTAAAATATTATTTGTAATTCAATGTGCGGATTATGTGGATAATATAGAACAAATAGATTTTCAAAAATTATCAAAATTATCTGTCGTTTTTAGTACATACTTTAACAAAGAGTTAGGATTTGATGATAAAGAATTCAATTTAATGAGAAGAGCTCTACTAGCGACTGAATATAATGGTCAATATAAATTTTATGAATATTGGTGGTCTAGATGGAGTGCAAAACAAATTGTCAAAAGGAAGTTATTTGCACAATTTCGTGAAGTTGAGTACTTTATCGAGCAACAAAACTATAATCCGTACTTTAAAAATTTAGTATTACTACTTTGTGAAAAGAATTATCATCAGATAATAGAAGAATGCCAAAAAAACGATCATTTACCTAATTGGCAATATAGGTTAATAAAAGAGTCTAATTTACTAGATGAAGTATGCAAGTCAAAATTTATTGCGATTTCAGATGATAATACTCATTGCTTCCTTTTGAAAAGCAAAAGAACGAAAGATGTTGAAGGAAGTCCTCAAATTGAATAAGTTTGCTAGTAGTTATAGTGGCAACATTTTGGCAATAAAAAATCAGATACCCAAAAAATCTTATATAATTTGAATAATACAGACACTCCAAAGCACATAACATAATCAAAACTGTTTAAGTTATGATTTGAGGCAGGGAGTGGGAATAGTATTTCGCTTTTTTAGATATAATTACATAGAAATTTGTGGATTAATCAAAATAATTTGC
>CAYJDF010000081.1:0-10974 GCA_964368845.1 uncultured Desulfovibrionaceae bacterium
GGCATGTTGCTTGTTACATCTGCTTCAG
Source organism: uncultured Desulfovibrionaceae bacterium (assembly GCA_964368845.1). Classification (GTDB taxonomy): domain Bacteria; phylum Desulfobacterota; class Desulfovibrionia; order Desulfovibrionales; family Desulfovibrionaceae; genus CAYJAD01. The sequence continues at coordinate 29 of CAYJDF010000081.1, forward strand.
TAGTAGATGGCCTTTTTGTAGGACGCTATGCTGGCGCATTTTCATTAGCCGCTATTAATCTATCATTTCCTATATTTACTGTAATTTCAGGCCTTAGTATTATGATAGCCGTTGGCTCCACAGTGCGTTGTGGTTGGTATCGTGGGCGCAAAGAAGAAGAAAAAGCCAACGCTATGTTTACAAAGGCAATGATTTTATTGTTTTTTGGTAGCATTACATTGTCATTGTTAGCATGGCTTAGCCTCCCACTACTCACGCGATTATTGGGTGCAGATGCTAATCTTGACCCACTTGTACAAGAGTACATGAAAATTATTATCCCATTTTTTCCAATCTTTACCATACAAATGGCTCTAGGTTACTTTATTAGACTTGATAATCGTCCTATGCTTGCAGCAGTTTTACTAATGTCATCAGCTATCATTAACTTTGCTTTAGATTACATCTTGGTGGCGCATTTAAACTTAAAGCTTGCTGGAGCAGCATGGGCCACAAGTATAGCCTACAGCATACCTTGCATAGTCATATTTATAATGCACTTTTTTTATAATGATAATCCGCACTTACGCTTTGTACGCACCCTTGGTCAATGGCGCGAATTATGGCAAGCTGCATGGAATGGCATCTCAGAAATGCTCAATGAAATGTCTAGCGGCTTTGTTATTTTGCTTATTAATATACTTATGATGCAAAGCCTTGGCCCTTACGGGGTCGCAGCTTTTACTATAATTGCTTATGTTAATTGGTTTTGTATCATGGCATCCTATGCCATTAGTGACTCGCTAGGCCCTTTGGTAAGTGTATGTACAGGGGCTGGTAAGCATAAGCGAGCCTATGCTTTTTGCATATTAGCAGGTTTAACGGTGGCGGGCATTGGTTTGATATGCTTTATAGGCACAAGCCTTTGGCCAACCCAAATGGTTTCACTTTTCTTAACTGAGACTTCTGAACAAGAGTATACCCTAAATATTGCCTTAAACTTTATATCAATTTCGCGTTTTATGTTCCTATTTTGTGGCATAAATATCGTGCTTACAGCTTATTTTACCGGACGTTTACAAGCTGGATATTCTGCCATTATGGCCTTTGCGCGTGGATTGATATTGCCTTGTTCTCTACTCTTTATTCTGCCTATATTTCTTGGCAATAATGGTATTTATGCAGCATTACCATTGGCTGAAGTAATAACTCTTGGGCTTGGTATATACTTAATTAGACGCTCAAAGATAAAAAATTTATAAAATAAGTGACCTGTTTGATTTATCGGGAATTTCTTATTTCAGTTCTTCTGAGCATAGGTAGTATTGTTATAAGCATAACCGAAACTAGGACAATTGCTATACCACTCACAATATAAATATCCAAAGCTTCACCAAACACCAGCACCCCAAGAATAACAGCAGTGATTGGATCCATAACTCCAAGTATTGTAGCAAGTACAGATCCAATTTTTTTGATAGCCGACATAAGTAATATATTAGGCAAAACTGCAGTAATTAAGGCAGATAAGGCAAGAAATAGCCATACAAACCCACTTGAAGCAATCGCAAATTCACCAACAATAATACTGTATATGCAAGCAAAACATGCGCAAGATGTAAATAAGTAAAAAGAAATTACTTCCCTACTACTTTTTGAGCATTGCAGCTTAAATAAAACAAGCACATAAAAAGCAAAAGCCACACTAGAAAACACAGCAAGACTAATGCCTGTAAAATTTAGGTTGGCACTTGCATTAAAAACACCGGAAAACAAAGCTATGCCAATCATAGTCGTAGAACTTAAAACAATCTTATAAAACTCAATCTTTTCTTTATAAAAGATAGCCATTAACACCATCACAAAAATAGGGTTAGTAAAGAAAATAGTGACAGTAATTCCGCTAGCAATATAGGTAAAGGATGAATATAGAAAAAGTGCCCCAAGGTAATAAGAAAAACCACCAAAAACTATGGACTTTAGAGTTTTAAATGGGATTTGTAACGTTTGCCTCTTAAGCCTAATAGGTACAAGCATCATAAGTGCTGCAAAGCCAAAGCGATATATCAAGCTTGTTTCTGGGCTTATTCCTGCTTCATAGATTGGTATAAAAAGAACAGGAATCAAACCAAAAAAAGTGGCTGAAAGCAGAGCTTCCAAAATACCCATAGTGCGACTCGAAAATATCATGGGCAATGACACCTTAAATTTTATATCAACTACAAGATTAAGTAAAAACGCTGTTTAGTGATAAGTTGGCGGTTTAACACAGAGATACTAAGCAGTCAATACAGCATAGCATAACTATATATTTTTATCTAAGCCAGTTGGCGCTGTATATGCTTTAAATCAGAATAGCATGATTTCATGATCAAAAAAAATATATGAAAAAATAAAAAAATACTTGCACATTTTTTTGACTTTGAATATCATTCTCATTGCACAAAATAATCAATTTAAGGAGATTTTATGAAAAAAGCTTTAATTGTGTACGGTTCTACCACTGGAAATACTGAGTTTGTGGCTTCACATATTGAAAAGGCACTGGCAGCTGAAGGTTATGAAGTAACTAATGAAAGCGCAGACAGTGTTTCTGCCAATGGCCTTTGTGACAATTACAGCCTAATACTTTTTGGCTGCTCTACATGGGGTGACGAAGAAATAGAGCTACAAGACGACTTTATACCCCTATTCGACGAATTTGATAGCATTAATGCTCAGGGCAAAAAAACTGCTGTATTTGGTTGTGGAGACAGTAGTTATACTTATTTTTGTGGTGCGGTAGACGCAATTGAGCAAAAGCTTTCTGGCATGGGTGCAGAGGTCATTGATACCTTAAAGATTGATGGTGAGCCGCAATCTGAAAAAGGTTCCATCGATGACTTTATCAAAAACGTACTTGCTGGGGATAAGTAGTTAATTTGACATATAAATACTAACATTAGGGCCGTATGTTATAGCAGGTATTATCCTTTATGCAAGGTACAGGTTTTCCTTCCTTAAAGCTTCTATAAGGTATGAAATCAACGCCATAGCATACGGTTTTAATATATAAAAAAAAATATGGAGTGTACAATGGGACAAGCATTTAGTATGTCCATGCGCAAAAGCATTACTGGTATGCACATTACCCTTGAGGGGTCTTTCTCTATAAATCATTCCAAAGATTTTTTAAACTTGATGAATCAAGCCAAAGCGAACAATGTACGTATTTTTTTAGATGTACGTAAATTAGCTTACTTAAGCGATAAACATCGTGATGCTTTTAAGCAATGTTATGCGCATATACCCTCTCACGATTTAATTTTCAAAAGTAGCCACAGCACGCATGCTAATCAACTCAAACATATCGGACACCAAGGTAACAGAATATTACTGTTGAAAGAGTCTTGTAAGTGCGCTGGAGCATGTAAATCGTGTGCATGCCAAAACAGAGCAAAAAATCGTGATGAAAAATTTGACTTTATGAAGCAAAAAAACACTTCAAGCCAATAAACTCCTCAAATTGCATTAGAGATCCCATCCTAATGCGCCTAAGCCAGCGAAACAATCTTAGGCAGTAAGGCTCGAAAATCAAGACTTAGCGATGAACAAGTGATACGCAATCTTGATATTCGAGCCTTTATTTCAATTCGTTAGAACTGCTCAATATAAATTAAAAAACACCTTGGGATATAATTAGCCAACGCTTGTATAGACTAATTAGGGCTTAAACTTAGCTGTTAGATGAACTATTAACTTACTATCACTCAGCAATAGCGTGCATTAACTATAACTCAACGCTCATAAGATCCCGCAATTAAAGTTTTTCTTGCATGCTTGGCATATGGTTTTTCTTACATTATTAATAAATAATGTTGACATAATAAAAACTAATTCTCAAAATTGCATGTGCAATTTTCGGAAGAAATATACTTTACGAATATGTATAAAACTTTGATAGGGGATTTTTCATGCATCCACTGGAATTTGAAGTAAGAAAAGAATTATTTGCTCTTTGTGAAGATGGGTATAGAGATTTTGCCTTAGCCCATATTCCTGGATGTGACAATTTACTGGGAGTACGAGTTCCGAAATTAAGAACAATTGCTAAACGTCTTGCCAAAGAAAATCCCATTGGCTTTCTTGATAATGCTCAAGATATATATTTTGAAGAAACCATGATTAAAGGCTTTATTATAGCCAATATGCGTGCAAATATAGAAATTATTTTAGAGCAAACTTCTTTATTCATACCTAAAATTACTAATTGGTCTTTATGTGACAGTTTTTGCAGTGAATTAAAAGTAGTACGAAATCACAAAGAGCGAGTATGGGAATTTTTAACTTTGTACCATCAATCCAACGAAGCTTACAAAATACGTTTTGCTGTTGTTATGTTATTATTTCACTTTATTGAAGAAAAATATTTAGATGATATTTTACTTATCTGTGATATTATAAAACACGATGACTACTATGTAAAAATGGCTGTTGCTTGGACTCTTTCCATGTGTTTTGTGAAATTTCCTAATGCAACGCTTGCCTACCTGAAAAGCAATCATTTAGACAAGGACACGTATAACAAAGCATTACAAAAAATATGCGAATCTAGGCGTGTAGATAAAGAAACAAAAATACTCATTAAATCTATGAAGAGGAAATAGGCATGACTTTTGAGCAAATGTATGAAGCAGTGCTTGAAAATAATGCAAGATATGACAATGTATTCTTTTATGCAGTAAAAACCACAAGCATTTATTGCAAACCTTCTTGCAAATCTAAGGCACCAAAAAAAGAAAATGTAGAGTTTTTTTCTCATGCCCATGAAGCACTTTCAGCAGGATACAGGCCATGCAAGAGATGTCGTAGTGATTTGTTAGACTATAAACCCATGCAAGATATTGCCAAAAAACTTAAAAAAGTTATGGATACCAGCTTTACTGAAACCGCAAGCCTGTATGAAGAAATTGATAGCATTAGCTTATCTCGCAAGCGCGTGGTGGAAATTTTCAAAAAAGAGTACGGCATGACCCCAAGCCAATATATGAATGACTTACGCTTAGCAGAAGCAAAAAAACTTCTCTCACAAAGTAGCAATAAAATCGTTGACATAGCCTATTCTGTAGGCTTTGGTAGTTTATCAACATTTTATAAATTCTTTAAAGAAAGATCTGGTTTGTCACCAGCAATGTATAGAAACAAAAGGATATAATCTTATGCAAGGTTTTGCCATATACGAAAATCAATTTGGCTTTTTTAAAATAGCCTATGAGAACGAGTACATAATTTTTTTCAAGAAAATTCATGATGCCACCATACATGATTTTGGCATCAAAACACCTTTGACAGATAGTGTTTATAAGCAGCTCTGCGAATATATAGCAGGGGAAAGAAGGGATTTTGATATACCCCACAAACTTAACGGGACAAATTTTCAAAAGAAAGTATGGCAAGCTCTTTGTTCTATTCCTTATGGGGAAACTCGTACCTATAAGGACATTGCCCTTGCCGTTGGCAATGATAAGGCCAGCCGTGCTGTGGGTCTTGCTAATAACAAAAATCCTATCACTATTATTGTACCTTGCCATAGAGTTATAGGTAGCTCGGGAAAGTTAGTTGGTTATGCAGGAGGACTTGAAATGAAGAAGTTTTTGCTTGATATGGAGCATAAAAGTAAATAAGCAAATATTTTTTAAGCCTGCCTTTTATTGAGTTGTCCCATAGGGTTGAAACCTTGAAAATACAGTCATAAGTGGTATTAACACAACGTCAAAATACATGGGTGATACTATGATGACCTTATCACAATCGTATATATATTTATATTTTAAACCCTATCACCTTTAGTTGAGCGATGCTCATCCAAGACTTTTTATATCTACACCTATGTCATTAAGTGCAGTATTAAGTAACACTTTAATATGATTGTTTTTTAACAGTGAACCATGTAAAACTAAAGTTTTCATGCTTTATCTCACATGTTTGCTTTGTGTATCTACTTTTTTCCCAAGGATATAAAATTGAAAAATTATATAATGGACAGCATTGCAGTTAATTTTATATGCCTATATCTAACACACTAAACATATTACTTTAACAAGAGTTGTATTTCAAAGGGAGCAGGTTTATGCGTAATGTTTCCTTCAAGAATGTCAGATAGAATAAATATATTTCCAGCAAGATATCGTTCATGCGACTGATATTTTTCTAAGGCTTCAAAAAAGCATTTGTCTTCAAAGCATTCACATAAAAATTCTCCGCTCGGTATGACCAAAAAATCGGCATAGTCTTTTTCAAAATGCTTTGGTTTTTGAATTTCTACAAAATATTTAACCTGAGGGCGTTGATCTTTTAAATAAAAACATAAGCCTTGGTTAACAGATAGAGCAAAGCCCTTTTTCAAAGCTGTCTTGTAAAGAACTGTAAGTTTTGTCCAATAATCTGCATGCGATCCACAGTCATCAGGAGCAGGAGTGGTAAGTAAGTATCTTTGATGTATTTGCCTTGTATAAGAATGTTTTTGCTGTGAACCGCTCTCAAAATCATTAAAATGCTCAGAAGCAGAATCTAGGAAGTAGAGTTTTTGCTCAATTTCATTTTGTACTTGCAAAGCCTTGGTTTTAGCGTCAGCGATCATTCTTTTAGCATCAATGCTTCCGTCCTTAAGCATATAGTTTTTGAAATGCCTCAAAGGTATACCCAAGGCTACGCAGAGTTGAATAATATCTAGTATGACTATCTGACTTTTTGAATAATATCTGTACCTTGTATCTGGGTTAGTATACGCAGGCACTAAAATCCCTAAATCATCATAGTGACGTAAAGCCCTATGGCTTACCCCCTTCATTTTAACAACGTCACCAATGGATAAATATTTTTCCATTTTTCACCTTTTTGATTGACTCTCACACTATGTCATACTTTAAAGTAAACCTAGCATATCTCCTTTTCGCTGTAAAGAAAGGGAGTTTAATATAAGGAGTCTAACACTTATGCTTAAAACTATTACTTTTAAGAATGTACTTACATTCACACTGCCAAGTATTTCCATGATGATTTTTATGTCCGTGTACACTATGGTAGATGGTATTTTTGTGGCTAATCTGATTAGTACTCACGCTCTTTCAGCCATCAACATTGTTTTACCTATGATTACGGTTTTTATAGCAGTGGGAACCATGCTAGGCACAGGTGGCAATGCTATTTGTGCAAGGCTTTTAGGTGCTGGAAAAACGCAAAAAGCCAAGGAGAAATTAACTCTTTTTTGTGTAACGGGCCTCAGTATAGGTATATTGATTTCTATACTCACACAAATTTTTTTACAACAGATACTTCTTAGCCTTGGAGCCAGTGAGGAGACATACCAATATTGTTATGATTACTTTGTAATTTTATCTCTTTTTGCCCCTTTTGCCATTTTGCAAACAATTTTTGAAAATGCCATGATTGCCTCTGGTAGGCCTCAATTTGCCCTTTTAGCACTGGTTCTTGGTGGCTTGACAAATATCATTTTAGACTATGTTTTTATTGTATATTTTGACATGGGTATGCAAGGTGTAGCTCTAGCCACTGGCTTAGGGTTTTTACTGCCTACTCTTATGGGTGTGTATTTTTTCTCCACCAAGAAAAAACAGAAAACGCTACACTTCGTACCCTTTTCACTAAATATAAGGTCCATTTTTGCAGCTTGTGGCAATGGCTCATCAGAAATGGTAACACACCTTGCCACAGGCGTTACCACCTATTTATTTAACATAACCATGCTAAAAATAGCAGGAAGTGATGGAATCGCCGCTATTACCGTAGTACTTTATGCACAGCTTCTCATTAATACCTTCTTTATCGGATTTTCTGTGGGTATTGCTCCAGTTATCAGCTTCTATTTTGGTGCTATGAATAAATCACGCTTAAGAAAAATATTTGCTATCTGTATTAAATGTATAGCTATAAGTTCAGTGATTCTTGTGCTTGTATCATTTGTTATCAATGAAACTCTGGCCTCTATATTTTTAGAGCAGGGAACAAAAGCCTATGAACTAACTGTACACGGCTTCTATATCTTTTCTATAGGTTTTCTTTTTTCAGGCATAAATATCTTTGCATCGGGCCTTTTTACAGCATATGCCAATGGAAAGATATCAGCTCTTGTTTCATTTTTACGCACCTTCGTATTTATTACATTGGCAATTCTCACTTTACCACAGCTCATAGGCTTAAATGGCGTGTGGCTTGCCGTACCTATTGCTGAATTTTTATCCTTTTTTATGTCAGTATACTTTTTTAATGCATACAAAGAACGCTATATGTATGACAATAAATCTAAAGCATTATATAAAACCTTGGTACTCGCTTAACAGTTCATTATAGCTTTACATTAACGAAAGTGTGTTCAAAATATAATATTAATGAACACACTTTCATAACCTTAAAATCAATATGCCATTGATTTTTCCTATTCCACACATGCGGGATTTGTTAAAACAAAACGCTCATCAGCATTTTTTTCACCCCACTCACACATAAGCTCTAAAATAGGCATAAGCGTTAAGCCTTTCTCGGTGATAGAATATTCCACTCGAGGAGGAATTTCACTAAAGCTTTGGCGTAAAATAAGACCATCGGCTTCTAACTCTCTTAATTGATTTGTCAAAGTTTTTTGTGAAATCCCCTTAACCTCTCGCATAAGGTCTTTAAAACGCATTATCCCATCTTCTGCAAGCATGTATAAAATCAATGGCTTACATTTGCCACCTATCATTTTAAGCGTTACTTCAATTTCAGAAGCCACGACTATTTTTTCCATTAGTCACCTTCCTTTCTCTAAGAGAAAATCATGTACCGTATTGACAAGAATTTGTTATACAAGTAAAAAATCTCTAAATAGTATTTTGTACTATAATAGAAAAAAAGGCAATAAACTTTTGGCTATTTGACTACAAAATCAACTTAACTTTAATTTGGAGAAAAAAATGAAAAAACTCGTTGTAATTACCGGTGCCAGTTCCGGTTTTGGTAAAGTATTGGCAGAGCAATTTAGCGCGGCAGGACATCCTCTTTTACTTCTTGCTCGCAGAATTGACCTTGTCGAGGCTTTGAACTTGCCTAACGCCATATGCAAAAAAGTAGACGTCACCAACAAGGCAGAGTTTGAAAGCGCAGTACGCCAAGCCGAAGAAAAGTATGGCAAAACGGACTTACTCATAAACAATGCCGGTGTCATGATGCTTGGAAGCCTAGAAGACCAAAACGCTACAGAATGGAAAACCATGCTTGATACCAACGTACTTGGTGTTATGAATGGTATGCAAATTGTTATGTCCGGCATGAAAGAGCAACAATGCGGTACAATTATTAACCTCTCTTCCATTGCAGGAGTTAAGGCTTTTGGCAATCATGCAGCCTATTGCGCATCAAAATATGGCGTAGTGGGTTTAAGCGAAGTCGCCAGAGAAGAGCTTGCACCGCATAATGTGCGTGTTATTACCATTTGCCCTGGTGCTGTTGCCACAGAACTTTTGGGGCACACAACAAATCCTGATATTATTAAGGGATACAAAGAATGGACAAATACCGTTGGTGCTACAAATATTACTGCCAACGATGTAGCCACAACCATTAAGTTTGCTTATGACATGCCACAAGGTGTCTGCTTACGCCAAATTCAACTAGCTGATACCAAGCAAAACGTCTAAAAATACCCCCCCATAATTAGGCAAAGCCATATTATGGGGGGTTTAAGGAATAACAATGAAAGTTTTGATAATTAACGGTAGCCCAAGAAAAGGCAATACAAAATACGCATTAAGCATTCTTGAAAAAGCCATTCAAAAAAAATATAGCCATGCAGAATGTGAATTTATTGATGTTGCTGCACTCAAGGTGCAAGGCTGTATGGCCTGTGATGGTTGTAAGAAAAACGACGGCAACTGTGTGATGAAGGACGGTAGTGCTGAGTTAATGAACAAAATGATGGAAGCAAATATCCTTATTTTTGGTACACCTGTATACTGGTGGGGCGTGAGTTCTCAGCTTAAGGCATATATAGACAAATTATATTCAAAAGACTTAATGATACAAGAAATTGCACCTAAAAAAGTGGGGGTTATTGCCATAGGCGCATTAGATACAAACAATATTCAATACAGGCTTATATCTAGCCAATTTGAAAGTATTTGTGAGTATCTTAAGTGGGACATGGTGTTTAGTGCGGCATATTCATACGAAGGCAAACATGATTTAGCAAATGATACTGCTATTGAGAATCAAATAGCTTTTTTAGTAGAAAAAATATAATCTACCCGCTCTGTATGATTAATTGTGTAGATAAATTATATTGATTATAATATTGAGGTGTTGTCATGAAAGTATGCATTATCACAGGTGGTGCTCAAGGTTTAGGCAAGGATATGGCACAAAGATTCCTTGAGAAAGGCCATAGAGTTATTGTACTAGATGTTAAACAAGTACAAGAAAGCGGTGTAGACTTTTTTGAGACAGACCTTGCAGACCCAAAGTCAATTGAAAATGCTTTTTGTCATATAAAAGAAAAATATAATAAGGCACATATTTTAATCAATAATGGTGCAGTATCCGTTTTTGTAAAGCATATTAGTGAAGTAAGCCTTGATGATTATGATAGAATTATGAATACTAATTTACGAGGAGCATTTTGGTGCGCTAAAGAGTTTATACAGCTTAATCAAGGTGAAGACTATGGCCGCATAATAAATATAGCTTCTACAAGATGGCATCAAAATATGGAAGATTGGGAGCTATATGGTATGAGTAAGGGCGGTATGGTATCACTTACAAATTCCCTCTGTGTGTCCTTAAGAGGAACAAATATAACAGTAAACGTCATAAGCCCGGGACATATTTACACAGGTGCCTGGAAAGAGCTTGAAGAGCGCGACCATAAAATACATCCTTCAAATCGAGTAGGCATGCCACGTGATATTTCTAATGCTTGCTTATTTTTAGCAGAC
>CAYJDF010000082.1:0-10765 GCA_964368845.1 uncultured Desulfovibrionaceae bacterium
CGTCACAAGCAAAGTCTTGTTCGTGCTGAGCGTAATCGTGCTGTTCGTAGTCGTGTAAAGAATGTTGTAAAACAAGTTCGCGCGGCTGTTCAAAGTAATGACAAAGAAGCTGCAACTAAGGCTCTTGTACTTGCTAACTCTGTTTTGGATAAAGCTTCCACCAAGGGTGCAATGCATTGGAAAAAAGCTGCACGTAAAATTTCTCGCTTAGCCATGGCCGTAAATAAAATTGGCACTACAGAAGAATAAACTTAATATATGCAAATTACACAAAAAAACCCGCTTTTTAGCGGGTTTTTTTGTGTCGAATATTTCGAATATTACATAAAGTAAAGACTACTATATATTCTGAATAGATCTAGATACAAATTCAATAGCTTCACCATAGAGTTTATCATCTGCATATGGGGTTAGCACACGTGTTCTGTTAACCCCAACCATAAGTGATATAATAACCTGAGTAGTGTTTTTACAGTCTAGTGCTCGAATACTTTTATCTTCAACTCCACGACTAAGGTGTTTTTCCAACTCATTATATACTTCTTGAAAGCTTTGAGTCATAAGGTCATGGTCTGTTTTAGTCTTCATATCACTATATGGTGAACAGCGTACCAAGACTAGCCAATTGGAATTTTTATCTATAGAAAAGTCCAGATAAGCTATGCAAAAATTCATCACCGAATCATAACCAGTTTCGCCTTTAGCTGTTGCACTACGTAGAGCGTGTAAAAAATTGTCCAACACATCTAGGGCTGCAGCTAAAAATAGTTTTTCTTTATTGCCATAGTGGTGAGTTAGAAGTCCAAGGGCTACACCTGCTCTTTCAGAAATTTTTTTGAATGTAGTTTCAACATAGCCATATTCGCCAAAAAGTTCTTTGGCAGCTAAAAGTAGGGCGTCTTTTTTTGTTTTTTGCATTTTCTTCTCATATAACTAAATTTAATTATGGATTTTTAGACATTTTGTATGAAAAAGTCAATTCTTTAATATACGATGAATTTTAGTGTTTAAGGTTAATAAAATCATGCAAATAGCCATGATTAATCCAAAGCTGAATATAGCTGCATAGTCACCCCATAAGAAAAGAAAACCGCATAAAAACGGTGCAAAACTTTGAGCTAAACGTAATAGAACACCGTTAACAGCCATCAGTATTCCACGGTTACTGCTTGGTGCAAGGTTAGTTAGGGAGCTCATAATGGTGGGGTAGCTTAATCCTTGACCTAAGCCATAAAAAAATATGGGGATTGTCAAAAGCCATATATTAAAATTTGAAGGCCAAAATAATAGTGAGAGCATACATAAAATAAAGAAAAAACTACCAAGATATATTGTCGCATGGGCATTTAATAATTTATTAATATGTGTAATCAAAAGTGTAGCAAAAGCAGTCCCGACAGATGAAATAGCAAACAATAGTCCTATTTGTAAAGGTGAAGCTATATAATGTGTACTGCTAAAAAGCGGGAAATATGTAACCATTGGCCCATAAAGGATGCAAAAAGCACAAAAAGTAAGAGCAAAATGTAAAAGAGCGTTTTTTTGCAAAATATATTGCTTGGCTTGCTTAGCATAGGCTTGCATAGAGCCTTTTTGAGCTACATGAGGTAACTTTGTGAAAAAGCCTAAAATAGCAATCGGTAAGGCTAGTAAGGACAGGCGCATGGACCATTGCCAGCCTACTTCACCCAAAATTCCACCAAGGGCCGGAAAAATTGCTGCACCAAGGCTTAGTACGGCAGCGGCTTTACTCATAACCTTTAATCGTTCTTCATCATCACAAAAAATGTCACCAATAATTGTGGTATATAAAACTCCTAAACAAGCAGCTCCACAACCTTGTAAAATGCGCCAAAAAATGAAATATTCAACATCACTGCAAAATGATGCCCCAAGTCCGGCTAGGGCAAAAATAGTCAGACAGGGTAGCAATACCGCTTTTCGTCCATATCTATCGGCTAAAATACCACCTACTGGGGCCAAAAAAATTCCTGGTAGGGTGAAGGAGTAAACGAATAGCCCTATGTTTGCTTCTGATATATTGAGTTCTCTTGCCAGTTGGGGCAAAACTGGCAAAATGCTTGATACACCCATGACAGTAATTAAGGATGTGCCATAGATTAAGATGTTGCGATATATTGGTTGATTCAAGTCTAACGTCCTTTATGGTGTCGACTTTGTTTAGCGTAATCTCCTAGTATTTTAAGGCGTTTGTCTACTAAATCATATAAGCTGTGTGGAGTAAATGTATCATCTTTTCTTCTTTTACCAACAGGCATACCCATAAGTAGTTCCAGGGCTTCATCAATATGTTTAACAGGGTATATGGCAAATTTTCCAGAATTTACGGCTTCAATAATATGTGGAGAGAGCATAAGGTGTTCCACATTATCATAGGGCATGATAACCCCTTGTGTGCCAGTTAAACGATGTCGAGCGCAAACCTTAAAAAAACCTTCAATTTTGCGAGTTACACCACCAACAGCCATTATTTGCCCTGACTGACTTAAAGCTCCTGTAAATGCTAAATCCAAACGCACTGGGACTTCGGCAATGGCAGATAGTAAAGCTACAAGTTCAGCACCGGAGGCAGAGTCACCTTCAATGCCAGCATAACTTTGCTCAAAGTACAAACTTCCTGTTAGGACAATAGGTCTACGCCTTGCAAAAAGTGAAACAAGATAACTCTTTAATATCATCATCGCCTTGGTATGAATGGGGCCACCAAGTTCTGCTTCACGTTCAAGGTCAATAATACCACCATGCCCAACGCCTACAGTGCATGAAATTTGGTGGGGTAGACCAAATTCAAAATCTCCATGCCAACTTACAGAAAGACCATTTACTTGCCCAATGGCATTACCAGCAGTACGTACTTTAATAAATTCGCGGTCATACTCCTCCATAAACACTTCTTCAACTAAGTTGGCACGATAAATTCTATCTACCAAGGCAGCTTCTAATACTTCATGGCTAACCGCACTAAGGTCGCGCTTTTTAGCTAGGGCTGAAGCTTCAATCATAATTTCGCGTAGAAGGGGAAATTTTAAGCTTAGTTTTCGTTGGTCTTCAATTAAACGTGATCCATATTCTATCATCCACGCAAGGCCGCTTTTATCAAAAGCAAGGAGGGAGTCGTCTTCTATAATACGTTTAATTCTATATAAATATGATTTAATACTTAAAGCATTTCTTTCAGTTTGTTCTGATAAATGAGCTTTAATCTTAAATAGTTTGCCAAAGCGTTCATCACTATTTAGCAAGGTTTCATAAAGCCCTTCATTACCAATAAGGATTATTTTAAGATTTAATTTAATGGGTTCTGGTTCAATGCCCTTGGTACGTATAGCACTGTCGTGCCCATCACCAATATCTTCAATACGGGCTAAACCAGTGCGCAAAGCACGTACAAGGCCTTCCCAAGCATGAAAATGCTGTAATATATCTTCCATTCGGATGAGTAAAAAACCACCGTTGGCTTTATGTAATGAGCCAGACTTAATAAGCTTAAAGTCTGTAATCAATGTACCCATTTCTGATTCGCGCTCAATGCAGCCAAGTAAGTTAGAGGCGGTGGGGTTATCTTCTAAAATAACAGGTGCGCCCTTGGTTTTACTATTATCTACAAATATATTAACATCATATCTAGATATATCAGTTTCATGATTTGCACTTGCACTTTCTAAAAGTGAGGTACTTAAATTTTGACCAGAAAATGACTCTTTGGATATAAAATTGTCCACATTGTCTAGTATATTATCCCATAATGATTTAAAATATTTTTCTAAAGCATCGCTTGGATATTGTTTTAAGCATTGCTTTTGAGTGGGATTTAAAAAATCATTAAGGGCTTTTTGAGCTACATCGCGTTCAAGTGCTTTTTCTTGTTCGCGAAAATCTTGTTCAGCGCGCGCCAAGCGGCGCATAAGCCCACCCATGGTATGTAAGAGTATGTCAGCCTTACGCTTAAAGTTTTGGCGTATATCTGACTCTAAATTATCAAATTCATCTTCGCTTAATCTTTTACCCTTAACTAAAGGGTAGAGGGTTAGACCACCACTATCATCCATATCAAGATGAAAGCCTTTAGATTTTGCGACTTTATCCATTTCTTTTAAGAGAACAGATTTAGCGTCTTGAAATGATTCTACAATTTTAGCCCTACGAGTTAGGAAAAAATCTGTCTCAAAACGACGGGGTAACTCTTTGCTAATTTTAAGCATTACCTCATGCAAAGTCTTTTTTAAAATTCGCCCGTGTCCTGCTTTAATTTCTACCAAGATTGGTTTATCAACATCCGCAAAGTTATTGAGATAAATCAAGTCAGGGGGGCTTTTAGCTTTCTTGGCGTGTGGCGCAAGGAATTCACGTACAATATAGGAGCGACCTAAATGCGAACCACCGGAAAGATATACATTATAACCATCTTTATTTATATGAAGTGCCAATTCCAAAGCCTTGAGTGCACGTGGTTGAAGCATATGCTTCATTCTACTACGCTCCGGAGGATGTGGTATATTGGTGCTATCTTCCCAAACAATATGTTTGGTATTTGCAGTGATGCAAAGTTTGTGTGCAGGTAATGCTGTAATTGTTGACATAAGATCTCTTTAGTCCGTGGCGTACAATTTTTCTAAAATGTTGGCTGCACCCATATCAAGTAGTGATGTAGCCAGTTCTGAACCCATTGCTTTAGCATCAGTAGCTGGTGCTATTATTTGTTTTTTCAAGATGTTTTTACCGTCAACTTCTGCTACTAAACCGGTTAGACATATTTCATCATTATTATCTAGAGTGGCATATCCGGCAATGGGAACTTGGCAGCCTCCTTCTAGTGTAGCTAAAAAAGCCCGCTCAGCCTCCACACAAACCCTAGTGGTTCTATGTTCTAAAAATGATAAGGCCTCAATAACATCTGCACGACTACTTTTACACTCAATACCAAGCGCACCTTGCCCAACGGCAGGAATAAAGCTATCTATAGGTAGGTTGTACATGTATGGTGCTGTAAGTCCAAGCCTTTTTACACCTGCTGCCGCAAGGATGATAGCATCATATTCACCTTTCATAAGTTTACCCATGCGTGTGTCCACATTGCCGCGCAGAGCAGAAATTTGCAAGTCTGGCCTTAGGGCTAAAAGTTGCGCTTGGCGGCGTAGTGAGCTTGTACCCACGTGAGCACCCTTAGGTAGAGCATCAACATTGGCATAGTTAGCAGATAAGAGCACATCTTGAACAATTTCACGCTTAGGAATGCATGCCAAAATAAGCCCTTCAGGCAAAAGCATGGGTACATCCTTCATGCTATGCACAGCAAGGTCGGCTTTGTCTTGGAGTAAGGCATCTTCAATTTCCTTAACAAAAAGCCCTTTACCGCCAACCTTGGCTAAAGGTACATCTAAAATTTTATCACCCTGAGTTTTAATGCGTAAAAGTTCAACTTCAAGTCCTGCATGTTCACGTTTAAGGCAGGCTTTAATATATTCAGCTTGCCAAAGGGCTAACTGACTTCCACGTGTTGCTATAGTTAATTTTTTCAAGTTACTACCTTTATTGTTAACAGGTTGCACAATTTCCACCACTACAGCCACTACACTTACTGCTACCACTGGTGTTAGAGCTTGGAGTGCTGTCGCTTTGACCAGAATGTAAACAAGGGCGTGACATAAGCTTTTGGGCTTCAGCAGCACCACAATTAGGACATTGTGGGACATCAGCCCCAAAGACTAGCTCCTCAAATTCGTGCTGACATTTGTCACAAAAAAATTCATATATGGGCATTTTATCTCCAAATTGCTTTAGACAATGTGTCCAAGTTCTTTTGCATTTTCAAATAAATAATAATCAATTAAGCGGCACAAAAGATGTTCAATGGTTATATGGATTTCTTGTACAATGGGGGTTGATGGATGAGGTACAGCTAATAATATATCACTTAAATCTGCAAGTATACCTCCTGCACCCAATATGCCCATAGTGGTAATTCCCATACTTTTAGCCTCATGAAAAGCCTGCACCACATTGGGGCTATTACCAGATGTGGAAATGCCAATCAATATGTCGCCACTTTGACCTAAGGCTCTAACTTGTTTAGAAAAAATTTGTTCAAAACCAAAATCATTACCAATAGCTGTCAGAACAGAAGTATCAGTAGAAAGAGCTATGGCTGGTAGGGGGGGTCTGTCCAACAAAAAACGATTAACTAACTCACCTGTCATGTGTTGAGCATCGGCGGCACTACCACCATTACCGCAAATTAAAACTTTATTTCCGCCAGCATAAGCTAAGGCTATGGTTTTTGCTGCAAGTATTATTTTTTGACCCTGCTCTGCAAAAAACTGCTTGCGCAATTGTATACCTTCGTTAATGTGTGCGGTTAGGATTTGATCTGCGCTAAGTATTTCTTTATTTTCCAAAGTATTATCCATATATATATTTTTTTTGAAAAGAATCTTTTATAAAAGCTTTAATGCGCAAAAAAATATATACTAAAGTGCCGTGACTTACAAGAATTGTCTTCTTGGTCAGTAATGGCGTAATTAAATATATTAATTAAAGTAAAAAAAATCAAAAAATTAATTCATTAATGCATAAAAACTACTTGTAGTTAGTCTATTGTTACGCTAAGTTACGGTTATGAAAACGCTAGTTACTCCCAAACATATTTTGCTTGTTGTAAAATCAAACCATGTCAAGGCCATTGAGCTTTTGGGCCAAATTTCTACTTGGTTACAAGAGGGTGGACATAGAGTATCTATTTGTAATGACGTAGCAAAAATCACAGATTTCCTAGATGACTTACCTCAGTTAGTATTTGTACTTGGTGGTGATGGAACCATGCTTGGTGTGGCTCGTGCTTTTGTAAAAACACCAGTACCTTTAACCGCTATAAATTTAGGACGGGTGGGTTTTTTAGCTGAACTTGAAGCTCACAATTGGCAAGAAGGTGTTGCGGCAATTATTGATGATAAATATACCACTGTAGAGCGCATGGCGCTTGGGTGGAATATTATTCGCAAAGGTGAGGTTATTAAGAGTGGGCATGCCATTAACGATGTGGTCATTAGTCGTGGAGCTTTGTCGCGCGTAGTATCATTTGATGTAAGTGTTGAGACGGAAAGTATTAATAGTGTGCGCGCTGATGGTATTATTTTATCTTCTCCCGTGGGTACAACTGGTTATGCTGTTTCTGCTGGTGGGCCATTGGTGCATCCGGCCAATAATGTTTTGCTAGTTACTGCTATTTGTCCATACTTATGTAATTTTCCTGCCATGGTTTTACCACCGTCTATGCCCGTACAAATCACCTTGCAGCAATGCGCCACAGAAACCTTTGCAACCATTGATGGCCAAGAAAATTATAATTTGTTAACCCAAGATATTGTTGAAGTTTTTTGTATACCTAATGCGGTATTTTTTGCTCGTATCGATAAAGATATGTATTTTACCCCGCTACGTAAACGTGGTTTTATTTAAATGGAGGATGTATGCGCAAGACATGGAAACATATTAAAAATAATCATGAAGTACGCCTAGGTAATGATATATACTTTGATGCTTGGCTTTATAATTTTATGATTGATAATAATATTGCATATAGTATGAATCCTAAAATTATTGCCAGCAAAGAGCAAATTTCCTTTATGGTGGCATTGGAAGAAAATGAAATTTATATACCTTGCTCTGATGAAACCTTTCAAGAAATTATGCAAAGCGAATGCACTAAACCATTACTAGCTCAATACTCTAGAGCTTGGCGTTTGGTCATGCGTACTGTGCGTAGTTTTGAATTAAATAAAAGTAAACGCCAAAAAACCATTGAAACATGCCGCTATCGCTTTAGACAATATATTAAGACACATAGTGCTACACCAGCTCGAGTTATGAAGCGCATGAGCTCCATGGTTGCTGCTCTTAGTGGTGTGGATGATCCTTGGCTAGATCGTAGACGTGCCGCCAATAAAAAGCATTATGACTATATTCATTCCGCAGAATTACAGCGTTCTTTATATGCCGAGCCAAAAGTTCCATTTAGTGGTGATATAACCCAAGTTCGTAATGCTTTAAATAATCTTGAACTTGCAAGGCTTATGTATCTTTCTGCCATGTCTTATAGCATTTCTAATGCACCGCCTTCGCCTTTAGAGTGGCAAAAAAACTTTGAAGGTACTTTACCTAAGATAAAGGAATTTTTAACCTTACTTGGTGATGAGGGTGACCCACCAAAAACCATACTCTTTTTGTCTGATACTGTGGGTGGGCTGGTTTTTGATATGTTACTACTTAAAAGATTGTTGCGTATGGGGCATAGAATTATTGTGGCAGTAAAAAGTGGTTTTTATTTTTATAGCCCTACTATACAAGATGTTGATGATGACCCCACATTACAACGTATTTTAGATGATTGTGCGGTTATTCATAATACTGAGATTAGTAAAAATGAACTTTTAAGCATACTTAAAAAGTCTCCTCTTGCAGTTATACATGATGGCACAAGGGAGAGGCTAAATTTATATCGTGTTAATGTGACCTTTGCCAGAGCTTGGAAAGAAGCAGATATTATTCTTGCCAATGGTTGGCGCAACGCCAACACCTTGGTAGGCAGTAGTCAGCTATTTACGCGCGATATTTTTTGCTATTGGGAAGATAACAATGGTGAATATCAAACTCAGGCTAAGGCTCGCGCAGCTCATGTTCGCAAGTTAAGTGAATCATACATAAATAAGCGCGCTGATGACATTATTAATAGTATGCGCGAAGCTCACAAAGCTCATAAAAATATTGTATTTTATAGTTGTATTATTGGTAGTATTCCAGGGCAAGAGTCTACAGCTATAAGTTTGGCTAAGGCACATGTTGACTATTTACGCCAAAAAAATGATGATACATTTTTCATTAATCCTGCTGAGCAATCACCAGACGGTATGGATGGTGATGATCTTATGTATATGTGGGAAAAGGTCCAAAGGAGCGGTTATATAAATATCTGGCGTTTTCAAACAGTTCAGGATATAGAATTTAGCTTTGATTTGCTTGGACGAAAAATATCCCCAGCTTGGGTAGGTAAGGATGCCACTTATTCAACCGGTTGTACCAAAGAAATGCACATCGCCATCGATGTACAAAGAAAGCATCCGGAAATGCAAATTATTGGGCCAGATAAGGAAAAGTTTTTCCGCCGTAGTAGCTATGGAGTGGGAAAATTCTTTGATGAACGCATAAGTTAATATAATAATTACGGAGTATTAAATGGCGCAGTATCAAGCCGTTATAGGTCTTGAGGTGCATGTGCAATTAGCTACTGCATCTAAGCTTTTTTGTTCTTGTCCAACAACCTTTGGGCAAAGCCCCAATAGTAATGTATGTGAAGTTTGTTCTGGCATGCCAGGTTCATTACCTGTCTTAAATGCTCGCGCTGTGGAATATGCGGCCAAGGCAGGGCTAGCCACTGATTGTACTGTACATTTATCCTCTATCTTTGCGCGTAAGAATTATTTTTATCCTGATTTGCCCATGGGTTATCAAATATCACAATTTGATAAACCCATTTGTGAACACGGTAAACTTGAAATTATTACCGATGATGGCAAAAAAGTTATTGGTATTACTCGTATTCACCTGGAAAATGATGCTGGAAAAAATATACATGATAGCCATGAAAATGCTAGCTTTGTGGACCTAAATCGCGCTGGAACCCCGCTGGTTGAAATTGTTTCAGAGCCAGACTTACGAAGTGCCAAGGAGGCTGTAGCTTATCTTAAAGCCTTACATGCTATTGTTACTACCCTTGGCATTAGTGATGGCAATATGGAGGAGGGGTCTTTTAGGTGTGATGCCAATGTGTCTTTACATAAACCAGGCACACCCTTTGGTACGCGTACTGAACTTAAAAACCTTAATTCTTTTAGACATGTACAAAAAGCCATTGAGTATGAAATTGGGCGTCAACAAGATATGCTAGATGATGGGGAAGACATTATTCAAGAAACACGCCTGTATGATAGTGCAAAAAATATTACGAAATCCATGCGTAGCAAGGAAGAAGCTCACGATTATCGCTACTTTCCAGACCCAGACCTCTTACCCATTATAATTGATGCAAATGATTTACAAGTTTGGGAGCAGGATTTACCAGAATTACCAAAGGCAAGAGTAGAGCGATTTGTAAAAGATTTTGGCTTAGTAACTGTTGATGCTGAAACCCTTTGCAATGAAAAGGATTTGGCAGATTTTTTTGAGCAGGCCTTAACCTTTGCCCCTAAAACTAAACCCAATAAGGTGGCAAACTTAGTCTTAGGTCCACTTTTGCGTGAACTAAATGCCAGTGAAAAAACACTCAAAGATGTATCCATGACCCCTCAAGGCCTTGGTGAATTAGCCCGTATTATTGATGAAGGTTTGATTAGTGCTAAGATTGCCAATGATAGCTTTGCAGAATTATTTAATAGTGGCGCAATGCCTGAAGCTTGGGTGAAGGAACGCGGCTTGGTGCAGATTTCTGATACTTCTGCTCTGGAAGCAGCAGTAGATGAGATTATTGCAGCCAACCCTAGTGAAGTTAAGGCTTATCAAGGTGGTAAGACTAAGCTTATTTCATTCTTTGTGGGGCAGGTTATGCGGGCTACTAAGGGCAAGGCAAATCCGGCTTTGGTTAATGAGCTTTTAGCCAAAAAATTATCTTAGCATCACCTTAGCACTACTCACGATAATAAAAATCAACGGTAGTCGCTTGCGGGGTGAGACGTAAGTCAACGGCGGATAAATT
>CAYJDF010000083.1:0-3494 GCA_964368845.1 uncultured Desulfovibrionaceae bacterium
TAACTTTGAGCTTATTAAGCATGCTGACGATATGGGTGAACTTAGTGATTGTGAGTTATGCCTCACACTTTATTATACAAAATTTGGTGATTATGGCAAAAAAGACTTTGAACTGGCTTATGAGTCTTTGAAAAAAGGTGAAAATCCACAAAAAATATATGTATTTTTCAAAAATAGTGACAAGCTTGATGATGTAATTGCCAAAGACTTACAAGATTTTAAAAATTGTTTTGCCGTAAAATATGGGCACTTTTTTTGTAAATTTGAAAATGCAGATACTATGAAGCTTGAGCTACTTATGCAATTACAAATGTATAATAGCAATGCTTTTGAACGCCTATTAAAAGTAGAAAACCAAAAAATCAAAATAGATAATGAAGTCTTTGTTGATTTAGCACAGCTTCCATTTGCAAAATTAAATGCAGACTACATCGCCCTTGCAAAGGATTTAGAAAAATTAAATAAAAGAATTGCGCGACTACAAGATCAAGGAGATGAGCTTGACGAAGTTGACCGTGAAGATTTGCAAGACTTTTTAGATGAACGCGTTGAGAAAAAAGAAAAATTTGCTCAATTGCAAGAAGCATTGCTAAATACTGCTCTACGCATTGCCAAGACTTATGGGCAACAGATAACTGAACGCATGGAAAGAGCCATTGAGGCCTTCCAAAGTGGAGATGTTCGTAAGGCCAATACCATTTTAGATGAAGCTGAACTTGATGGTGAAATGAACTTTAAGGATTTTGTGGCTACACAAGAACTAGCCAATGAAAAAAGAGAAAATGTTATTTTATCCATTAAAGAGGTACAACTAAAAATTGAGACCATAAGTGCGGATATGAGTATTGAGATTGAATCTAGGAAAAGCCAAGTTGTAGCCTTATATGAACAAATCATAGCTTGGGGCAAGGGTATTAATTATGGTAATGATGAGATAGCTTCATTAATTACTGAATACTCAATGCTCTTGTTTGGTTATGGATATTTTGATGCAGCCTTGTCATGGCTTGAAGAGTTACTGGTAGTTATATCCAATAAAAGCGATGATACGGATGATGCAGATATTGTTACCACTATTCATACTTTAATTGCTTATGTATATTTTGCCAAAGGTGAACTTGTGTATGCCTTAGATTACTTAGAAGAAAATAAAAATAATTTCCATGATGAGGGGGCAAAGCAAGATATATCTACAGTTTGTATGAAACTTGGAGTTGTTGGTGGGGCACATTTTGCCTTAGGTAACTATCAAAAATCCTTAGAAGCCAATGAAGAACTTTTAGCTCTTGCACTTAAAACTCAAGGTGAAGAAGATTCATTCGTAGTGCAAGCATATATGCTCATTGGAGCAATTTACAAAGTTCAGGCAAATTTCACAAAAGCTTTAGAATACAGTAAAAAAGGCTTAGATTTGACCATAAAGATTAATGGTGAAGATGATTATTTGACAGCTGTGACTTATATGGCAGTAGGTGAAATATATCGTGAACAAGGAGAATATAAAAATGCTCTTGACTATGTACAAAAAGCTTTAATCATACTTGAAAAAGATCTTGGTGTGCATTACCAAACCGCAGTAGCTTATGACCGTCTTGGCTTGGTATATTTGCATTTGGAAGACTATGAGCAGGCTAAGCAATATTGTACTAAGGGGTTGGAAATATGCATAAAAACTATGGGTGAAAATTATCTATTTATTTCTACAATACATATGAACCTTGCTAGTATAGCCGCAGCTGAACACGAATATTCAGTTGCTGTTGATTATTACAATAAATCACTTGTTTTGCAGGAAAAAGTGTATGAAGGTGTTCACCCAGAAATGGCAAAAAATTTAGAAGGCCTTGGGAATGTTTATAGAAAGCAGGATGATAATATTTGTGCAGCAGAATATTATGAAAAAAGTTTTGTAATTCTTGAAGAAGTTTTTGGCTTAGAGCATCCCGAGGTAATTGGTAGCTATCGTAAATTAGTGGTAATTTATAATAAAATAGGTATTGAATATGTTCAGGGGGATGTATACCCCCAAGCAGAGGAATATTTATTAAAATGCATTGAACTAATTAAAAAGTTTGATGATAAAACCAATTATGAATATATTGTTTCTTGCTTTTTTCTTGGTGTGTTATATCACAAGGTTAGAAACTTGAAGCTTTCTTTAGAATATTTTGAAGAAGCTATAAGAATAAAAGAAACAGTATCCAAAGAAATTGATACCGAAATAGCACTATTTTATAAAAAGATTGCCGAGGTATTGGTTAGTTTGGGTGAATTACAAAGAGCTCTTGATTATTATTTAAAAGCCTTGGAGATTGAAGAAAACCTCTTAGGTTCTGAAGATAAAAAAACTATTCAAACTTGCCATGAAATTTTTGGTATCTATAACTCATTAGGTGATGAAGCTTTAGAAAAGGAAGACTTTAACCTAGCAGAAGAATATTATTTGAAAGAAATTCAAATGATTGAGAATAAAATGGGCTCGGAACATAGTTTGATAGCTAGGCGTTTTGAAGATTTGGCAGATGTTTATGAAAAGGTTGCTCTGGAACTGTTTGAAAAATCTGCCTATGATATAGTAGAGGAATTTTTGCAGAAGGAATTAGATCTTCGTGGTAAAAATCCGCATACTGAAGATTGGCAAATAGCAAAAGTGAATTTTTATCTAGGTGTTGTTTATAACAACAAGAAAATGTATAGCATTGCACTTAAATATTATCTTGAAGCCCTCCCCATTTTTGAAAGTTCATTGGGTGTGGAAAATCAGTATACATGCCTCTGTTATAGGGAAATAGGTGATAGTTACATTGATTTAGATGATTATGATAAAGCTTTGACTTATTTCTTTGAAGCTTTAGAAAGTGCAAAAATAGCTTTTGAGGATGATGAAGATCAAAGTGCTAGAATTTTAGGTAACATTGCATATGTGTATAATGCCATAGGAAATTATGCTAAAGCTCTAGAGTATAGATTTATGGCTTTGGAAATACGAGAAAAAGTGCTTGGTACAGAACATGAGGGCACTATATTTATGAATTATAAAATTGCCGAAATTTATGAAAACATGTCTGACTTTCCTAAGGCAAAAGAGTATTATACCAAGGTATATGCCTTGCGCAAAGCTAACCTTGGCGTAGACCATGCGGATACCATAGAGTGTTTGGAAAAATTGCAATTACTTGAGCAAAAAAACACTGACAACTAATTGTTATTAAGAGGAAAAATTATTGTAAATATAGCCCCTTGAGATCCGTTTTTAACATGCAAACTTCCATTCATGGATTGGATGGCAGATTTACTTATGGATAAGCCTAGCCCAAAGTTCCCGTTTTTGCCGCGGTAGAATTTTTCAAAAATATGGGGTAAATCTTTAGTTGCAACGCCATCTCCATCATCTTCAATTTCTAGTATAGCTTGATTTTTAGCCTGATATATACGCATGGTAATATTTTGTTTGGCAAAACGTATGGCGTTGGAAACAATATTGCTAACCGCTT
>CAYJDF010000083.1:3594-10604 GCA_964368845.1 uncultured Desulfovibrionaceae bacterium
GTAATATTTTGTTTGGCAAAACGTATGGCGTTGGAAACAATATTGCTAACCGCTTGATAAAAACGCTCTTCATCAATGTATATTGTTGAATCTTCAATAAATTCTACCCAAATACTTTTTTCATTCTTCAAGGCATAGCCGTATAAAATTGGTATATGGTCTTGCAAGGCATTTTTTAATGAAACTTGCTTAAACGCTATGCGTTCATTTGCTCCTTCTAAGCGCGATAGAATAAGTAGCTCATCGACCAAGGTAGCAAGTCTTTTGGTTTCATCTTTTATAATGCTAGCAGCTTGTGCGTTATCGGCAAAGATTTTTTGTTCAATGCCTTCTGCATAACCTTGAATGCTCATGAGAGGGGTGCGTAATTCATGTGAGGCATTATGCAAAAAGGACTTTTGTTCTTGGTTATAGGCATAAATTCTTTTACCCATTTGGTTGATTTCATGAGATAATGTGTTGATTTCTAAAATATTTGTGGTGCTTGGGATAACTATAGGCCCGCTAAATGTAGAATTTTTAATACAAGTAATTATATGCTGTAAAGGGTTTACCAAGGAAGTAGAAACTTTGCGAGAAATGCCAAGAGCAACCATAGTAACCAGTAATGATATGCATATAAGAACTTTATTTATAAATGAAACAAAAGACTTAGAAAAAGTACCATGAGATATATAAATAGCAAAAATTGGTTTATTTCTAATATTTGTCTGAATTTTCATGGCATAATAGGGTGTTCTCTCATATGTAAAGCGAACAATTTCACCGTCTGCTTTTTGCTTTATGGTTGCATATGCTGCCCTAGCAGTGTTTTCATCCAATGTAATTTCTGAAAAGTGTTCAAAATTGACAAGTTCCCCATTGGGAAAAAAAAGGATTAATTCTGTCGCTAGAGCAAAATCCTTTGCTCGATAAAGCTTTGCTACACGTGGTAGATGTGGGGGGCTCTTTTTTTGAAATATTCTATATACTTCTCTTAGTTCATGTTGAGCTTGTAAACCAGAGAAATATCGAATTGAGATATTAAAAAGCACGATTATAAATAAAGGAATAGCAATAATTAGCACTATATATGGTCGTGCTATCTTATGTTTAAGTGCTATCATAGCTCTTCACCCATGCTATTTGAAGCTATTTCAAGCTTAAAGCCAAAACCCCAAACAGAGTTAATGCGCACATTGGATAAAAGCAGTTTTTTACGCAATCTTTTGAGTACGTCATCGGTGGCCCTGGTACATACATCAAAGTCAAATTTCCAAACATTTTTTAGCAATTCTTCGCGTGAAATAGCTCTTTGATGGTGCTTAAACATATAGGCCATGAGAGCAAATTCAGTGGGTGTAAGGTCAAGTATAGTTTCTTCCTTATGGCAGGTGCGTTTGTTTATGTTAAGCATTATGTTGCCAAACTGTAGAATTTGCTCGTCTTCAACAGCTTCGTGAAATTGTATGCGTCTAAAAATGGCTTGCACTCTTGCCACTAGCTCCATAGGAGAAAAAGGCTTAATTAGGTAATCATCTCCACCCATGGTAATGCCTGTAATCCTATCTAACGCAGTATCTTTTGCAGAGACAATGATAATTGGTACATTGGATTTTTGGCGAATTTCGGAACAAAGTGTCATGCCGTCAGTGCCAGGCATCATAATATCTAGAATAACCATATCTGAAGCATCATTGTCAAACGCTTCTTTAAGTGCGTCGCCCGTTGCAAAACTATGTACTTCAAAGCTATTATTACGCAAAAAAAGAGTTATAATATCACGAATATGTTTTTCATCATCGGCAATGTATATTTTTTTCATAAGCTAATCTTAATTAGTTTTTATTTATATAGCACAGGCTTAATACACTGCCTACAAAGAAAATTGCCTGCCACAATTTTGCCACTTTTTGCCACTTTTTGTCCGATGCTTTTAGCAAAATATTAGTGTTATAAGAATTTCAACATGCTGCGTAAGAGGGAATGGGTGGAAACAAAAAACAAATAACTTACTTCCCATCGCAAGTTTTTGCGACCGTCATTTCCATTTATTATCAGTATGAGTGCTAGCAGTGCCTTTTTGCATGAAGGTGCTGTGGCACAAATTAAGATTGCAACGCCCTCATGGTCATGAAATCAAAAAAATGTTGGTTCTGTGTGGCATTTATATTGAAATGTGCTCCATGGGGCGTTGTACTTATAAAATTTGTACCATGCATATATCATTTGATATAAAGGAAAGTGGATGAGAAAACTTTTGCTGTTAGTGTTTTTTGATTTATTATTGTTGGTACACGTTGTTTTTTCAGTATAAACTCATGCTCAAGGTGTATTAAAACAAAGATATAGTTGCTTAAATATGCTTGTATATGGCATTCTTTTTAAGAATTATGGCATTACAAATTTGCCATAATTTATCAATACAAGGTTTTAGTTGGTGGATGAATATAATAACTTTAAACATATTTTAGGAGATAAAATGAAAAATTTATTATTTATTTTTGCCTTAGGTTTAGTGTTAATTGCTAATCCAGCCATGGCTGAAAAAAGGGATGTATTTAAAAAACTTGATGCCGATGGAGATAGTAAGGTTAGTGAAAGTGAGTTTACATCGGCTAGAGCCAAGCGAGCTCAAGAAATATTTAAAAAAGTTGACGTCAATAATGACGGCTATATTGATGAGGAGGAGTGGACAAAAGCAAAAGAAATGTTAAAAAAAAGACGACAAAAATAATCCGTTAACTTTTATACCTCAAAGCGATTAAGGGTTTTGGTTTTGCCAAAGCCCTTTTTTTGTGTGCTGCGACAATTTATTAATACAGTAGATGTGTATATGGTAAAACTATATACAGGTCTTATGCTTGGGAGTAATAAAATTTTAGTAATTCAGTTTTTTAAAAATAAGTTTAAGGTGTTGGATATTTTCCGCAGCAAAACTTACCCTCAGGGCAAAGCTTGGTGCGCTCACAAGGTGCACCTGCTTGGTTAAAGACTTGGGGCAAAATCTCACGACAAATTTCAAGCATTTGATTTGCCACTTCGCGAATTTCCCATTGGGCGCGGTTGCAGCAACGATGTGCAAAAAAATTAAGTAAACTTCTGCAATTCATGCTCATGACGATGCGAGTTTCTGCAGCTTGCGGCAAAACAAAGCGTGCATCCTCATTGGCTTTTGCTCCGCGTCCTTGTTCGGTTAAAAGAGCATGTATATCCTTATAAGCCTCACCAACTTCTTGCATAAAATCTTCAAAGCGTTTTAAGGCGGCAGGATTTTTGGCAATGGCTGGTGGAATAATATAGTTACATTGTGAACCGTCAACATAGCGTTGGCTTTGTTGAGAATATGAGGCTATGCGGTGTCGTACCAGCTGATGTGATAGGGCTCTGGATATGCCTTCAATGGCAAAGCTAAAGCTCACGTGCTCAATGGTACTGGTGTGACCAGAGTCCATGATTTTTTGTATTAAATCAGCTTGTTTTTTTGTGCTTGCAAAGTCATTTTCGGCCCAACCATCACCAACAAAACCAGGAGAATAACATTGTCTACAGGCTGAATAAATTAATTCCAAAGGCTTTGGAGTATGGCTTAAAAGTACAACTCTTGGCTTAACTGCTGGCATAAACAATCCTTAAAAACACGTGTTAACGTAAAAGTAGGTTTAAATGTGTATAGGCTTTGGTAGTAGCCATACGCCCTCTGGATGTTCGTTTTAAAAAACCGCATTGAATGAGATAAGGCTCATATATATCTTCGATGGTGCGCACCTCTTCAGAACAGGCCACAGCAAGGGTTTTTATGCCCACCGGACCTCCATCATAGGTTTTAATTAACACTTCTAGTAACTTTCTATCCATCTGGTCAAGGCCATGTTCATCCACATCCATGCGCTCCATGGCGTTGGCAGCTTGGCTTTCGGTAATGGTTGGCTCATCGTGCATGAGGGCAAAGTCACGCACCCGTCTTAAAAGTCTGTTGGCAATGCGTGGTGTACCGCGGGCGCGGCGGCCAATTTCAGCAGCTCCCTTTGTATCAATATTCACCCCAAGGATTTTTGCTGTGCGGGTAACTATGCGGGCTAACTCTGCAGGGGAATAAAATTCTAGCCTAGCCACAATTCCAAAGCGATCGCGTAAGGGTGAAGATAACATGCCCATACGTGTTGTTGCCCCCACAAGGGTAAAGGGCTCAAGATCAATTTTTACAGTGCGTGCAGCTGGTCCTTGACCAATAACAAGGTCAAGCTTGAAATCCTCAAGGGCTGGGTAAAGCACTTCTTCCACAGCAATGGGCATGCGGTGAATTTCGTCCACAAACAATATATCATGCCGTGATAAATTGGTTAAAATTGCCGCAAGGTCTCCACTGCGCTCAAGCACAGGACCAGAGGTACAAACAATATTTACCCCTAATTCAGCCGCCATGATTTGGGCTAATGTGGTTTTACCAAGGCCAGGGTTTCCACAAAAAAGTGTATGATCAAGGGCTTTACCGCGTTCCTTGGCTGCACCAAGATAGATATGAAGATTGGCGCGTAATTCTTCTTGTCCAATGAAGTCATTAAGGTTTTTAGGGCGGACGGATTCTTCCGCTCCTGAAAACTCGGACATTATTTCGGACATTTCTGAATTCGAGTAAGACATTTTATCACCACTATTTTTTAGCACGCTTTGTGAGCTAAAAGTACAATCATTTGTTAGCGTAAGGTAGCCAAGGCTTTAAGGGCTGCGCGCAAAGCAGCAGATACATCCAAATCTGGCTCTTGTTGTAAAATATTCTTAACCACTGGTAATGCTTCATCTTCCGCATAGCCAAGGTTATGTAAACCATCAATAACATCACGAAATACATTGCCAGCAGCATTGACACCAGCTAAAGCCGGAGGCAAATCTTCTATTTTAAGTTTATATTTTAATTCTAAAAAAATATGTTGGGCAGTTTTCTTACCTATGCCTGATACGCGAGTTAAAGCTACCATATCATCATCAAGTACTAATCTTCGCAAGTCATCGGGCCGATAAAGCGAAAGAATGGCAAGAGCCGTACGCGCACCAACCTTGGATATACTAATTAGTATTTCAAATGTTTGGCGTTCATCCCATGTTTCAAAGCCATAAAGTTCTTGTGCGTCTTCACGTACTTGAAAGCTAGTATGAAAGGCAACCATGCCTCCACGCTCCGGCAAATGGCTAAGTGTATGGTTGGGTAAGGCCACAGCATAGCCAATGCCACTTTCGGTCATAATCACGCAAGAATTACTCCATTGCTGTGCTAATCTACCCTCCACATAGGCTATCATGCCTAACCTCCAATGGAAACCATATTCTTTTTTGCAACTGCTATGGCCTGTTTGGCTCTGAGTAGTACTTCCCCAAGGGGCTTGGTTCTCATAGCTCTTTGTATAATTTTGCGGATTAATTCTTCCTTACGTTCAGTCGTCATACGTGGATTACGTAAAATTCCTCGTAAGGCATATTCTTTATCTGCAAAAAGACATGTGCGTACAAAACCATCCGATGTTACGCGTAATCTATTGCAAGTATTGCAAAAATGATTTGACATGGCTGTTATAAAACCTAAACGTCCTTTGCCACCTGCTAAGTTATACATACGAGCTGGTCCACTGTATACTTGTTGGTCCATATTTTTTATATCGGCAGGTGGTGCAATGCTTGCCTCACTTAGTTCAGCATATTTGGTTGCAGTTTGCAAAAGTTCTTCGGCTGAGATGAAGTGCATATCACTCCATCTTGTATCGCTGCCCATGGGCATAAATTCAATAAATCGTACATCCACAGGGTGCTGCATGGCGTAATCCACAAAGTATTTTAATTCTTTATCTGTTACACCACGCATGGCCACAGCATTTATTTTAATATGCATATTGGCTTTTAGTAAGGCCTCCATGGTAGCTAGCACTTCTTGCAAAGCATCTTCGCGTGTAATGCGCTCAAAGGTATTTCTATTGAATGAATCTAGCGAAATATTGATACCACGAACTCCAAGCTCATGTAACCTATTAATATGTGGGCGTACTAATGTGGCATTGGTTGTGATACGTAAATCCACTTGAGGAAATTTTTCATGCAACATTTGCATAAAAGATATGAAGTTTTTACGGGCAAAAGGCTCACCACCAGTGAGGCGAATTTTTTTAATACCCATATTCACGGCTGCCGCAACTATGCAAAGCATTTCTTCATAACGCAAAACATTTTCATGTAAAATATGATTATGCTGGGCTTCACTTTGACAATAAATACAGCGTAAATTGCAGCGATCAGTCACTGATAGCCGCAAATATCTAGCTACACGCCCAAGGTCGTCGGTAAGTAGTTCACCCCTATTCTGCACGCTCATACCCAGGTAAAACCACTGATGCGGCTCCAGATTGTCCCTGCCCTTTGGGGCAATGCTCTTGCAAATAGCATATTTCACACGCACCCTTAAAAGGGTAGTGGGTTACCACTGCAAAGCGTCGTGAAAGTGTTGGTCCATCATCCTTATAAGGCATGCCGATTTCCGCTAAAGCTGCGCGTAGGGTGTCAGTGGGACGTGGACAAGGTGCACAGCCTGCGTCTTCAACTTCAGGCATAAGACCATGCACAGCAGTCATACACAAACATTGAGCCAGAGCATTGTCTAAATAAGCCTGCGAAGGTGAGTCAGCCCATGAATCTTCGATGCTTTGTTCCACTTCTTCTGGTAGCCAGACCACGAGATATTTAACCTTGCCAGTATCTATGCCACGTACACATAATTGCTTGCTCCATTCTGGCCAAAGCTTGTAAAACCTTTCTAAAGTATTACCGCCAATACGACTTTCTTGACTGGTGCGCATGACAAATTCTAAGTCAAAATATGGGTCTACTGATATATTTTCGATGGTGTATTGATTCATTTTGTACTCACGATATAAAGTTATTGTTTTGAGCAAGCTTTGATTACTTAGCCAAAAGTTTCGTCGGCCATTGTGCCCTCAAAAGTATCTTTTCGTCAAGAGTTATGGCAAGCATAGGCACTTTTGTAT
>CAYJDF010000084.1:0-2075 GCA_964368845.1 uncultured Desulfovibrionaceae bacterium
AAACTATCAAAATACATTTACATGCAAATTGGCACTTGCGCTGGCACTTCATACTAAGATACCATTATTGTGTGTGACTGATATAAACCTGATACTGGAGATAATACTCTGTAACGATGGCTACACTCTCAATATTAACACTTGTTTATATTGCCTTGGTGGTACTTATTGCATCTATTATGCGTGGGCTGTGCGGTTTTGGATTTTCCATGCTTGTAGTGATTTTGATAAGTTTAATAATGCCCCCAGCCCAAATAGTACCTGCTGTGCTAATATGGGAGATTTTGGCAAGTATTTGTTTTTTCCCAAGTATTTGGAAAGACATTGCCTGGAAAACATTAAAAAAACTTGCTTTGGGGGTGATTATTGGAACACCGCTAGGGGTATATTTACTAGCTACCATACCCCCATCATATATGATTATAGCCATCAACCTTGTAGCATGCACTTGCTGCATAGCTCTATGGCAAGGCTATGTATTGCGCTCAAATCTTAACGCCACAGGAATTTTAGGCACTGGTCTATTAAGCGGTATATTGAACGGGGCTTGCGCCAACGGAGGCCTACCACTAATTTTACTTTTCCTCTCAAGCCCCTTAGCCATGGCCACAGGTAGAGCCTCACTTATTGCATTTTTTTTCTTCACAGATGTTTGGGCTTCTGTTTTTGCAATCCATGAAAACTTATTGACTATTGACACTTTTGAGATAGTTTTAGGCGGACTCCCCTCTCTTGGTATAGGTCTTTGGTGCGGGCACAAGCTCTATGGAAAAATTAATGAAGTCAGCTTTAAGCGCGTCAGTATTTTCTTACTAATTTTAATTTCAGCTTGTGCCCTATGCTTTGAAGTTATTAAACTTTTTTCTTCCTATGCACTCACAAATTGATCCTTTGTATTATTGGCATATTTTACCAATGCTAACATAACAGGTACCTCCACAAGTACACCTACTATTGTTGCCAAAGCCACAGGACTTGTCACACCAAAAAGGGCAATGGCCACAGCAACAGATAGCTCAAAAAAGTTAGATGCACCAATCATACCTGCAGGTGCTGCAATGCAATGCGGTAAATTCAACATCTTACTTGCTCTATAAGCTAGGAAAAATATAAACACAGTTTGAATGATTAAGGGTATAGCAATGAGTACAATGTGCAAAGGGTTTTCTAAAATTACATTACCTTGAAATGAGAATATTAAAATTAGGGTTAGCAAAAGTCCAAGGATTGTGCTGTTTCCAAATTTTGGAATAAAGGTTTTTTCAAAATATTCAAGACCTTTATTTTTTACTATCAAATGCCTTGTAATCATACCCCCAAATAGAGGAATAACCACAAAAAGTACCACGGATAAAATCAAAGTATTCCAAGGCACTGTCACTCCACTAACACCTAACAAAAAGGCTACAATGGGAGTAAATGCTATAAGAATTATTAAATCATTGGTGGCAACTTGCACAACAGTATAAGCAGGGTCACCTTTAGTTAAATGACTCCATACAAAAACCATGGCCGTACAAGGTGCAGCACCTAAGAGCACTGCTCCAGCCAAATAGTCTCTTGCTAACTCCGGTGAGATTAAACTACTAAATAAAACTTCAAAGAAAAACCAAGCAATACCAAACATGGTAAAAGGTTTAATAAGCCAATTAGTTATCCAAGTAACAAAAAGACCCTTAGGTGCTTTACCTACATTTTTAATACTTTGAAAATCTACCTTTAACATCATGGGGTAGATCATAACCCAAATTAATATAGCAATGGGAATGGATACATTGGCATATTCCCATTTATTTAAAAATTCTGGAATACTAGGCGCATACTTACTAATGGCAATACCAATAACCATACAAAGAGCTACCCATACTGTGAGATAACGCTCAAAAAAACTAATACCTGCTTGTTGTGTTTTTTCCATAATTTTCACCTTGCTATGTCATTATTTGCCCATTAAATTATTTCAATAATTGTTGGAACATTGAATTATCTTTAAAAAATTTTTTGCTAAATTGCAAAAATACATCCACTATTGTGTTACAATTTAATAATTCAACATTATTTGAAATATGTCAAGA
>CAYJDF010000084.1:2175-10408 GCA_964368845.1 uncultured Desulfovibrionaceae bacterium
CATCCACTATTGTGTTACAATTTAATAATTCAACATTATTTGAAATATGTCAAGAGAAAATTAAATTATTTTCCAAATTTTCTTGTTGAACACTTTTCTAAAGTCATTTTAAAATATATTTTTATCTAAGTGCGTAGTTGTGCTTTGAATATGAAAAGACTAATATGAATTGAGTGATACAAAAACACTTAGGACCTATAAGGGTTCAAAATAATGTTTTTTGAGCGTCACTTTCGCGCTTCTTGAAAAAGTTTTATTTTATAAAACATAAACTTGTGTAGCCTTCATAAAAGTATACCACAAACATAGAAAAGGTAAATATAATGACAATAATATCAGCTAAAGATGTGCCTATTGGTTTTTTTGCCATGACCATGACATTTTTTGGCCTAGCTTCAGCATGGAAGCAAAGTGGACTTTCGATATTTATAAGCAATGCTTTTGCATGTTTCGCTATTGTAGTCTTTGCCGTGGTATCTGTGTCGTATCTCATTAAATTTTTAAAACATCGTGATAATGTTATGCTTGAGTTTAAGCATCCAATTACGATGAGTTTTTTTGGTATGATTAGTATTTCAACAGTTTTTTTAGGAGTTACAATTGCTCCACAACTTCCTAATCTTGCAAGATTAATATGGATAGTCGGCACCATAATGCACAGCATGCTATTTCTTTATATTTTAGGGCAATGGCTTTTTCATAAAACCATGAGTATTGAACATATAACTCCAGCATGTTTTATACCTGTGGTGGGGCTTGTAATTGTGCCTGTATATGGAGCAGCGCATGGTTTTGTTGCTCTTAGTTGGCTTTTTTGGAGTGTTGGACTTATGCTCTGGATGGTCTTGTTTATATTTGTTTTTTATAGACTTATGTTTGTATCATCCCTACCAACTCTGCTTTTACCCAATATGTTTATACTTCTAGCACCCCCCTCGGTGATATATGTTGACTATACAATGTTAACAGGTGGGGGAACAGATGTATTTAGCAATGCTATATATAGTTTTGCCATGTTTATTGCCATCTTGCTTTTGTCACAGATAAAACAGTTCAAGCTACCATTTAGTATGAGTTTTTGGTCCTTTAACTTCCCCATTGTAGCATTTTCTATGGCCACCATGCACATGGGCAAAACCATAGAAAATACCGCCCTACTTTGTGCAGGATACACAATTCTATGTTTTGTAACAATATTAACAGGATTTATATTTTTTCTGACTGTTAAAAATGTAATCTTAAAAAAAGACGTATAAAATTTTAGCATAAAAAATACAATTTTTT
This sequence comes from uncultured Desulfovibrionaceae bacterium, assembly GCA_964368845.1. Lineage (GTDB taxonomy): Bacteria > Desulfobacterota > Desulfovibrionia > Desulfovibrionales > Desulfovibrionaceae > CAYJAD01. Next base: position 3,460 of record CAYJDF010000084.1, read on the forward strand.
ATATATTAAAGGTAGATCGAAAAAAATTTGTATTCTATGTATCATCACCAATAAAACACTTGACATTGTATACGGTATACATTAAATATTCTTTCAGGACATAAACACTATGAACACAATTTTCCCATATACCCTTTCATGGCTTTGGTGGCTCACTACAGAAGTAGAAGAGTTCACTTAGTCTTGTGCAGGTTTTTGGGAAAATACGTTAGTTAGATATATATTCCCCCTCTGTTTGCAAAGGTGAACAGAGGGGATTTTTTATTTTATAAGGAGAGTTTCATGTTTACACCAAGTTTGGAAGAGGCTGAAAAGCTGGCACAAAAATATAGCCTTATACCCATTATTTATGAAATGCCGTCAGATTTTACCACGCCTATCAATGTGTTAAAAATCTTAAAATCCCACTTTGCACAATGCTTTTTATTTGAAAGTGTTGATACTTCCCACGCTTTTGGGCGATATTCTTTTTTGGGCTATGAACCCAGTGCAGAAATAACCTGCTTACAGGGTGTAGTCACCACCAAGGATAGCCATGGGGAAGAAAAAGAAACCATGCCCCCCAAAGAATATCTAAAAAATCTATTGCAAAAATATTCCAGTCCTCGATTTGAACATCTCCCTTCATTTACAGGTGGTCTTGTGGGCTATTTTGCGTATGATTTCATTAAATACAGCGAGCCTACATTACAGCTAGATATGGACGACACTGTGGAAAGCTTTAATGATTTAGACCTTATGCTTTTCAAAAAACTTGTTATTTTTGATAATTACAAACAAAAACTCTATCTTGTCTGCAATATAGAGCAAGGCAAAATAGCAAAAGAATATGCTCATGCCATGCAAGAAGTTCACAAACTGAAAAATCTGCTTGTTAATACTCCATGCCATACAACCTTTACAGGAAGGCTAACTTCTAGCTTTACTGCTCTTTTTGATAAGCAGGCTTATATGTCCATGGTGGAAAAGGCCAAGAAACATATTTATGAAGGGGATATTTTTCAGGTAGTGCTTTCCAATCGTCTAGAAGCAAACTTTGAAGGAAGTCTGCTTAATACCTACAGAAAGCTGCGCATGACCAACCCCTCACCCTATATGTTTTACCTAAGCAGTGACAATAATGAAATTGTGGGTGCTTCACCAGAAACCTTGGTAAAGCTTCAAGATGATACGGTGTATACTTTCCCCTTGGCAGGCACACGCAAGCGCGGAAAAAATGCAAAAGAAGATAGTATGTTAGAAGCAGAGCTACTTGCCGACGAAAAAGAAGTAGCCGAACACACCATGCTAGTAGATTTAGGTCGCAATGACTTAGGAAAAATATGTCAATTTGGCACGGTGAAAGTTAAAGATTTTATGCAAGTGCACCACTATTCGCATGTCATGCACCTTGGTTCAACCGTGCATGGAGCTATTGATACACAACATGATGCCCTTGACGCCATCGAAGCAGTGCTCCCTGCTGGTACTCTTTCTGGTGCGCCAAAAATTAAAGCCTGTGAAATTATCCATAAACTTGAACAAAACAAAAGGGGGCTTTATGGAGGCGCCATTGGCTATGTGGATTTTACAGGCAATATGGACACCTGCATTGCCATTCGCCTATGTTTTAAGAAAAACAATAAAATATACATACGCTCAGGTGCAGGTATTGTAGCTGATAGTGTTCCTGAAAAAGAATATGAAGAATGCATCATGAAAGCACGCGCCGTGGTGGAGGCTGTGCAAAGTGCAATGGAGGACTTTGCACCATGTTAATCTTAATAGATAATTATGACAGTTTTGCGTATAATCTCTACCAAATACTTGGTACACTCTCGCCGCATATAAGGGTTATTCGTAATGATGCCCATACTGTGGAGGAAGTTCTGGCCTTAAACCCCTCACGCATAGTGCTTTCTCCTGGGCCAGGCAAACCCAGTGAAGCTGGAATTTGCATAGAACTTATACAAAAACTACCAGAACACATCCCTTTGTTGGGCGTTTGCCTTGGACACCAAGCCATTTTTGAGGCGTTTGGCGGTACGGTGAGCTATGCCAAAGAACTCATGCACGGTAAGCAATCTCTTGTACATGCAGATATGCCATCTCCCCTGTTTTTGAATATGCCACAAGATTTTCTAGTGGCACGTTACCATTCATTGGTAGGTATAAAAAGTACACTGCCAAAAAACTTACAATGCACGGCGCATAGTAAAGACGGTGAAATTATGGCCATTGAACATAAAAATCGTCACATTTTTGGACTGCAATTCCATCCTGAATCCATCATGACGCCGCAAGGCAAAACCTTACTTAAAAATTTTATGGAGATATAAATATGATTCGCGAAGCCATAAAAACTCTTGCCAATAAAGAAGATTTAAGCCGTGAGCAGGCTCTTGCCGTCATGGATCAAATAATGAGCGGCAAAGCCAGCGATATTCAAATAGCATCCTACCTTACGGCACTTTCTATCAAAGGTGAAACCATTGATGAAATCACAGCCTCTGCCGCCGCCATGCGCAAACATTGTGTAAAACTTTTAAATGACCAAGAAGTTTTGGAAATTGTGGGTACAGGTGGAGACGGCTCAAATTCGTTTAATATATCCACAGCGGCGGCTTTAGTGGTTTCTGCCGCTGGTGTGCCCGTGGCAAAGCATGGCAATCGCTCTGCCACCAGCAAATGTGGTTCGGCTGATGTTTTAGAAGCCCTTGGGGTGAATATTCAAATATCTCCAGAAAAAAGTGCCAAAGTCTTAGAAAAAATTGGCATTTGCTTTATGTTTGCACAAAACTATCACTTAGCCATGAAATATGTGGCACCAATTCGACGTGAACTCAACATACGTACGGTTTTTAATATTCTTGGCCCTTTGACCAACCCTGCTGGTGCCAGCATGCAACTCTTGGGCGTGTACGAAGAGGAACTCGTAGAACCTATTGCCAAGGTCTTATGCAATTTGGGCGTAGAAAATGCTATGGTGGTGTATGGGCGTGATAAGCTAGATGAAATTTCTATATGTGCAGAAACCTTTGTGTGCGAAGTAAAAAATGGTTGGGTGAAGTCTTCTGTGATTACGCCAGAAAGTCTCGATTTTGCACGTGCACAGCCACAAGATTTACAAGGCGGCGATGCCAAACATAATGCACAAATTATCAGAGAAATCTTAGGCGGAGCAAATGGACCCAAGACTGATGCAGTCATACTGAACGCTGCTGCGGCTTTGTATGTGGCTAAATCTATACCCTTACCCGAAGCCATAGAATATATAAGAAACATTCTCACCAGTGGAAAAGCTTTGGGGCAATTACAAAGCTTTATTCGCTTATCTAATGAGGTTTAATATGCAAAAACAGCATTTTTTAGATACCATTGTACAAGCTACTCAAAAACGCATGCAGGCCGTACAAGAAGGATTTACGTTTGCTTTCCATGCGGCTTTGGCAAGTGATGGTTTGTCCTATATTTGCGAGGTTAAAAAAGCTTCCCCTTCCAAGGGACTTATAGCACCAAGCTTTGCACCTTTAGACATTGCTAAAGAGTATGAAAAGGCAGGTGCTCAGGCCATTTCCGTACTCACAGAACCGCAATTTTTTCTAGGAAGTGGTAGCTATTTGCAAGACATTAGTGCCGAGGTCGACTTACCCACCTTGCGCAAGGACTTTATCCTGCATCCCTATCAAATATATGAAGCAAAAATATGGGGAGCATCTGCCATACTGCTCATAGCAGAACTTTTAGATGCCAAAATATTACAAGAATATATCGCCCTTGTTGAGGCCCTTGGTATGTCGGCTTTAGTAGAAAGCCACAGCTATGATATGCTACAAAAATCCCTTGATTGCGGTGCACGCATTGTCGGCATAAACAATAGAAATTTAAAAACTTTTGAAGTAAACATTCGTACTTGTCTTGATCTTCGTAAGCACGTGCCACCTTCTGTATTATATGTGGCAGAAAGCGGTATAAGCACACGAGAGGACATACAACTTCTTGAAGAACATAACATGGACGCTGTGCTCATAGGTGAAAGCCTCATGCGCAGTGAAGATAAGTGTAAAATGCTTCAAAATCTACGAGGCTTAGCATGAAAATAAAAATTTGCGGTCTCACCAGAACTTGCGACGTGGATTTTGTAAATGCCGCTTTACCCGATTATGTGGGTTTTGTTTTTGCAAAAAGTCGCCGCCAAATAAGTTTTGAGCAAGCAAAGATACTTAAAAATCGTCTTGATACAAAAATCACTGCCGTGGGCGTTTTTGTCAATGCACCCTTAGACATGATGGAAAAGGCGGTCACCGAAAATATTGTGGACATATTACAATTACACGGACAGGAAGATAACACCACATTGGTTGAATGCAAAAAACGCCTGCCACACACAAAAATCATCAAAGCACAACAAGCGCACGATCCCATACCACACCTTGCGGATTATGTGCTTTTTGATGCGCCTAAAGCTGGTAGTGGACAGGTGTTTGATTGGTCTTGCCTACCTAAGACAGAAAAAGCATTTTTCCTAGCAGGCGGCATTGGCCTGCATAATATAGAGCAAGCCATGCAATATAGTCCTTATGCTTTAGATATTTCCAGCGGTGCTGAAGTGCAAGGCTTTAAGGATAAACATCTTATAGAACAACTCATAAGGAAGGTTCATAATGCAAAAGTATAAAGGAAGATACGGAGTACATGGGGGACAATATATACCCGAAACTCTTATGAATGCCATTTTGGAATTGGAAGCAGCCTACGCACACTATAAAGAGGATACAAAGTTCAATGCTGAGCTTAGTTTTTTACTCAATGAGTATGCTGGACGCCCCTCACGCTTGTACTATGCAAAAAAGATGAGTGCAGACCTTGGCGGAGCAAAAATATATTTAAAAAGAGAAGACTTAAACCACACAGGATCACATAAAATTAACAATGTGTTGGGGCAAGTCTTGCTTGCAAAGAATATGGGCAAGACACGCATTATTGCCGAAACAGGCGCAGGACAACACGGCGTAGCCACGGCCACAGCGGCAGCACTTTTAGGACTTAAGTGTGAAATTTTTATGGGGCAAGAAGATATTAACCGCCAATTACTCAATGTTTATCGCATGGAGCTTTTGGGGGCCACAGTGCATGCAGTTACCAGCGGAACACAAACCCTTAAAGACGCAGTCAATGCTACCATGCGCGCTTGGACAATGCGTGTGCATGACACCCATTATGTTCTTGGATCTGTGGTTGGTCCGCACCCTTTTCCTCTCATAGTGCGCGACTTCCAAAGTGTCATTTCCTTTGAAGCAAAGCAACAAATACTGGCAGCTGAAAACAGATTGCCTTCGGCAGTCATTGCCTGTGTAGGCGGTGGCAGCAATGCCATGGGAATGTTCCATCATTTTATTGAAGAAAAAAGTGTACTGCTTTTAGGTTGTGAAGCCGCTGGCAAAGGTATTGATACAGAAAAACACGCCGCCAGCATGTCCAAAGGCTCAGTGGGTATCTTCCACGGCATGAAATCTTATTTTTGTCAGGACAATTATGGACAAATTGCGGAGGTCTACTCCATTTCTGCAGGTCTAGACTACCCAGGCATTGGCCCAGAACACGCCCACTTACAAGATACACATAGGGCATCATATGTACCTGTAACTGATGCAGAGGCTGTAGAAGCCTTTGAATATTTAGCCAAAACCGAAGGGATTATCCCTGCTATTGAATCAGCCCATGCCATAGCCCACGTGAAAAAAATTGCTATGGATTTTTCCAAAGATGAAAATATTATTGTGTGCCTTTCTGGGCGCGGTGATAAAGATGTGGTAGCCATGGCACAATATAAAGGAGTAACTATCCATGAGTAACATAACTAAAGCTTTGCAAGATAAAAAATCTCTCATTACTTTTTTAACAGCAGGAGATCCAGACCTTAAACACACAGAAGAATATATCATAGCCATGGCCGAAGCAGGCGCAGATCTTATAGAAATCGGTATTCCCTTTTCTGATCCCATAGCCGAAGGAGAAGTCATAGAAGCAGCCAATGCCAGAGCATTGCAGGCAGGAACCACCCTTGATGGTATTTTTGCCATGGTACAAAGGGCGCGCCAAAAAATTTCTATTCCTTTGGTATTTTTAACCTATATGAACCCCATCTTTAACTACGGCTATGCGGAGTTTTTTCAAAAATGCCAAGAATGCGGCATTAACGGCATTATCATCCCCGACCTGCCCTTTGATGAAGTTACAGAAAAAGCGCTTATTAGCCCTTATGCGCAAAAACACGGCGTTGATATTATTTCGCTTATTGCCCCCACCTCTGCTAAACGTATAGAAACCATTGCCAAACAAGCTGAAGGTTTTATATATCTTGTGTCTTCTATGGGAGTTACAGGAACACGCAGCGAAATAACAACAGACTTGCGCTCCATGACCAAACTTATCAAAAAGCATAGCGCACTTCCCGTATGCGTGGGCTTTGGTATATCCTGCGCAGAACAAGTAGCAGAAATAACAGACTATGCTGACGGTGTCATCGTTGGTAGCGCTTTTGTAAAAATTATTGCAACTCATTCGACCAAAGCCAAAGAACCACTTATAAACATTATAAAAGAATTAAGGGCCGCTTTACAATAAGTTTCACTTTCACTCATTTTCACGATTTTTTAATTATAATCAAAAAAATTTGCGGTACAGGTGGAGGACAAAATCAAAAAAACAAAGAAAAAGGGTTTAGACTTTTACATCTAAACCCTTGAACTTACTGGCTCCCCGGGACGGACTTGAACCGCCAACCTAGTGATTAACAGTCCGTTATGAGCACTTTTCACACACTTTCATTTTTTATTTCAATTTGCCATTTTTACATTGACAATCAAGAGTTTAAATGCAATTTTGTTTTCACAGACATTCACGATTTACTACCCTCTTTCAAGAAAAAATGGGGGACAAATGGGGGACAAAAAATGGCATATAAATG